>JAUNNC010000020.1 GCA_030531585.1 Eubacteriales bacterium | reverse complement strand
AGCGGACTGCAAATCCGCGATTCCCCGGTTCAAGTCCGGGTGGCGCCTCCAAGAGGAAGAGCCCTGCTTCGTGCAGGGCTCTTCCTCTTGGAGGCGGAAGTCCCGATCCCGAACCGGTCTGCCGTCGCATCAGAAAACGTACGGGCAGCATTCATGCCCGTACGTTTTCACATATTGTTTACATAATTTTCTTTACATAAATCTGTCCCAATACCTGCTCAGCTCTTCGAGCTTTGTATGCAGGAGCTGTTCGCGCTCCAGCCACTCGGCCTGAAGCCTCGCCTGCCCGCTCTGCCATTCGGCCTGGATCCGGGCCTGGCTGTTCTGCAGCTCGCTGAGGGTGCGCTCGCCGCCGGAGAGCAGCTCGCCGCGCAGGCGCAGCACGCTCTCGGTCAGCTCCCGGACGCGGGCGCGCTGGCGGTCGCGGCTCAGGTTGTAGGCGTCCATGCTCTCGGCGATGCTGTGGATGAAGTCCTCGCTCAGGCCTTCGGGCTTCGGGTATTTCCCGGCGCGGTAGTTTTCGATGACGACGCCGTAGCGCTCGCAGGCGTTCTTGACGGCCGTGTCCCAGGAGATGTAGATCTCCCGCTGCGCGCCGAGGCCGACCTCATGCATGCGCTCCGGCACTTTGCAGAGCACGCGGAGCTTCGCCGCCATGCTCTCGGCGTTCTCCTCGATCAAAAAGCCGCTCTCCCCGTCGGTCACGTCCTCGGCCGCGCAGCTTCCCGCGATCAGGACGCTGGCGAGGCCGCAGGCCGCCGCCTCGCGTACGACGAGGCCGTTGGTGTCGAAGGTGGAGGGGAAGAGGAACAGGTTCGCCCGACAGTACCAGGCGCGGATGCGGCCGCGGTCGTGGATGGGCTCGACGAAGAAGGTGCGGTCGCAGAGCTTCAGCTCCTGCGCGTAGGCGACGATCTCATCCCGGTCCCCGCCGCCGCCGACGAAGACCATGCGGAAGTCCTCGCCGGTCTCGCGCAGGGCCTTGAGCGCGTCGAGGATGATGCGGATGCCCTTGTACCACATCATGCGCCCGACGAAGAGGAAGACCGGCACGCCCGCGGGCAGGTCGAGGCCCGCGGTCACCTCGTCGACGAGGCTGTCCTCCGCGCGGCCGAGCGGGAAGTCCACGCCGTTGGGCATGACGATGCTCTCCCCCTCGTAGCCGAGGGAGCGCAGGTTGTCCCCCGCGCCGCGGCTGACGGTCCAGACCTCGTCGCAGGCGGAGATGTTTTTGACCAGCAGGCGCTTGGCCTCCTCCTGCAGGAGCCGGGAGGAAACGGCGTTGGCGATGTCGATGTCGAACTTGGTGTGGTAGGTCATCACGAGCGGCACATGGATGCGGTCGCGAAGGGAGCGGGCGAGCATGGTCGAGGTGATCGGGCAGTGGCTGTGGATGATGTCGAAGTCCTCCGCCACGAGCCTTTTCTGCACCTCGGGCGAGAAGGGAAATCCCGCGTAGTAGCCCACGAAGCGGGTCAGGTCGACGCTCGGGTAGCGCAGCACGGGGAAGGGGAAGACGCTGTCGTCGGCGTCGGGGTTGTCCGGCGTGACGACGGTCGTTTTCCCGTAGTCCCGGGTGATGATGCCGGCGTAGTTGACGACGGCGTTGACCACTCCGTCAATCTCCGGCGGGAAGGAATCGTTGATCAGACAGATGTTGAGCTCAGACATGGTATTCTCCAAAGCTATTTTTTCTCCTGCTTGACCGCGCCCGAGCGGTAGGCGTCGAGCAGCATTTCGAGATCCGCGATGCGCCCGGCGATCTCGCGGCCGTCGTCGGTATCGGCGATGGTGACGCGCTCGGGGTAGGTTTTGAAGCGGATCATCTGCGACTGCATGTCGCGGTTGTTCTGCACGGTCTCCTCGACGGAGCAGAAGGGCTCGTGCTCGGACAGGTACATCTCGTGGGAGTTGGAGACCAGCGTATACCCGGCGATGCCGGTGACGGACTGATAGGCCTTGGACATGCCGCCGTCGATGATGACGAGGCGTCCGGGGACCTTGATGGGGTTCTCGCCCTTTTTGATCTTGACGGGGATGTGTCCGTTGACGATGACGGCCTCGGGATCGGTGATGCCGAACTCCTCGAGCACGCGTTCGGAGTACTCGTGCGTATAGGCGAGGGTGAAATAGGGGTCCGAGGTCTCCTTGTGGGTTTTCTTGTCGGCGATGAAGTAGCGCTCGAAGGTGGCCATCTTGTCCTTGCCGAACAGCGGCGACTTGCTGCCGCACCAGAGGTACCACATGAAGTCGGCGCCGCGCTCGCGTCTGGCCTTGTCCTTGGAGTAGCGCCCCTGCCGCACGAGCTCCTCACAGCGGTCAAAGAGGCTGCGGCCGCGGCAGTTGACGCCGTAAACCTCCATCTCGGTGAAGCTGCCGTCGGCCTCCATGGGGATGCAGCCGTGGAAGAGCAGCACGTTGTTGTAGTAGCGGTACATCGAGCCCTTCTTGTACAGGAAGTCGATATGCCGCTGGAGCTTCTCGCAGCTGAGGAAGGAGGTATGCAGGCCGTCGATGACCCTCTGCTCGTCGGCGGTGAGGGCATAGGGGTTCTTCGGGTCGACCGTGGGGAAGTGGGTGTCGAGCAGCGGGAAGACCTCGCCGCCGACGGTGACGGTGCCCTGTTCGAGGTCGAGCTTGTCGAGCAGCAGCCGATCCTCCATCCGATACTCGGGGTGGGCCTTGGCGGCCTGGCCCTCGAGTTTGAACTGGATGATGCTGATGGCCTTGTGCATGCGCGCGATGACGGCGACGCTGTGGGGATCGGTCCCGTCGTCGGCGGAGAGCTTGGGCTGGAACTGGGCGCAGGGGTCGTCGGCGTAGGTCTCGAGCGCGAAGAGCGAGAGGGGCCGCATGTTGATGCCGTAGCCGTCCTCGAGGAAGTCGTAGTTGTTGTAGCGCAGGCAGATGCGCACGGCGTTGGCGATGCAGCAGAGGTTGCCGGTGGCGGCGCCCATCCACAGGATATCGTGGTTGCCCCACTGGATATCGACATAGCGCTGCTTTTCGAGCTCGTCCATGACGAGATGGGGGCTGTCGCCGCGGTCGTAGATATCGCCGACGACGTGGAGCTTGTCGATGACGGTGTCCTGCACGAGGTGGCACATGGCGATGATGAACTTGTCGGCGGCGTCGATGTCGATGATGGAGTCGATGATCTGGCCGAAGTACTCCTCCTTGTTGAAGTCCTTGCTGCCGGTGGTCATGAGCTCGCTGATGATGTACTCGAAGTCCTTGGGCAGCATTTTGCGGACCTTGGAGCGGGTGTACTTGGAAATGGTGATCTTGCACACGGCGACGAGCTGGCGCAGTGTGATGGTGTACCACTCGCGCGTGAGCAGTCCCTTGTGGCGCAGGTCGCGGAGCTTGAGCTCCGGGTAGTAGACCAGCGAGGCGAGGGCGTCGCGGTCGGCGGTGGAGACGTAGTCGGAGAGGGCCTGGTCGATCTTGCGGCGCACGGAGCCGGAGGCATTGCGCAGGATGTGGCGGAAGCCCTCATACTCGCCGTGGATATCGCTGACGTAGTGTTCGGTGCCCTTGGGCAGGTTCAAAATGGCGCGCAGGTTAATGATCTCGGTGCAGACCGACTGGGTCGTGGGGTAGATGCGGGAGAGCATGTTCAGGTATTTCAGGGTCTTCTCATCGTATTGAATTTCTGTCATGGCCCGCTCCTTTTTACATAATATAATTTACATAACAACATCCTGTATTCTGTTTCCCTGCCTTGAAGTATAGCGGAAAAGCCCGCCGGATGCAAGGCTTGTTTGCCCTTTCACACACTCGCTCCGGACGCGGAAACCGCCCGACTTGACGGTCGGGCGGCGAGCGCTCATTTTTTCTCGATGCTGTCTCTGACCTGCCGCAGGCTCACGCCGTTTTCCCGCGCCAGCCGCGCCAGATCCTCATACTCGGGCTTGCTGCGCTCCACGCCGAAGCCCCGAGCACATTTGACGCGCAACGTTCCGTAGGCGCTGTCCACCGTCTCCACGCTCCGCTCAAGCGTATGACGCCTGCAGCGCGTCTCCCGCACGCCGAGCGTCGTCGTGCAGCGAAACAGGCACTCCAGCAGCTCCGCGCGCTTTTCTTCCCGGCACAGGCAGCTCAGCAGCACCGCGGGCCTGCCCTTCTTCATGCCGATCGGCGCCGTCCAGACGTCCAGCGCCCCGGCGGCGAAGAGCTCCTCCGCCGCGAAGCCCAGCTCCTCCCCCGTGCTGTCGTCGAGATTGCAGGCCAGCTCCACGAGGCTCTCGGTCTCTCCTTCCGCCTCGCCGAGCACGGCGCGCACGGCGTTGAGCCGTCCGAGCTCCTTCGTCCCGGTGCCGTAGCCGGTGTTCTGCACGACCATCCGGGGCATGTCCCCGAAGCGGTCCGCGAAGTGCCGCAGCAGGGCCGCGCCCGTCGGGGTGCACAGCTCGCTCTTGATCTCGCCCTCATAGTACGGGACGCCGCGCAGCAGGCGCTCCGTGGCCGGGGCCGGGACCGGCAGCACGCCGTGGGCGCATTTGACCGTCCCGCCGCCGACGTTGACCGGCGAGCAGACGACCCGCTCCGGCGCGAGCGTCTCCATCAGCAGGCACACGCCGAGCACGTCGGCCACGGCGTCGATGCTGCCGAGCTCGTGGAAGTGGATGTTCTCGATCTCCTGCCCGTGGACCGCGGCCTCCGCCGCGGCGAGGCTGTCGAAGACCGCGAGGGCGTCGGCGCGTACCCGCTCCGATACCGGGGCGGCGGCGAGCAGCGCGCGGATCTCGCCGATGCTCGTGTGCTCGTGAGGGTGCCGCGGCTCCGTTCCCTCCACGTCGCCGCCGATGCAGACCGTCACATGCAGGCCCTGCACGCCGCATTTCAAATCCGGCGCGCAGGACACGACGGCCCTGCCGCCGAGCGCCAGGTTGACCGCATCCAGGAAACGCGCCTTCTCTTCGTCCGCCAGCAGCATCAGCAGCGCCGCGGTCAGCATATCGCCGGCCGCGCCCATGCCGCAGTCCAGATAGATGGTCCTCATCTGCTCTTCTCCCTCTCCCTCAGTTCGCTCTCGATCTGCGCAAAATACGGCGCGAGCAGCGCCCGGATCGTCTCAAAGCGCTCCCGGGCCTCGCCGATCTGATCCGCCGTGAATTCCAGGCGCGCCCTGCCCTCGAAGGTCCGGACGCGAAAGTCCGTGAAGCCGAGCCAGAGCAGCGCGTTCTCCGCGGCCTCGACCGCAAAGAGCGTCTTTTCGTCGATGGGCTGCCCCGTCCGCACGCGCGTGGCGAGGCAGGCGTAGGCGGGCTTGTCCCAGGTAAAGAGGCCCGCCCGGCGCGAGCGCTCGCGTATCGTCTCCTTCGTCAGGCCGCACAGGCGCAGCGGGGACAGGACCCCCGCCTCCCCCAGCGCGCGCCAGCCGGGGCGCTCGTCCACGTCGTCGCTTGCGTTGGTGCCGTCGAGCAGCAGCGTGTAGCCGTCGGCCTCCGCCGCGGCCTGAATGGTTGACAGGATAACTTTCTTGCAGTGGTAGCAGCGGTCGGGCGGGTTGGCCGCGACCGCCGGGCAGGCGAGCACGTCGGCCTGCAGCACCGTCACCGAGGCTCCGAGCGACTCAGCCAGACGCAGAGCGCCGCGCAGCTCGAATGCGGGCTGGAAGGCGGACTTGACGCAGTAGACGCCCAGCGACTCCGCCCATTTAAGCCCCTCATACAGCAGATACGAGGAGTCGACGCCGCCCGAGAAGGCGAGCGCGCAGCGCGGATGCGCCGCGAAAAAGTCTCTCAGCTCCATATCAGTCGAGGTGGTTGATCATGCTGGCCATATAGCCCGCGCCGAAGCCGTTGTCGATGTTGACGACCGACACGCCGCTGGCGCAGGAGTTGAGCATCGACAGCAGCGCGGCGATCCCGCCGAGGCTCGCCCCGTAGCCGACGCTGGTGGGCACGGCGATGACCGGGCAGTCGGCGAGGCCGCCGATGACCGAGGGCAGGGCCCCCTCCATCCCGGCCACGGCCACGATGACGCGGGCGGACATGATGGTCTCCAGATTGCCGAGCAGGCGATGGATGCCGGACACGCCGACGTCGTAGAGGCGCACGACCTCGTTGCCGAGCACCTCGGCGGTGACGGCGGCCTCCTCGGCCACGGGGATGTCGCTGGTGCCGCCGGTGGCGACCACGACGCGGCCCTTGCCCGAGGGCTTCGGCAGCTCGCCGATCAGGCCGGTCCGGGCGAGCTCGTTGTATGCCAGCGGCAGCTCCCGCGCGACAAAATCCGCGGCCTCCCGCGTCAGGCGGGTGATGAGCA
This sequence comes from Eubacteriales bacterium, assembly GCA_030531585.1. Classification (GTDB taxonomy): domain Bacteria; phylum Bacillota; class Clostridia; order Oscillospirales; family Oscillospiraceae; genus Limivicinus. The sequence continues at coordinate 17,715 of JAUNNC010000020.1, read as the reverse complement.
CGGTGCTCTGTCCGTTCTCGCGCATGGCCTTTGCGATGCCGAGGATGTGCTCCTTGGTCTTGCCCGAGCCGTAGATGACCTCCGGCACGCCCTGGCGGATGCCCCGGTGGAGGTCGACTCTGGCGTAGCCGCCGACCTCCCGGAAGGGCTGCATTTTAAGCCGCAGCGCGGCGTCCTCGGGGCTGACGCGCCCCTCGGCCACGTCCCGCAGCAGTTCGGTCATTTCGCTTTTGTCCATGGGCGGTCCCTCCCGCAGATTGCATAAAATCGTGGGGACATTCTACCCCTTTTTCTCTTTTTCCGCAAGGGCTATTCTCTTGCCGCGTGTTTGATTAACTGCTATAATCGACTCAACTTTTCACAAGGGGCGATTTTGATGAAAACCCTGCTCTCCCCCCGCGCCCAGCTCATCCTCTCGATGCTCATCTTCGGCACCATCGGCGTCGTGCGCCGCTTCATCCCCTTCCCGTCGAGCGTCGTGGCGCTGGTGCGGGCGGCGATCGGCCTCGTGTTCCTGCTCCTGCTGCGCCTTTTAAGGCGTCAGCGCGTGGACCGCGCCGCGGTGCACCGCAATCTTGTCAAGCTGCTGATCCTCGGCGTCATGCTCGGCGCCAACTGGATCTTCCTCTTTGAAGCCTACAACCACACCTCCGTCGCCGCGGCGACGATGTGCTACTACATGGCCCCGGTCTTCGTCATCCTGCTCTCCCCCGTGATCTTCGGGGAGAAAATCACGCTGCGCAAGGGGATCTGCTCGGCGATCGCCCTGTTCGGGATGGTGCTGGTCTCGGACGTGCTGTCCACCGGCCTGCACGGGGCGAAGGGCCTGCTGCTCGGCCTGATCGCCGCCTCGCTCTACGCCGCCATCGTCATCGTCAACCGCACGCTCTCGGGCATCTCCGCCGAGGACCGCACCATTTTGCAGTTTGCGGTCGCGGCGGCGGTGATGCTCCCCTACGTGCTGCTGACCGAGGATGTGTCCGCGCTGGTCTTCACGCCCTCCGTCACCGCCCTGCTGCTGCTGGTGGGCGTGGTGCACACCGGCTTTGCCTACGTTCTGTACTTCGGGAGCATCCCGCGGGTCCCGGCGCAGACCGCCGCGCTTCTGAGCTATCTCGATCCCGTCGTCGCGGTGATCCTCTCGCTGACCGTCCTGCACGAGCCGATGAGTCTCTCCGCCGCGGTCGGCGCGGTGCTGGTGCTCGGCGCGATGCTGTGCAGCGAGCTCGAGCCGAAAAGGCGCTGAGATGGTCCTTCCGCTCTTCTGCGCGGCGCTGCTCGTCTGCCTTCTGCTGAAGCTTTCGATCCTCTGGGCGCTGGTCTTCGGTCTGCTGCTCTTTCTGCTCCACGGCCGCAGACGGGGCATGACCTGGCGGGAGCTCCTGTCCACAGCACTTGAGGGCGTGCGGGCGGTGCGCAACATCCTGCTGACCTTTCTGGTCATCGGCGTCATGACCGCCCTCTGGCGCATGGCCGGGACCATCCCCGTGCTTGTCTGCTGTGCGTCCCGGCTGATCCGCCCGGAGATCTTCCTGCTGATGTGCTTTCTGCTCAACTGCCTGCTGTCGCTGCTGACCGGGACCTCCTTCGGCACGACCGCGACGATGGGCGTGGTCTGCGCCGCGATGGGTGCGGCCATGGGCGTGGATGTGCGGCTGGTCGGCGGGGCCGTGCTCTCCGGCGCCTACTTCGGCGACCGCTGCTCGCCGGTGTCCACCAGCGCGCTGTTGGTCGCGGAGCTGACGGGCACGGTCATCTTTGACAACATCCGCCGCATGCTGCGCACCGCTCTGGTCCCCTTCCTGCTCAGCTGCGCGGTCTACGCGCTTCTGGGGCTGCGCGCCTCCGCCTCCGGCGCGGCGCCGGATCTGGACGCGCTCTTCGGGCGGGAGTTCGTGCTCGCCCCGCTTTCGCTTCTCCCGGCGGCGGTGATCCTGATCCTGTCCCTGCTGCGCGTGCCGGTGCGCCCCGCCATGACCGCGAGCATCCTCTGCGCCGTCCCGCTGTGTCTGTTCGTGCAGCGCCGCGCCCCGGCCGAGCTGCTCTCCGCCGCCTTCACGGGCTTTCACGCGTCAGACGCGGAGGTCGCCGCCATGCTCGACGGGGGCGGTATCCTCTCCATGCTGAACGTCGGGGCCATCGTCCTGCTCTCCGCCTCCTATTCCGGGCTCTTTGAGAAGACCGGCCTGCTCGGCGGAGCCAGAGAGCGCATCCGCGCGCTGGCCGCACGGTCCAATTCCTTTGCCGCGCTCGCCGTGACCGCGCTGCTGGCCTGCGCCGTGTCCTGCAATCAGTCGCTGTCCACGATGCTCTGCGCCCAGCTCTGCGGCGGGCTGTATCCCGAGCGCTCGGACCTCGCTTTGGATCTGGAGGACTCCGTCGTCGTGATCGCAGCCCTGCTGCCCTGGTCCATCGCCTGCAGCGTCCCGCTGACCATGGTCGGCGCGCCCGCCTCCGCGGTGACCGCCGCCTGCTATCTGTATCTGCTCCCGTTCTGGCGCCTGCTCACCTCCCGCCGCCCCGCCAAGCGGAAGAGCTTTGCGTGAAATGACGTAATGGAGGGCCGTGTCATGCCAATAGAAAGCAAAAAGCAATCCCAGGCAAAAGCAAACTGGATGAAAGAAAACAGCAAAATGTATGGTGTCCGCGTTATGAAGAACACGGAGAAAGACATTTGGGACTATCTGCAAGGAAAAGAAGCATCAAAAGTTTTCAAAGCAGCCCTGCGCGAGTACATGGAAAACCACAAGGATGATTAACCAATGGGCTACGAGAACAAAATCATTGTTGTTGACCGCAATCAGCACAACACATGGACATACAGCGCGGAGATCGCACGTTAAAAAAAGGACTGTGAACACTCACAGTCCTTTTTCGTTTTCCTTTTTCTTCGCCAGATCGTTGGTGTCGATTGTGCCGCGGAAGACCACGAAGGTGTCGTACAGGTATTCCGTCACGAAGTTGAGCACCATGTTGATGGCCGTGACCAGATACTCGTTCCAGCCCAGGCCGTCGGCCAGCCAGCTCCCCAGCATGGTCGACAGCGGCGTGAACACCGCGTAGTAGGCCGCGACCTTCAGCATCGCCACCGGCACGTTGTTGGCCGAGCGGAACGTAAAGCGCCGGTTGAGCGTGAAGTTCCACAGCACGCTCAGCACCAGCGCGATCAGGTAGCAGGGCCAATAGCTCCACCCGGTCAGCTCGTTTAGCAGGGCGAACGAGACGATCTCGATGATCCCGGCCGAGGCCGAGAACAGCAGGAACTTGAACGCCCGCCAGAGCTCTTTTCCGTTCTTCATGCGCATGCCCTCCCGCTTTTGATCGTGTCCTGTATTATAGGCCTTCCCGTGCGGGAATGCAAGCGGGATGTTTCGTTCGCGCTTGACCCCTCTCCCCCTTTGCGGTTATAATGGAGTCAATCCAAACGAAGGAGGCTCTCTCATGTTCACCTTCAACCACTTCAACTTCAACGTCTTCGATCTCGAGCGCAGCCTGAAGTTCTACGACGAGGCCCTCGGGCTCAAGCCCGTGCGCGAGAAGAACGCCGCCGACGGGCGCTACAGGATCGTCTTCCTCGGCGACGGCCGCAGTCCCTTCCGGCTTGAGCTGACCTGGCTGCGCGACCGCACGGAGCCCTACGACCTCGGCGAGCAGGAGTACCATCTCGCCCTCGCAGCGGACGACTTTGACGCCGCGCACGCCAAGCACGCCGCCATGGGCTGCATCTGCTTTGAGAATCCCGAGATGGGCATCTATTTCCTCGAGGACCCCGACGGCTACTGGATCGAGATCATCCCGCCCAGAAAGTGAGGTTTTTGTCATGCAGGACATTCTGATCGTCGTCGACATGCAGAACGACTTCATCGACGGCGCGCTCGGCACGCCCGAGGCCGTCGCCATCGTGCCCGCGGCCGCGGAGAAGATCCGCAGCTTCCCGGGCCCGGTGCTCTTCACCCGCGACACCCACGGCCCCGACTATCTGAACACACAGGAGGGGCGCAATTTGCCCGTGGTCCACTGCGTCCGGGGCACGCCCGGCTGGGAGCTGCGGCCGGAGCTTCAGGCCCTGTGCAAGACCGAGCCCATCGACAAGCCGACCTTCGGCTCGGCAAAGCTGGGCGAGCTGCTGCTTAGTATGGACCGGGCCGACCCCATCGCTTCCGTCACGCTCATCGGCCTGTGCACCGACATCTGCGTGATCTCCAACGCCCTGCTGGTCAAGGCCTTTCTGCCCGAGGTGACGGTCACGGTGGACGCGGCTTGCTGCGCGGGCGTCACGCCGGAGAGCCACCGCAACGCCCTGGCCGCGATGAAGATGTGCCAGATCGCCGTCGAAAACGAATGATTCTTCCCGCAAACGCCGCGCACTTCTAAGGATTTCTACGGAGGAACGCCCATGAACGACATCTACGTCTGCGGCCACCGCAACCCGGACACCGACTCCATCGTCGCCTGTCTGGCCTACGCCAACCTGCGCAACGCCCTCGGCGACCGGGAATACCGCGCCGTGCGCATCGGCTCGATCAACGACGAGACCCAGCGCATGCTGGATCGCTTCGGCTTCGAGCCGCCGATGTACATCCAGAACATGCGCGCCCAGGTCTCCGACCTCGACTTCGACCACCCCACGGAGCTCAACAAGTCCGTGCCGCTGGACCTCGCGTGGCGCACGATGCGCGACTGCAACGCTTCGGCCATCCCGATCCTGAACGACGACGGGACGCTCTACGGCATGCTCTCGTCCGGCGACATCGCCGCCTACGACCTGCACACGGTGTTTGAGTGTCAGGTGGACGCCCTGCCGGTGTTCAACCTGATCAGCGTGCTCGAGGGCCGGCTCGTCAACGAGTACTCCAACCTCACCGAGACCGTTTCCGGCAAGGTGATCATCGCCCTGCCGAAGGCCTTCGACGACGCGAGCTTCACCGAGCCGGACACCATCCTGATCTGCGGCAACCAGCCGGAGATCATCGACGCCGCCCTGCAAAGCGGGGTCAACTGCCTGATCCTCTGCCAGACGGAGATCTCGCAGGAGCTGGAGGAGAGCGCCGCGCCGACCTGCATCCTCTCCACGCCGCTCAACGCCCGGCAGGTCGCCCGCCTGATCTTCCAGGCGATCCCGGTGTCGCGCTTCTGCCGGACCGAGGGGCTGATCTCCTTCCACCTGTCGGACTACCTCGACGACGTGCGCGAGACGATGGTCAACAGCCGCTTCCACTACTACCCCGTGCTCGACGAGCAGGAGCGCGTGGTCGGCTCGCTGTCCCGCTATCACCTGCTCAAGCCGAGGAGCAAGCGGGTGGTGCTGGTGGACCACAACGAGGCCTCCCAGTCGGTCCCGGGTCTGGAGCAGGTGGAGATCCTGGAGATCATCGACCACCACCGTCTGGCGGACATCCAGACCAAAATGCCCATCGCCGTGCGAAACGAGCCGGTGGGCAGCACCAACACGATCCTGACGGCCATGTACCAGGAGCACGGGGTCATGCCTTCGCCCGCGATGGCGGGGCTGATGGCCGCGGCGATCCTCTCGGACACGGTCATGTTCAAGTCCCCGACCTGCACCAAGCGCGACGTCGCCATGGCCGAGCGGCTGGCGCGCATCGCCCATGTCTCGCTCGAGCAGCTGGGCAAGGAGCTGTTCACCTCCGCCGGCGCCGACGGCAAGAGCGCCGAGGAGCTGTTCAAGACCGACTACAAGCAGTTCCACATCGCCGAGAAGGACCTCGGCGTCAGTCAGATCACCTGCGTGGACGCCGAGGCCTACCTCAGCCGCAAGGACGAGTTTTTGGCCGTGATGGACAAGCTGCGCCGCGACCGCGAGTTCGACATCGTGATCCTGATGCTCACGGACGTGCTGTCGGAGGGCTCGCATCTGCTGTACGCGGGCAGCGACGAGATCATGCGCCAGGCCTTCAACACCGAGCCGAAGGACAACATGCTCTTCGTCCCGGGCATGATGAGCCGCAAGAAGCAGCTCATCCCGACGCTGACGGCGCTCTGGGGGTAAGAATATGCGTTTTGTCAAGATGCACGGGGCGGGCAACGACTTTCTCATCGTCGACAACCGCGCCCTGTCCCGCTCGGAGTCGGAGCTGTCCGCGCTCGCGGTCCGCTTCTGCGCCCGGCATACCGGCGTCGGGGCGGACGGCCTGATGGCGGTGCAGCCCGCCCGGCACGGCGGCGACTACGCCATGCTGTTTTTCAACGCCGACGGCAGCCTGGGCGAGATGTGCGGCAACGGCGCGCGCTGCATCTGCCGCTGGGGATACGAGCACGGCCTTGCGGGCCAGACGCAGCGCGTGGAGACCACCGCGGGCCTCGTCACGGGCGTGCGCATCGACCGCAGCCGCTACCGCGTGCGCCTCAACGACCCGTCGGTGCTGGACGTGCGCACAGCCCGCGTCGGGGACACGGACTATCCCTGCCGCTACGCCGAGCTCGGCGACCCGGGCATCCCCCACGCCGTCGTCCTGCTTGACGACTGGGACGCGCGGGAGACCGCGGCGCTGCGCGAGCTGGGCCGCGCGCTGCGCTTTTCGCCGGTCTTCCCGAAGGGGGCGAACGTCAGCTTCGTGCGCGTGCTCGGCCCGGACCGGCTCAAGGCCGTGACCTTCGAGCGCGGCGTCGAGGACTTCACCCTCGCCTGCGGCACGGGCTGCGGCTCGATCACCGCGGCGCTGACGAAGGAGGGGCTGGTCTCCGGCAGGGATGTGGCGATCGAAATGCCGGGCGGGGAGCTCACGGTCAGCGTCACGAACGACGAAGGCCGCATCCGCGACATTTTCCTCACCGGCCCGACCTGCGTCGTCTGCGCGGGCGAGCTGTACGAGACGGAGTAACAGAAAACCGCGCAGAACCGCCCCGGGCAAAAGCCCGGGGCGGTCTCGCGTTCATTGCTTTACTTCCCCTCTCCCAGCAGGGTCCTGCGGACCGCGTCAGGGACGGAGGGATTCGCGGGCGGATCGGAGAAGCTCGCGGTGACGTTGACGGAGCTGTCCACGTCGCGGGACACCACGCGGACCGTACCGGCGCAGGCCAGCTCGATCTGCGTCAGCTCGCTCTCCGAGACGGTGAGGATCAGCCTGCACTCGCCGAGCTCCAGCTTGAGCGTTTTGAGCTCCGGAATCAGCGCGGAGGCGAGCTCCGCGGCCGCGTCCCTGCCGAGCGTGACGGTGTAGATGCGGCGGCGGCCGACGGTGTGGCAGTCAAAGTCGCCCTTGAGGCAGATCTCCTTGGCCATGGGGATGAGCTTTGCGGTGTCGGCCACCTGCTGCTGGGCGAGGCCCAGCGCGGCGCCGTTCTCGGTACAGGCGGCGTCCTGCGTGAAGTAGATCGCAAAGAGCCGGCTGCCGATGCGGTGGACGTCGGTTTCGTCCACGCGGGTGCGCAGGTAGTCGTAATCGGTGTTGACGCTCAGCAGGCCGCAGTCGGCGCGCACGGCGATCTTCGCCGCCGCGGTCTCGTCGCTGTCGTACTTCATCCACGCGGCCAGCAGCATCAGCAGATCCTCCGAGAGGATCTCACGGCTGCCCTTGCCGCCGAGCTCGATCGCGTCGAGCACGGCCTGCGGGATGACGGGGCGCTGTTCGACGGGACCGGGGACCAGGGACGCGCTGAGCGAGAAGCGCCTGCCGCTCTCGGTCTCGCCGCCGCCGGAGAAGAACAGGCCCGTGAGCTGCGAGCCCCGCGCGGTCATGGCGACGGTCATGCTCTCGGCGCGCAGCAGGTCTGCGCTGTCGCCCGAGAGGATCAGGCCGAGGATCTCGTTGGCGGTCTCGGGCCCGAGCACGGCCTCATAGCGGGTCTCGTCGCCGGTGCGGGTCTTTCGGATCTCGCCGCGGCGGAAGATCTGCCGGGCGAGGTCGATCACCGCGTTGCGGTCCAGATCGCCGCCGGAGACCTCAAAGGCGCGGCCGTTTTCCAGATAGACGATGCCGCTCGAGAAATACAGCGGGATGCCGTACTGGTCGGTGCAGCCGATGAGCTTTCCGTTTTTGCGCACGCGCACGATGCTGTCGGAGAGCACGAGGTCGCGCGCGTCGCTGTGTACCTCGATGTCGGTCTGGATGGCGGTCTCCTGCGAGGCGAAGTCGCTGAGGATGCGGTAGGTGTCGATGGCGGTCGCAATGCTGCTGAAGCGCAGGATGACCAGCGCGGCCAGGGCGGCGAGCAGGAGAGCCGCGCCGCCGAGACGCAGCTGCTTTTTATGGGCGGCGTTCCACGCGCGTGTGCGCAGCACCCAGGCGGGCGGTGTGCGCTCGGCCTTTCTGTGCTTTTTCAGCCAGCGCGAGAGCTTCACGACGAGCACGGTCAGCAGGGCCAGCACGAGCAGGCCGCCGGCGATGTAGGCGGCGATCCACCAGGACTGGATCGTGTCGACCAGCACGAGCTCGGCCTCGGTGCCCCGGACCTCCACGGTGTAGTAGCTGCCGAAGGTGCCGGGGTGGACGCGCTCATAGCCGTCGCCGCTTCGGAGATAGAGACGGTGGTTCACGGTCCTGGCGTCCGGCGTCAGGTAGCGGACGGTGTGCATGTCGGTCCCGTCGTCCGGGAAGCACAGGCGCAGCATCTCCTCCACGCCCACGCAGACGGACCAGTCCGGCTCGTGGTCGCGGAAGAAGGAGTCGAGCTGCTCGCGCACGGTCTGCTTCCAGTCGCCGCGGAAGCTGTCGATGGCGTTGTCGGGGATCTCCAGGACTTCGAGGCTGAGGCTGTCGCCGGACTGGAACTGACCGTCGACATAGACCGCGGCGCGGCCGTCCTCGCGGGAGAGCGCGGAGCGCAGCACGGTCTCGTCCATGCGGTATTCCGCCGTCACGACCGTGTCGAAGCGCAGATTCGTCAGATCGGTGCGGTCCCAGACCGCGTAGGCGCCGTCGCGCTTTTCGACCTGCGGGAAGACGGAGCGGTCGAAGGAGTCGCCGTAGGAGAAGGGCAGTTCCTTGACGGTCACGCCGTCGACGACGAAGGAGAGCGTGAAGCTCCTGCACTCCTCGGGCAGGCCCTCCACGGAGGCGAAGCTGGCAAAGTCCATGGGCTCGGCCTTTCCGTGGATGGAGAGCTTATCCATGCCCGCCCAGCCGGCGGGCACGAAGTAGTTGTCCGCGTATACGCCCTCGCTCCCGCCGGCGACCGCGCCGGCGAACTGGGGATCGCCGAGGATCTCGACGAGGCTGTAGCAGCCGGTGATCTGGCTGGAGCTCTCGTCGTCCTTTTTGGCGTTGTAGCCGTTGCCGACGATGCCGCCGACGTACTTGGCGCAGGAGAGGCTGCATTTGGCGCAGCTGCTGTGGACGTTGCCGTAGCACAGGCCGCAGATGCCGCCGGCGTAAGCGCCGTCCTCGATGGCGACGCTGCCGAAGCCCGCGCTGTTGGTGACGAGGCCGATGTCCATCCGTCCCGCCACGCCGCCCGCGCACTCGCGCTTGGCGGTGACCGCGCCGCGGCTGACGCAGTGCTTGACGACGGCGCGCATGCTGAGCTTGTTTTTGGTCAGGCGGCTGTGCGAGACGTTCAGATTGCCCTCGGGGTCCAGGTCGTTCTCGATCGAGACCGAGCCCACGATGCCGCCGACATTGCTGTCGCCGTTGATCGTGCCGCTGTTGACGCCGTCCTCGATCTTGCCGAGGATGACGCTCGACGTGTCGTCCAGGTCCGAGTCGTCGGAGAGGATGTCGGGCTCCTCGTCGCCGGAGAGCAGCGTCAGGGTCTGCATGGCCGCGCCGGACAGGGCGGAGAGATTGCCGTTGATCTCCTCGAGGTCGGACGTCATCACCGAGGAGCCGTCGCCCACCTCGCCCGCGATGATCTCCATCGAGCCGGACATGGCTTCGACGCATCCGGCGATCACGTCCTTCAGGCCGAGGATCGACTCCTGATCCATCGGATCGATGGCATGCAGCGCCTCCGCCACCGGGGTGAGATAGCCCGGCAGGGTGGAGAGGTGGTCGGCCAGTCCCGCCGAATACGCGCTCGCGTCGGAGATGGCGCTGTCGATCGAATCGTGCAGGGCATTGATGCGGTAGGTCAGGCCCGCCAGCATGTCCTGGGCCTGCTGGAGCTCGATGAAGGGCTCGAGCTGGCCGACGATGCCGCCGACGTCGCGGCGGCCCCACACCTCGCCGCTGTTGGTGCAGGCATTGACATAGCCGCTGGAGCGGCCGACGACGCCGCCGACGTTGTAGCCCAGATGCAGGTAGCCGACCGGGCCGCTGTTGGCGCAGCGCTCGACGAAGCCGGTCGAGGTGCCCGCGATGCCGCCGGTGTCGGTCGTGACGCCGGCGTTGTCGGTGGTGACGCTCTTGAAGAAGTTGAGGATGGAACTGGTGTCGATGGCGTCGAGGCGCAGCGCGGGGTCGACGCTCTCGGTGTTGACGTAGGCGCTGCTGGTGCAGGCGGCCAGCGTGCCCGCGTTGCAGCCGCAGACGCCGCCGGTGGCGCTCAGGCCGGAGACCGAACCGGAGGCCGTGCAGGCGGTGACGACGCCGCTGGCCTCGTTGAGGCCGACCAGGCCGCCCACCTGGCTCTTGGCGCTGACGGTTCCGGTGAAGGAGCAGGCGGTGATCGTGCCGCGGTTGCGGCCCGCGAGTCCGCCGACCATGCTGTCGTCCCCGCGCGGAGCCACGGTGCCGCTGAGATTCAGGGCGATGATGCTCGCGTCGGGCCCGGTCTCCAGGAAGAAGCCGCAGGGGGACTGGGCGTGGGTCAGGTTCAGGTCGTAGATCGTATGGCCGCGGCCGTCGAAGCTGCCGTTGAAGATGGGGATGGCGTCAAAGTCCGTCCCGGCGAGGCTCAGGTCGTTGTCAAGCACGACCTTCAGCCCGTCGGACCAGGTGTCGAGCGAGCAGCTCTCCGCCAGGGCGAGCAGGTCCCCGGCCGTGCGGATGTGGATCTCGCCCTCCTCGGCGGAGGCGAAGGCCGCCGGGATCAGGGAGGCGAGCAGCAGCAGCGCGAGCAGCACGCTCACAAGGCGCTTTGCGGTCTTATTCATGGGGCGCCTCCTCTCCCTTGTCCGCTTCCGGAGCCGCGGGGGCTTCCGGCGCGCCCGCGCTGTCGGCGTCCCGCTCCGGCGGGGCGGGCGCGTCCGCCGGGGTCACCGGCGGCGTCCCCGCGGGCGGGCCCGCGCGGCCCGAGAGCAGGCGGACGTTCACGTCCCCGTCGATGGTGCCGCGGAAGACGCCGTTGACCGTGCCGCGGATCTCGCCCGCGATCAGGCCGTCGACGGCCACGAGGCCGCTGCTGCGCTGCTCGCGCGAGACGTTGGGCATGGAGAACGAGGTCTTCTCGAGGATCTTGCCGCCGAGGACCAGGATCTGCGGGAGGACGAACATGACCAGGATGATGGAGATGATCGTGCCGCGGCCCAGCGCCTCGCCGATGCCGTTGATGGTGCACTCGGTGGTCAGGAAGCTGATGAGGATGCCGGAGACCGCGAGGATGGTGCCGGAGGTCAGAATGGTCGGGAAGGCGAAGTTCATGGCCTCGATGATGGCCTCCTTCCGGTCCATGGTCTTGACGTTTTCGGAGTAGCGGCTCGCGATGACGATGGCGTAGTCGATGTTCGCACCCATCTGGATGGAGCTGACCACGAGCTGCGTCAGGAAGAACACGTCCTTGTGCACGAGCGTCGGGTACGAGAAGTTCATCCAGACGCTGCCCTGGATGACCAGGATCAGCAGCACGGGCATGCCCGCGGACTTGAACGTGAACAGCAGCACCACCAGTACGATCAGGATCGACACGACGCTGACGACGATGTTGTCGATCTGGAAGGATTTCTGGAACTCATACTGGTTGGTGGAGTTGCCGACGACGTAGACCCTGCCCTTGGGGTAGTGCTCCTGCGCGACGGAGCGCAGCGTGTCGGTAAAGCGGTAGGTCTCCTCTCCGGCCTCGGGCAGCGTGAGGTAGACCAGCATGCGGTCATAGTCCTCGCCCTCGAGCTGCTGCTTGCCCATGAGCATCAGGGCCTTGGCGTCGGAGAGGGTGTCGGCCTGATCGCCCTCGAGGGTGATGTAGCCCTCGTCGACCTTGTCGCTGATATACAGGAGCATGTCGATCAGCGGGATGCGGTACTTGGCGATGCCGCTGACCAGCTTGTCGTATTTCTCGTTTTTGACGGCGTAGGCCGCGTAGACGAACTCCGCCGTCTCGTAGTCGAGCTTCATCAGCTCCGCGAACTCGCGCGGCGAGAGCTTGTCGGCGAGCTTGTAGCCGCCGATCGCGTCGGAGTTGGCGATGGCGGTCACGGAGTCGACCTCGGTATAGTCCTCGAGGTCGCGGATGAGGCTCTGCTCCTCGCTGTAGTCGCCGCTGGGGACGACCAGCGCCACCATGGCCCGGGAGGAGAAGGTCTCGCTGATCATCTTGTCGGCGATCTGCATCTCGTTGAGCCTGGGCGTGACCAGCGTGTCGTAGCCGTAGACGTAGGGGCAGTTGTTGGACAGGGAGATCGCGAAGACCACGGCCAGCACGAAGATCGGCGGGATCACCGCGCGCGTGGCGTAGGCGAAGCGGCCCACGAAGGGCACCTTCGGCACGAAGTTTTTGTGCCGCGTCTTCTCCATGAGGTTGCCCATGAGCATCAGCAGTCCGGGCATCACCGTGAACACCGACAGCAGCGAGAACAAGATCGCCTTGATGAGGTTCACGGCCATATCGGGGCCGAGCTTGAACTGCATGAACATCATGGCGATCAGGCCGCCGATGGTGGTCAGGCTGCTCGCGCCGACCTCGGGGATGGCCTTCGACAGCGAGATGATGACGGCCTCGCGCAGCTCGTGGGTCTGGCGCTCCTCCTTGAAGCGGTTGGAGTAGATGACCGCGTAGTCGAGCGACAGGGCCAGCTGCAGGATCGTGGTCACGGAGTCGGAGACGAAGGAGATGGTCCCCATCAGGAAGTTCGTGCCCATGTTCATGGCGGCCGCCACAATGAAGGTCAGGCCGATGATCGGCACGTCGGCGTAGGTCAGGGAGGTGAAGGCCAGCACCACCACCACGATCACGGCCACGAAGGCGGTGATCATGTTGACCTCCTGGGCGATCAGCTCCGCGCTGGTGTCGCCGAGGGTAGTGGACACGTAGGTGTCGTAGGGGGCCAGCAGCGCCTTCACCGAGGCGAGCGCGTCGAGGCAGGCGTCGTCCGTCTCCTTGTAGTCAAAGGTGATCGAGAACAGGGCGGAGGCCTTGCTGTAGTGCTCGGTCGTGCGGTCGAAGTCGACGCTCTGCACGCCTTCGACCGCCTTGATCTTGTCAAAAAGCGCCTCCGCCTCCTCGTAGGAGACGTTGGCCACCATGATCTTCGCCGAGCCGTATGTAATGAACTGCTGCTCCATCAGGTCCAGTCCCTCTTTGGTGGCCGAGCCCGCGGGCAGATAGGCCGTCAGGTCGTTCTCGACCGAGACCCAGTTCTTTGAGAACAGGGAGAAGACGATCGCGATCCCCACCAGCAGGAAGATCAGGCTGCGCTTGTCGACGATGAAGGTCGCAATGCGGATCATCACATTGGGTTTCGCAGCGTTTTGTTGTTCCATCGGATTGATGTCCTCCGATTTTCTGTTGTTCAGCAGCATGCCGCAGAGCGGAAAACACAGACGAAGCATATCGAATGATATGCTCCGTAGCTGCGGCGGATGCTGCCCGTATTGGTTTGTGCGGGTCTTATATTATATACCCGCGCTAAAAGAAAACAATAGACAGAATGCGGCGTTTTATCCCACTTTCTGGTGCACGGCGGCCTCGTCCTCGGAGAAGCGCTCCTTGGCGCGGAAGGCGCGGCGGATGGCGTTGTAGCTGCCGAAGACGGTGAGCGTGTCCCCGTCGTTGAGGATCGCGAAGCCGGAGGCGGGCTCGGGCGTCTCCCCGGGATGCTCGATGAGCAGCACCGTGAGCCCCTCGCTCTCGCGCAGGCCGGAGGAGGACAGGGGCTTGTCCCGCAGGTTCTCGGGCACGGTTTTGAGCTTGACCTGGGCGATGGAGTTGTCGCCTATGTAGTCCAGGAGCATCACCGTATTGCCAGTCTCGCGGCCGAAGTAGGTGTCGGCCAGCTTTTCGAGCTTAGCGTCGCTCCAGGCGCGCATTTTGGGGATGCGGATGAAGGCGAAGATCAGGGCCACCGAGCCCAGCGGGGCCAGCACCGCCAGGAACTCATGCTCGGCCTGCGTCAGGCGCAGGGACAGGAAGGCGTTGATGATGACGGTGACGATCGTGAGATTGAACACGTAGCCGAAGAGGATCGTGATCCGTGCGAGCCTCCTGCGGCGCGGGGTCGTGAGGATCATCTCGCTCTCGCGCGTGGTGAAGCCGGTGCCCGTCAGGAGGCTGAGCACCTGGAAGCGGGCCTTCTCATCCGGCAGGCCGGTGAAGCGGAAGAGGATCGTGAACATCTCCAAGATCACCCAGTAGATCAGGACGATCAGGGCGAAGAGGATGGAATCCAGATAGAGATTCATCGTGCGTTCTCTCCTTGTTCAGTTCTTGTTCAGCACCCGTGAGACGATCCGGATGAAGTCCTCCGCGTAGCGGGGGAGCTTCTCGTCCTTGCGGCTGCAGGCGTAGAAGTGGCGGTGGTTCTCATAGTCGCGCAGCGGATAAAAGGCCCCGTAGCGCCGCACGGATTCGTCCACAAAGATATCCGAGCAGAGCATGCAGGCCCCGGACTTGAGCGCGACCTGCTTGGCGATCTCGAGCGAGTCGGTCTCCAGCAGGATATGCGGCCGCAGCCCGCTCTCGCGGAAGAGCTTGTCCTGCACGACGCGCAGGCTGTGGCCGGGCTTGAGGGACACGAAGCTGTCCTCCCGCGCGGCGTCGAGCGTCACGGGCGTGCCGTTCGGCAGCTTTTCGGTCAGGGACGAGCCCTTGCCCGCGAGGATGCCGACGGTCTCCTTCTCGATCAGGGTATAGCTCAGGCGCGGGCTTGTGGACTCGATGGCGGCGAGGGCGAGGTCGATCTGTCCGGCCTCGACCAGCTCCTCGAGCCGGGCGCTGCCCTCCTCGGTGAGCTTGACGGTGACGCGCGGGTACTGCATCGCGAACCAGGGCAGTGCCTCCGGCAGCACCTGCATGCCGCGCTGCACGCTCAGCCCGAGGCGCAGCAGGCCGCTGTTCTCCTGTCGGATTTCGGTCAGCTCGTTTTCCATGCGTTCGTTGGCGGTGAGGATCTGGTTGGCGGCCTCGAGGTAGCGCTCCCCGGCGAAGGTCAGGCGCAGCGGCGAGACCGACCGGTCGAAGAGCGCGACGCCGTATTCGGCCTCCACCTGGCGCACCATCTGGCTCAGCGAGGGCTGGCTGACGAAGAGCTTTCTTGCGGCCGCGCTGATACTCCCCTCCCGCACAATTGTGCGGATATAATTTGCCTGCTTGAGATTCATAAAAAGCGCCCTCTTTTTTTGCAGCTTGTCCAAGTATCATAAGTTGTATGTTATAAGTATATAACTTTGTTCCTATGTTTGTCAAGCGATATAATTTTGTCCCTATAGTCACGCAAGGAAAAAGGCATTTGCAGGAACAGGCCGGCCGTGATACCATTGAATCAGCATTAAAACCGTAATATAAGCAGTCAGGAGGAATGCTTATGGAAATTCTGAAACCCGCGATGGCAGGGACGCTGGAATCCAGCGACGCGCAGGTCATGGTCGAGCCCGGCGAGGACGGGATCGAGCTGACGCTGGAGAGCAGCGTGATGAACCAGTACGGCCGCCAGATCAAGGCCACCGTGCTCGAGACGCTGGAGCGTCTGGGTGTTGAGAACGCCCGTGTGGCCGTGGTCGACAAGGGCGCGCTGGACTGCACGATCAAGGCGCGTGTCGAGTGCGCGGTGTTCCGCAGCTGCGGCGCATCGGCGGAGGACATTCCCTGGGGAGGTGCTGTGAGATGATCCCGAGACCGAGACCCGAGCGCTTCCGGCTGCGCCGCACGATGATGTTCATGAACGCGCAGAAGCCGGGACTGATCAAGGACGCGTACATCTACGGCTGCGACAGCATCATGCTGGACCTGGAGGATGCGGTGGCCGAGAACCAGAAGGACGCGGCCCGCTTCTCGCTGTACCACGCGCTCAAGACCATCGACTACGGCGACACCGAGGTCATCGTCCGCATCAACGGACTGGACACCCCCCACTGGCAGGAGGACGTCCGCGTGTGCGTGGCGGGCGGGGCCGACGGCATCCGCATCGCCAAGTGCGAGAGCGCGCAGGACGTGTGGACGGTCGAGATGGCGGTCGCGGCGGCCGAGGTGGAGTTCGGCGTGGAGGTGGGGCGCACGCTCCTGATGGCCGCGCTGGAGAGCCCGAAGGGCATCCTCAACGCCTACGAGATCTGCTCCGCGTCCGAGAGGATGTTCGGCGTGGCGATCTCCGGCGGCGACTTCCGCAAGTGCATGCAGACCACGCCCCAGCGCGACGGGGTGGACATGCTGTTTGCCCGCGGGCAGATGCTGCTGGCGGCGCGTGCGGCTGGCATCCAGTGCTTTGACACGGTGTTCACCAATCTGGACGACACTGAGGGCTTCGAGGCCGAGGTCCGGCAGAACAAGGCCATGGGCTTCGACGGCAAGAGCCTTATCAACCCCAAGCAGATCCGCTTTGTGCATGAGGTCTTCGCTCCCACCGAGAAGGAGATCCGTCAGGCCGAGAAGATCGTCCGCGCCTACCGCGAGCAGAGCGCCGCGGGCGTCGGCGTGTTCACGGTCGACGGCAAGATGATTGACATCGCCTTTATCCCCGGCGCCGAGAGGACTCTGAAGCTGGCCCGCGCCTGCGGGCTCTGGGAGGGAGATCTGGTATGAAAAACGCAGTAGGCAGAGAGATCCCCGATTTCCTGCTGGTCGACGGCAAGGAAGTCTATCAGGGGAAGAATTACATGGACGGCAAGTACGTCCAGAAGGCGTCCCCGCGCACCAGACGCTATGAGAAGCCGCAGGAGAGCAAGCTGGTGGAGAGCATCGCCGACGCGCTCAGACAGTGCGGCGCGAAGAGCGGCATGACCTTCTCCTTCCACCACCATCTGCGCGACGGCGACTTTGTGGTCAACATGGTCATGAAGGCCGCCATTGAGGAGCTTGGCCTGGACGAGCTGACGATCGCCGCCTCCTCGCTGGGCAACGCCCACGACCCGATCGCCGATTACATCGAGCAGGGCAAGGTCGTCGGCATCCAGACCAGCGGCATCCGCGGCCGCATGGGCGAGGTCGTGTCGAAGGGCAAGCTCAGGACCCGCGCGATCATCCGCAGCCACGGCGGCCGTCCGAGGGCCATCGAGGCGGGCGAGGTCCACATCGACATCGCCTTCATCGCCGCCCCGACGAGCGACTGTGTCGGCAACTGCCGCGGCATCGGCGGCAAGTCCAACTGCGGCTCGATGGGCTATGCCATGACCGACGCCAAGTACGCCGACCATGTCGTGGTCGTGACCGACTGCCTCGTGGACTTCCCGAACATGCCCGCCTCGGTCGAGGCCATCGACGTGGACGCGGTCGTGGTGGTCGACTCCATCGGCAACCCGAAGAAGATCGCCTCCGCGGCGGCGCGCATCTCGCAGAACCCGCGCGATCTGATGATGGCCGAGAACGTGGCGAAGGTCATCGCTGCGACGCCGTACTTCAAGGAGGGCTTCTCCTTCCAGACCGGCGTGGGCGGCCCGTCGCTCGCGGCCAATCTCTTCCTGGAGAAGTACATGGACGAGCGCGGCATCAAGATGGGCTGGGCCATCGGCG
>JAUNNC010000165.1 GCA_030531585.1 Eubacteriales bacterium | reverse complement strand
TGTCGGAGAGCCGGATGCCGAAGAGCAGCCGGAAAAAGCGCGAGGTGGTCTTGTTGCCCGCAACGGAGCGCGGCGGGATGCCGGGCTGGTTGAAATCCCTGCAGCCGAGGACGACCGCGTCCCTCTGTTCGAGCATCCTGTTCCCGCAGGCGATGATGTCCGGCAAAAGGTGCTGGCCGTCGCCGTCGATGGTGACGACGCCCGCGAGCTCGGGCAGATGCTCCCTGACGTAGGAGAAGGCCGTCTTGAGCGCCCGGCCCTTGCCCCGGTTGACCTCATGGGTCAGCACCGTGCAGGCGGGCTTTTTTGCCGCCTCTTCAAAGAAGCGGCGATGTGCGGGCGCGCTGCCGTCGTCCACGACGACGATATGGGCGAAGCCCGCTTCCGCCAGGCCGTCCACGACCCGCGCGAATTTTTCGTCCGGGTCCAGCGAGGGCAGCACAACCGCCAGGCCGGTGCGGCAATCCGCCCCGGAAACAGACGGTGACAGGTCCATGTCCATATCCATATCAGTAAAGCTGCACATCCTCAGCGTACAGGCGCTCGCCGTCGTCATAGACGAGGACCCGCATGCTGCTGGTATTGCTCAGCTCGCCCTTGCCGTAATAGTAGGTGTCGGCCGTAGAGGTCACGTCGACCTCCGTAAAGCCGTTGGCCAGCGTCAGCACCGAATTGACGGTGACATCCTTGACATTGATGTAGGAGGTGTGCGCCCAGCCCAGACCGTCGAGCGCATCCTGCATGCGGTTCCAGAGCGTGCCGTCCGGGTACATGTAATTCTTCAGCTCCGCAAGGCGGATACCGCTGTCCCCGGCGCCGGAGATGTAGCTCAGATACGCCGTCGTGAAGGGGACGACAAACTCCGCGTAGCGGTCGAAGTTCTCCCCGGATTCATACTTGGTGAACTGCTCGTCGCCCCGGTTCGGGTCGATGGTGACGGGGTTGCCGTCGGCGTCCCGGATCTCCATCTTCGCCTCGCCGATGATATGGTCAAAGCGGTAGGTGACCTTGGTGGGCATGCCGACCCAGTATTCGTAATACTCTTTCTGGTAGTTGTCGTAGTGGATGCCTTCCTGCACGATATACTCGCTGCCGAGCTTCACGCCGTTGATCAGGACCTGATAATCCTTCGGGACCGTGACCTCCATCGAATTGTAAAGCGCGTTGAAGTCGAAGCTCTCTCCGGCGACCTTCCAGGGATAGAGCCGCCACTGGAGCAGAGACCACGGCTTCTGCGTCGTGTCGATCCGGCTGCGGTAGCTGGTATCCTCGTCGATCGTCACGGTGCCGATCTCCCGGCCGTTGCAGCGGAGGCTGTAGATGCTGCTCTCCGCGCTGCCGCCCTTGCGCACGGCGGTGATGCCGCTGGAGAGCTTGTCCTGGATGAAGGCCTTGATCTCCTCATCCGTCTGGGTCTCGTGGGGCATGGCGGCGACCGCCTCCGCCATCCCGTCGCTCCAGCGGTCCCGGTTGATTTTCTCCAGATATCCGTCCAGCGCATGGTACGGCCTTGTATACTCATACTCCTCGGCGTAGGTCCAGACCATGAGCAGCCCGTAGCAGGCCGCGGCAATGATCAGAAGCCCGTAGAGGATCAGGAAAAATGCATAGATCCTGGCGCCGAGTTTTCTCTTTCTGGCCATCTTGTATCCCTCTCTCTCCCCGCCGTTTCGGGCGGGGCTTTCTCATCTTCAATCAATACAGCTCCAGGGCGAGCGCCCGAACGTCGTCATTCTTCTTTTCGACGATCACGCGCATATTGCTGACGTTCACCTCCTGCCCCTTGCCCATGGCAAAGGTGGTGGCCGTGGCCGTCATGTCGCAGACGTAGAAGCCGCCTCCCAGCGAGAGCGCTCCGTTTAGCCTGGAAGAATCGACGGTGATGGACGAGGTGTGCGACCAGCTCAGCCCGTCGATCATGCCCTTCATGCGCGTATCAAGCTCCGAATCGGCCAGCAGATAGGGGGCGAGCTTCTGGTAGCCGTAGTTGGGATCGTTGACGCCGGAGACATACTTCAGATAGTTGACCGTAAAGCCCGCCGTGAAGTCCGCCAGACGCGCAAGCTCCTCCTCGCTGCAGGGCTTGATGAACTGGGAATCGTCCCTGCCCCGGTCGATGGAGAAGAGCTCCCCTTCCTCGTCCCGGATCTCGGGCACGAGGCGCCCGATCACATTGTCAAAGCGATAGCGCACCTTGACGGGCAGATCCTCGCAGTATTTGTAGTAGTCCGCCAGCGCATCGAAGGGGATCCCTCTCTCCGTGATGCACTCCTCCCCCAGCCTGACCCCGTTGAGCCAGACGGAGAAGGTCTCGGGCACCACGACCTCCACCGAGCTGTAGAGCCCGTTGAAGTCAAATTCCTCGCTCTCGACCTTCCAGGTCTTCAGACTCCACGGGAGAACAGACCAGGGAAAGCGGGAGGTGTCGATCCGGGGGACGTAGGAGGGGTCCTCCGTGAGCGTGACCGTCCCGAAGGCTTTGCCGTTGCAGCGCAGGGTATAGACCGCCCGGCCGCTGCCGCCGCCCTTTCGGACAAAGCTCACCCCGTCGCGCAGCATTTCGCGGACATGGTCCGCGACCTCCTCATCGCTCTGGACCTCATGGGGCATGGCGGCAACCGTCTCGGCAATGCCCTCGTCCCAGAGCTCCTCGCTCAGGTTCGAGACATAGAGCCGCATGGCCTGTTCGGGCCGGGACGCCTCATACTCCGCCGCATATTCCCATACGCGGCTCAGGGCAAAAAACGCTGCGGCGATCAGCACGAACCCCCAGGCGTAGAGGCACACTGCGTAGATCAGCGTTCCCCGGCGTCTTTTCCTGTTTGCCATAAGGGTCTCCTCAAAGCCGGGATCACTTGTAGAGCCAGGCGTCGGGCAGAGGACGCGGCTGTCCGTTTTCGGCGGAGCAGCTGTTGACATAGTGATCCTTGTAATACATGACGGTGGAGGAGCCGCCGTCCATATTGATGGCGTTGACCGCGCCGTAGTCCAGCATGATGTCGGTCATGTCCTGATAGGTCGCGCCGGTGGAGTGGACCTGACGGCCGTCGATGACCAGCATCAGGATCGCGCCGTCGGCACGCTGCCCGATGGCGGTGCGCGGGTTGACGCTGCTGCTGGGGGGATCCGCCGGCATGCCGTTGGTGACCAGGATGGGCCCGAAGGAGACCGCGTTGACGATGTTCCTGGCCTGACACTCCTCCAGTGTGTAGAAGCCGACGTGCAGGATGCCGTCGGTATCCAGACCGGCGAAGCCCTCCGTCGTGTCGGCGTTGCTGTTGTAGCACTGCCCGTCGATGATGGTCAGCCCCTCGGGAATACCGCCGAGGCCGCCGCCGCCGTCGTCCTTGAAGCCGCCGGCGTTGATGCCGCCGATGGCGTCGTACTTCTTGACCATCTCCTCCAGCGTCAGACCGATGCCGCCGTAGGCGTCGGGCATGCCGACAAACACGCGCTTGGGATCGAGCACGACCGTCATGTAGCCCATGTAGCCGTTGCCCTTGACGTCGATCAGAATAATGCCGTCGCCGTCCTCGTCGACCAGACCGTAGGCGTCGGTACGGTTGTCGCCCTCGCCGGATTCGATCTCCTCGTGCGCGGCGATGGTGATGAGGTTGGTGTCCGCCTGGATGTCCGTCGGCGTCTCTTCCTTCTTTGTCAGCTCTGCCATCTCCGCCTCCGAAAGGAACAGACGGGGGATGAAGCCGAAGCGGCGCGTCTCTTTCATGGTCGTGACAAACATGTCGCGCAGCGCGGGCGACGGTCCCTTGACGATCACATATTCCAGCCCGAGGCAGAAGCAGCCCACCACCAGCACCGTGACGATGATGAAGCCCGCCAGTCTGTCCCAGAAGCGCATCCTTTTATAATGCCGGAGCTTTTTCCTGCGGCGTTCACGCTCGGCCTCACGCGCAAGCTCCTGGTCGTTCTCAGGGGACCCCGCAGTTACAGTCGTTTTTTTCTTCACAGTTACACCTTCATCGCAATCAGAATGGTTCCGAATGGACCCTATTTACATAACAACCCAAAATTACACGCTATTCTACCACATGACGTTGAGGCTGGCAAGCTCATTTTGCCGGAATTCATAATTTGTTAGATAATACCGCCTTCTCCGGGCGAAAGCAAGGGAAGCCCGTCGAA
>JAUNNC010000164.1 GCA_030531585.1 Eubacteriales bacterium | reverse complement strand
CATAGTTGGTCAGCAGATAGGTATGGGCAAGATGCTCATCCACATTGCGGCTCTCCGCGATCACCCGGTCGAGGCTGCTCATGCCGATCTCCAGAACGCGGGTGACAATGTGCCGGTCACCGCGGAACATGTACATGCGGATCGCCTGATAGCCCAGGTCCAGGATGCAGTACTCCGCGTCCGCCGCGCCCCCGCTCGCCCGGATCAGCTTGCGGAAGCAGGAGACCGTCGGCGCGGCCATGACCAGCTTCATCCCCGCCTTGTGCAGATACTCCCTGCTCTCCTCCAGCAGACCCTTCGGCGCGGCGACCGCCATCAGCTCCATCGAGCCGCCCGCCGCCTGTTCGTCCCCGGTCTCGGCCTCGTCCGAAGCCGACCCGTCCGATACGGAGAGCATCGCATAGTCAAACACATAGCCTTTGAGCTCATCCGTGATGTAGTCCCGGAACTCAAAGGGCAGATTGTATTTGAGCTGTTCCTCCGTCATGATCGGCATGGTCACGTTCCGTATAAACACCGTCTCATTCGGGAGCGCAAGCGCCGCCCTGTCACAGCGGATGCCGTTCTGCTTCATCGCCGTGCGCAGCAGATCGCCCATGGTCTCCACCGAGACGATGCGGCCCGCGCGGACAAGGCTGTTCGGCATGGGGACGATGGCCGTCTTCTTCACCTGCTTGCCCTTGACCAGCGCAAGCTTCAAAGATTCGTAGCCGACGTCGATGCCCAATACCGCTTTCGCCATAGCGTCCACCTCGCTTTCATTTATGTCCCAAGGCCCAGAAGGCCGAGATACCAGTTGATCATCCCGTCGCCGTACAGCAGCACGAACGCCGCGGCCAGAGAGATGGCCGGGCCGAAGGGAATGGGCTTGCCGCCCTCGCCGCGGCGCAGGAGCAGACCCAGCAGCAGACCGACCACGCAGGCGAGCAGCATCGTGAACAGCGTGCCCACAAGGCCAAGATACAGGCCGACCACTGCGAAGAGCTTAATGTCTCCCCCGCCGAGGCTCTCCTTCTTCAGCACTTTGTCCATCAGCAGCGACAGGAGCAGCAGACCGCCGCCGAACAGCAGGCCCGCCAGAACGCCCCGTGCGATCTCCGCCCAGCCCGGCCGCAGCAGCGGCAGCGCCGCGAGATACGCGGCCAGCGCCGTCAGCAGGCAGCCGTCGGGGATGATGTACGCCTCCAGATCCACCAGAGACAGGCAGAAGAGGCAGCCGAGAAAGATCCAGTTGCGAAGGCACAGGACCGTCAGATCAAAGCGCAGCAGACACAGCACCGTCACCAGCGCGAAGGCGAGCTCCGTCAGCGGATAGCGGGCCGGAATGTGCGCGCCGCACCAGCGGCAGCGGCCCTTCAGAAACAGCCAGCTGAACACCGGCACCAGATCCGCCGCGCCCAGCTCATGCGAGCAGGACGGACAGATGCTGCGGCCCTTGAGAAAGGAACGGCCGTGGGCGATGCGCCAGGCGGCGCAGTTGAGGAAGGAGCCGAAGACCGCGCCCAGCACCGCGGCAACACAGCAGCAGTAGATCAGCAGCGCCCTGCTGTCCCAGATCGACATGCGCGCTCCCCCTCAGCGGTAGCTGTCGCCGGTCCAGCCGTCGTCCGCACGCCAGTTCGCACAGTGGGCCTCGTCGGCGTAGGAGAAGTACCAGAGTGCGCCGTCCTCCCCCTCGCCCGCGCCGAAGTCGCTGTGGCCGACCAGGGAGTAGAAGGCGACGATCCCCTCATAGTCGTCGGTCGTTGCCGTGCCGCGCTTGAGCTTCGTCGGGGCGTCCACCAGATACGCCGTGCGCGTCTTTCCGTGGAGCGTGTATGTAAGACTCTCCGGATACTGCACGCCGTTGGCCTGCGCGCCGGCCAGCGCCTCCCGGAGCTGTTCGAGCACGTTGTCGGCGTTGAGGCGCGTGCAGAGCTTCTTGTCCGAGCCGTGCAGGCCGCAGACGATGTCCCAGTCCATGGGGCTGCCGTCCGTCCGCTGGACGATGTAGACCGTGCCGTAGTCGGGGCAGAGATCGTCCCAGCCGTTCATCACCTTTGAGACGAAGCCCTTGGCCTCCTCCGCCTTGCCGTTTTCAAAGCCGCCGACCATGAAGTCCGACGCGAGCTGACGCCGCGCCGTATCCAGCGCGGTGGCACAGGCCACGGTCTTCCCCTTCTCCTGATAGCGACGGTAGGTCGGGATCAGGGCGGTGATCGAGAGCACGAGCACCGCAAGCAGCAGGATGGCGATCAGCCACGACATGCCGCGATCGCTATGCAGTTTTGAACGCCGCCCAGAGCTCATCGTCCGCCTCCGAAATGTGCATACTTCCGATAGATTATTATAACATATTAACAATTTGGATGCAAGATAAGAGAGCAGTTTTTTACGGCGTGGAGTGAAGAAATCCCCCGGCTCCTCTCGGAGCCGGGGGAAGGTGTTTGCCTGGGGGGGTCAGGGGGTTCTCGCAGCCTGCTTTGCCGCCTTGATCTCCAGGTTTTTGGCGTTCGCCGCCGATATGGCGCCATCCGAATCGTGCGGTCCGCTGATAAACGGATCGGAATCGGGAGCGACAAACTCGGGATCGTCGACAATGAGTGCAAACCAGGCGTTCACAGGATTTTTCTCATGCAGGAAATACGTGCCGTAGGGCAGATCGCCGACCCAGAGGATGCCCTTTGCGTTGCTGGAAAGATTCTCGAGCGTCTCCGTCGTTCCGTCGTCGTACTTGATCGTGACGATCTGACCGTCGGGGCTTCCCCTGTGCACGTCGAACTGCGCGCCCGCAAGCGATTGCAGGCTTGCGTCTACCTTGCGGAGGATGACGCGGCGCGAGCCCTTGACGCCGGACCAGCAGACATAGCCGGGATAGTTGTCCTCATCCAGGCAGCCGTAGAGCCAGGTGTCGGTCCCGTTCTCTGTCTCATCATCGGGCCGGGCGTTGCGGAAGACCATCAGGTTGCCGCCGTCCACGCCGTCGGCCAGACGCGCGAAGGGCATGTTCTGCTTATAATGATATTCACTTGCCGCCCAGACCCAGATGCAGCCGTTGTCTCCGCTCAGATCGCCGGTGATGACGATGTCCTGCGGAGCGTTCTCGTTGGCTTCGGCCAGGTAGATGTCCTGACGCGGCGTCGTGTACTCCCAGCCGCCGTTCTTGGAGCCGTCAGGAAGCGTGGTATTCTTGAAGTTCCCCATGCTGCTGCCGCTGGGCTTGATGCGGCCGGTCACCTCCGTGCCCTTTCCGCCGAAGTCCAGGTTCCCGGAGAGATTCAGGCGGCTGCCCGCTTCCAGATAGATCCCGGCGCCGTTGTGGTCAGCGTCGATCTGATGGTTCTGGATCACGGAGTCGGAAACACTGAGGACAGCGCCCGACTTGACATAGACCGCGCCGCCGTCGGAGCTCACCGTATACTGGCTCTTCGAGCCGTCGACCGTGATGCCGGTGATGCTGAGCGCGGCGCCGCTGTCCACCGTCAGCATGGAGCCATCAGGGAAGTCGCGCCAGACGGTCGCCATGCTGCCGCTGCCCCGGAACGGGAACTCATCCGTCAGCTTCGAGGCGGTGGTCAGCGTGAGCGTCTCATTCTCCACAACGGTCTGCGCCTCGTTCAGCGTGGTGCTGACCAGCAGCTCGAGCTTAACGCCCTGAGAGACCGCATAGCTCTGCGAGTCGAGGTCTTCGCCGGTGTAGAGCTTGCGATCCGCCTGACTTCCCGTTGCGGTGAGCGCGTCCTCCACGGCCTTGAAGCCATCCTCAAGATTGAGGTAGACGGCGGGGACGTTGTAGCTCTTCTCACCATTCCCGGCATCGACAGTGATGCGCCGATAAAGGAGATTCCCGTCCTGGTCTGTGAGCTTGCAGACCGGAAGCCGGTTCGTGTAGACAAGCGCGGAGGTATAGGGGTCGATGTCCGTCCTGCCCTTGTTCTCGCCGATCAGGCCGCTGAGCTTCACAGCCGGAAGCACCGCGTACTTTCTCGCCTGCTCTTCCGTCAGAACCTCTTCGACTTCATAATGCAGGCCCTCCGAGAGGTTCACCGCCGTTACGGACTCGCCCGGCATCAGGTCGAACTCCGCCACCGTGGCATAGACACCGTCGCTGTGGAAGTCCATCTCGCCGTAGAAACCGGTCTCGCTGTCGATCTGCCTGGCGGTGAGCTGGCCGGGCACAGAAGCCTCCCCGTAAACCGTCACCTTGAAGTGGAAGC
>JAUNNC010000163.1 GCA_030531585.1 Eubacteriales bacterium | reverse complement strand
GTCGCCCTGCGTCAACTCCTCCAGGCTCTGCTGCCGGACCGGTTGACCGGCCTGGGTGATGTCACTCCGGGCAACGTCGCCGTCATTCCGGACTTGGTTTGGACTCTCCTCCGCGTTTCCTGTCCCATTCGTGGATGGGATGCCTGTTTGCCCGGTGCCATCCATGTTCCTGGCCTGATTCGAGGACGGATGAGCCTCTTTCTCTACACCATCCTTATTGCCAGCCTGTTTCGTGGACGGATTCGGGCCGCCTCTCCGGACTCGGGCCTGCGTGACGTCAGGGGTCTGGGCGACGGCGGAAAGGACCTGCGCGACGGCAAGGTCTTGGGCGGCGCCTCCGTCGCGGACTTCCGCGGCGGGCGCCTCGACCAGCCGCACCGGCTCCTCGCCGGACGGCGCGGCGGGGCGCAGGACCAGCACGGCGGCGAGCGCCGCCGCTGCGCCTGCCAGCGCCCAGCCCCACGGGGCCCACGAGCCGGAAAAGCCGCTTTTCCGGCTTACCGCCCCGGCGGCCCAGCCGTCCTCCAACGGCAG
Organism: Eubacteriales bacterium; assembly: GCA_030531585.1. Lineage (GTDB taxonomy): Bacteria > Bacillota > Clostridia > Oscillospirales > Oscillospiraceae > Limivicinus. The sequence goes on along the minus strand of JAUNNC010000163.1, from coordinate 3,665 downwards.
GCTGGCATCCCGCAGGCGCTCCTGCAGGACGGTGGTCCAGTCGGTGGTATGTTTGTCTTTGTTACGCATCTTTACCATATTTCTCCATGATCATCGCGGCCAGCCGGCGCCGCGCCTTAAGGTATTGGGTCTGGGAGGTCTTTTCGGTGATTCACAGCATCCCGGCGATCTCCCGGTGGGAGTATCCGTCCAGGCAGAAGAGGTTGAACACCGCCCGGTAGCCTTCGGGCAGGGAGGCGATCAGGTCGATCAGCTCCTCCACAGGGACTTGCCGGAGCCGGTCCGCATCCACCGGGGGCTCCTCCACGCTGCCGCCCTTCCATCCTCCATCTTCCGCAGCCGGCCCGTCGTCTCCGTCGTTCCATCCGCCGCCGTCACTCCGGACCTGGTCCGGTATCTCCGCGAAGCGCTTCTCCCGCCGCAGCTCATCCACCGCCAGGTGGACGGCGATCTGGCAGAGCCAGGCTCCGAGCGAGCCCGCGCGCCGCGGCCGGAACCGCCCCAGCGAATCCCAGGCTTTCAGGAACGTATCGTGGACGAGGTCACGGGCCCTGTCCGCATCCCGGACATACCTCCGGCAGACGGCCAGCACACGCCCCGCGTAGGTCTCGTACATTTCCTGCCTGGCGCCCGGATCCCCGGCGCTGCAGCGCCGGACCAGGCTTCGCTCATCCATCAACTCGTCGGTGTTTGAAGAATCTTCACCAAGATAACGGAATTCTTCCGAAAAACTGCATGTCTCCCGGAAGAATCTCCGCCACCGGCCGTCACTTCCCGGCAAAGCGCCGGAAAGTCACGTCTCCCTCAAACCATGTGATGTATCCTTCCAGCTCCGTCGCGTCTTTGGCGTGTACGTCCTCGCGCACAAGTTCCAGCACCGCACCGTCGCACCGCACCATCCGGTACTTCGCCCAAGCGGGATCGCCACCGAACATCGGTTCCCAGATAAACAACGTCCGGCCGTCCGGTTCGACCCGATACACATATTCCGTCCTGAAATCCCCGGCGAAGACATCATACACCCGGACCTCCAGCTTGTTGTCTTCGCCGAAAGACCAGCTTACGCCCCCCTCTGTCACGACCCCCTCCGGATAGAGTTTACACCAAGTCCCCGGCAACAAGCCAGCATCCACAGGATTCTCTTTCCGACATCCGCACAGTCCCGCCACCAGCAGGGCCGCCGCCAAAATAATCGACAATCTTTTCATCTCAGAAATCGTTTTGTCTCTAAAACGCACCGCCCCCCGAAAACTGCCTGCCGGAATCCCGAAATCCTGCCATCTTGCCGCGCCGGGATTGCCCCACCTCCCGTCAGGAGCGTGTCCGCGGGGGTGGGGGTGGGAAACAGCCAACCCACCTGCACTAGCCTCTGGCACGCCTCCTGTCTCCCCGCACTCAGATTCCGGCCCTGTCCGCGGAGGTGGGAAACAACTGACCCTCCTGCACCGGCCTCAGGCGCACCCCACCGTTTCCCATGGCCCGAATTTCGGCCTTTGGGAAACACTCGACCCCGCTGCACGTGCCTCCAGGCTGTCTTCTTGTTTCCCACTCCAGCCGAATTCCTGAGTCGGAAGCGTTGTATCTGCTTCCCGCTTCTGGGGAATTACCCTGCCGGGAGCATTGTCCTTGATTCCCAGTTCCGCGAATTCCCGGGCCGAAAGCGATGTCTTTGCTTCCCGCTTCTGCGGAATTACCCTGCCGGGAGCATTGTCCTTGATTCCCTGTTCCGCGAATTCCCAGGCCGGGAGCGTTGCGGGCGGTATTATTATTTGTATTTTTGTTCCTTGTATGTTGAACCTGGGACCGATCCGGCAGCTCGGACTGCCTGTGCTGGAGATCGCCGATGCCGTGAACCGGCAGTTGGCCGATGCGGCGTGCCTGGTGGTGACGGCGCCGCCCGGGGCCGGCAAATCTACCGTCCTGCCCCTGACGATACTGGCCGGATTCGTCGACGGTAATGGATCGGGACCCAAGGGTTCCGAAATGATCCCTTCGGAGCTGGGCGACGGGGGGAGTTTGAGGGGAACGCCCCTCAATGAATCGGGACCCAAGGGTTCCAAAATCATCCCTTCGGAGCTGGGCGACGGGGGGAGTTTGAGGGGAACGCCCCTCAATGGATCGGGCCAAAAGGGTTCCAAAATCATCATTTTGGAACCGCGGCGGATCGCAGCGCGCCAGATCGCGGAGCGGATGGCCGCGCTGCTGGGCGAGCCGGTCGGGCGGACGGTGGGATACCGGATCCGTTTCGAGAGCCGCGTGAGTTCCGCGACGCGGATCGAGGTGGTCACCGAGGGCATCCTGACCCGGATGCTGGTGGACGACCCGGCGCTGGAGGGCGTGAGCGTGGTGATTTTCGACGAGTTCCATGAGCGGAGCCTCGCGAGCGACGTGGCCTTGGCGCTGACGCGCGAGGCGCAGCAACTCCTCCGGCCGGACCTGCGGATCGTGCTGATGTCGGCCACGATCGACACGGAGGCGTTGTGCCGGGCGCTGGACGCCCCGCTCATCGAGAGCGCGGGGCGGATGTTCCCCGTGGAAATCCGGCATACCCCCGAAGAGGCTTCGCAGGAGAATGTCGCCGTGCGCGTGGCGCACTGGGTGCGCGTGGCGCTGCGCGAGCACGAGGGGGATGTCCTGGCGTTCCTGCCCGGCGAGGCGGAGATCCGGCGCTGCGCGGAGCTACTGGAGGGGATCGGCGCGGCGGCGGGAGATTCGCCGGTCAAAACGGCAAATGACGGGACGGTCAGACCGACGAGAGACGAGAAGGTCAAAACGGCAAATGATGAGAGAGTTAGGCCGACGACTGACGGGAGGGAGTCCGAGCGGGTTACCATCTTTCCTCTATACGGGATGCTGCCTCCGGAGCAGCAGCGGGCGGCCATTGCGCCTTCCGCGCCCGGAGCGCGCAAGGTGGTGCTGGCCACGCCGATCGCGGAGACTTCCCTGACCATCGAGGGTGTCCGGGTCGTGGTGGACGGAGGGTTCTGCCGGCGGATGGTCTTCGATCCGCAGAACGCCCTGAGCCGCCTGGAGACCGTTCGGATCAGCCGCGACATGGCCGACCAGCGGAGCGGACGCGCGGGGCGTGTGGCCCCGGGCGTGTGCTACCGGCTCTGGGGTCGCGGCACCGAGGCCCGGATGGCGGCGACCCGTGTCCCGGAGATCCTGGAGGCCGACCTGGCGGGAACCGTGCTGGATGCGGCGGCCTGGGGCGAGCCGCACCCGGAGCGGCTCGCCTGGCTCACGCCGCCCCCTGCCGCGCACCTCGCGCAGGCCTCGCGGCTGCTGGAGCTGCTGGGCGCCGTGGACGCGGACGGGCGCATCACGCGCCACGGACGCGACCTCGCAGCCCTGCCCTGCCACCCGCGCATCGCGCAGCTGCTCCTGGATGCCGACGGTCCGCAGGAACGTGCGTTGGCCGCCGATATCGCCGCGTTGCTCGAAGAGAAGGATCCGCTGGCGGCGACGACGGACGATGCCGCGCTCACCATGCGGCTCGACGCGCTGCGCGCCGCCCGCCGGAGCAGCCGCGGCGGCCGCTGGTCCCGCATCCTCACCATCGCAGACCAATACGCCTCCGCCAGGGGCAAAACCAGCCCCCAGCGCCCCGGGCAGGACGAAAATCCCGCTGCCAGGGGCAAAACCAGCACCCAGCGCCCCGGGCA
>JAUNNC010000019.1:5422-24581 GCA_030531585.1 Eubacteriales bacterium | reverse complement strand
GGGGGCGGCGGCAGCGGCGAACTTCGCGGTGTCCATGGAGGAACCGCCGCCGATGCCCACGATGGTGTCGGCGCCCAGGGAGCGGGCCAGACGCACCGTCTCCTCCACGCCGGCCAGCTGAGGATTCTGCTCGACCTCGCCGTAGACGGCGGCGATGGCGGGCATCTTCTCCATCATGGCCTTGGCCTCGGGGGCAAAGTGGCGGCCGCAGACCAGCACGCACTTTTTACAGCCGAGCTCAGCCATCACGCTCTCCAGCTGCTGGAACTTGCCCTCGCCGAACCAGATGCGGACCGGCTGTTTGTAGAAGAAATCATTCACCATAGATCTTGTCCTCAATGGCGGAGACCTGCTTGGCGAACTTGTGCATATTGGCGGCGCGCCAATCCTCCAGATCCTGACACCAGGCGGTGTTCAGGAAGGTCTTGACCATCTCGACGGCCATCTCGGGGCCGACGATCCAACCGCCCATGCACAGGACGTTGGCGTTGTTGATGGCGCGGGCCATCTTGGCCGCATACACGCCCTCGCAGGCGACGGCGTAGACGCCCTTGAACTTGTTGGACACCACGCACATGCCGGCGCCGGTGCCGCAGATCAGGACCGCGCGCTCGTAGGTGCCGTTCTGCACCAGCGGGGCGACCTCGCTTGCGACCTGGTAATAGGGGTGGACCTGTTCGAGATCGACGGTGCCGAGATCGTCGAACTCGACGCCGGCCTCGGTGAGATACGCCTTGACGGCCTCCTTGACGGGAAAGCCGGATTTATCGCTGCCGATGGCAATTTTCATGTTTTTATCCTCCGTTTGATGAACGGCCCTCCCGAAGGGGGAAGGCCGTGATGATTACTTGAGCGCGGCGGCCTTCTTCGCGGTCGCGACAATGTTCTCCACGGTCAGACCCATGGCCTCGCGCAGATAGGGGAGCTTGCCGACCTCGCCGAAGCGGTCCTGCACGCCCACCGCGCAGGCGGGGATCTTCTCCTCGGCCAGAGCCTCGAGCACCGCCGAGTGCAGACCGCCGATGACGTTGTGGTTCTCCACGGTCAGCACCGCGCCGGTCTTGCGCGCGGAGGTCAGCACGCTCTCACGGTCGATGGGCTTGATGGTGTGGACGTTGAGCACCTCGCAGTCGATCCCCTCGGCCTTGAGAAGCTCGGCCGCCTCGAGCACGTCCTTGGTCAGGAAGCCGGAGACGAAGATGCTCAGGTCCTTGCCCTCGCGGAGCAGGTCGGCCTTGAAGAGGTCGAACCGGTAGCCCTCGCCGAACACGTCGGGCAGAGCCTTGCGGAACAGGCGCATGTAGACCGGGCCCTCGTAGGCGTTCAGCACGGGCATCGCCGCACGAAGCTGGGTCGCGTCCACGGGCTCGAAGATCACCATGCCGGGGATGGAGCGCACCACGCCCACATCCTCCATGCTCATGTGCGTGCCGCCGTTGAGCTCGGCGGAGATGCCGGGGTCGGTGCCGACGATCTTGACGTTCATCCCCGCGTAGGAGATGGAGATCGCGATCTGGTCGCAGATGCGGCGCGTGGCAAAGGGGGTGAAGGTCTCGATCCAGGGCTTAAAGCCGTAGCTGGCAAGGCCCGCCGCAATGGAGGCCATATTCTGCTCGGCCACGCCGCAGTCGAACATCTGCTTCGGGAAGCGCTCATACAGGGCGCGGGTGCCGCTGGCCTTGGCAAGGTCGGCGTCCAGAACGCACACATGGCGGTCCTGCTCCATCATCTGCGCCAGGCACTCGGCGTAAACAGCTCTCATTTCCATGGTATTACTCCTCCCCTCTGATTTCACGGATGGCGGCCTCGGCCTGCTCCTCGCTGACGGGGCAGTTGTGGTTGCCCGGGCCCAGGTCGACGATCCACTGCACGCCGCAGCCCTTGAGGGTGTTGAGAATCACCATCGTGGGCTTGCCGCTGCCGACGCCGAGCCTGGCGTGCTTGACGGCGGCGGACACCTGCTCGACGTCGTTGCCGTCCTCCACCTCGATGACGTTCCAGCCGAAGGCGGCCCACTTGTCGCCCAGCGGGGCGATGTCGTTGACCTTGGCGACGGTGTCGTCAATCTGCAGCTTATTGTAATCGGTAAAGGCGATGAGGTTGTCCAGCTTCTTGGCGGCGGCAAACATCGCGGCCTCCCAGATCTGGCCCTCCTGGCTCTCGCCGTCGCCGACGAGGGCGTAGATCACGGCGCCGTCGCCCTCGAGCTTGGAGCCGAGCGCAACGCCGACCGCGCAGCTGAAGCCCTGGCCGAGCGAGCCGGTCGTCATGTCGACGCCGACGGTGCGGTTCATGTCGCAGTGGCTGGGAAGGTTGGTGCCGCCCTGGTTGAGGGTCAGCAGCTCCCTGCGGTCAAAGTAGCCGCGGTTGGCGAGCGCCGCGTACACGGCGGGACCCGCGTGGCCCTTGGAGCAGACGAAACGGTCGCGCCCGGCCTTCTTCGGATCGGCCGGGTCGATGTTCATCTCCTCGAAGTACAGCACCGCCAGCAGCTCCGCCACCGACAGGCAGCCGCCGATGTGGCCCACGCCGAGATGGCCGATGCATCTGAGGATGTCACAGCGGATATCCTTGCATATCTTTTTCAAATCGCAGTTCAATTTGGGTTCCTCCTGATGAATGATGATTTGACATTTGATTAAAAGATCTAACCAACGCAGAGTTTATCCCGCAATCCGCACTTTGTCAAGGGGGTAATACGACGAATTATTCAACTTTTTTCCCCGGAGACTCCTTGACATTCCGGCCGCGCGGCGCTATGATTGTTCACGCCGTTAAATAATACCGCATTCAGGAGGGTAAATATGAGCTTTCAACCTGTATATATCCCGGTGGGCGTGCCCACCTTCCACCTCGAGAGCGCGCAGGACGCGTTCGAGCGCTCGGTGAAGCTGCTGCGCGGCGTGGACGAGTATTTCGCCGTGCCCGACAAGATGCTGCTCAGCCTCGACGAGCTGCGCGCCTATATGGACGGTCTGCAGCCGGACCTGATCGTGTTCCAGAACCTGACCTTCGCCAACGCCGCCTACATGGCCGAGGTGCTGCGCCGCTTTGACTGCCCGCTGCTGCTGTGGACACTGCGCGAGCCCGTCATCGACGGGGGACGCCTGCGCCTCAACTCCCTGACCGGCGCCTACTCCGCGGCCAACACCCTGCGTGCCTTCGATTACCGCCCCTTCTCCTACGTCTTCGGCGCGCCCGAGGAGGCGGAGACGCTGGCCGCGGTCAGGGCGAGCGTTGAGGCAGCGCGGGTCAAAAAGGCCATGAGAGGCCTCAAGATGGCCGCCGTCGGCCATACGCCCCAGGGCTTCGGCTTCGGCCGCGCCCTCGACAGCGAGCTGATGAGCGTCTTCGGCGTGGAGCTCGAGGCCGTTGAGGCGCGCGAGCTGATCGACGAGGCGAAGAAGCTCGCCGACAGCGAGCTCGCCGCCGCCGTCGCCGATACCGAAAAGGCCACCGCCGGACTCGACAGGACGCCGGAAAACAACGTGCGCGACCACGCGCGCCTGCTCAACGCCTACCGCGCCTACGTGAAGTCGCACAACATCGGCGCGCTCGCCAGCCGCTGCTGGCCGGACTTCTTTACCTCCTTCGGCACGCCCGTGTGCACGGTGCTGTCCATGCTCAACGACGAGGGCGTCGCCGCCGCCTGCGAGGCCGATATCTACGGGGCGCTGTCCATGTGGATCGGCATGCAGCTTTCCCATGAGCCCGTGTTCTTCGGCGACCCGGTGAGCCTCGACGAGGGCGACAACTCCATCACCTTCTGGCACTGCGGCGCGGCCGCGTGCTCGCTGGCGCGGCGCGATACCGGCGCGGTCGTCGGCGTGCACCCCAACCGCAAGATCGGCCCGGCCATGGACTTTGGCTGCGAGGCCTTCCCCGAGGCTACGGTCTTCCGCGTGGGCCGCGAGCCGGACGGCTCCTTCCGCTTCTTTATCGCCGAGGGCGAGGCGCTCGACAAGCCCAAGCAGTTCATCGGCACCTCCATCGTCGTGCGCACCGACTCCGACAGCCGTCATGTCGTGGAGCAGAGCGTGCTCGACGGCTTTGAGCCGCACTTCGTGGTGATCAAGGGCCGCCACGGCCGCACCCTCCGCACGCTGGCGGAGATGTTCGGCTTCGAGGTCTGCGAATATTAAATGAAGGAGTCGAAGCTCCACGCGGTGCTGACTGCGATCCTCGACATCGTCTGGCTGGGGCTGCTGTGGCTCGTGTGCTCGCTGCCGGTGCTGACCCTCGGCGCGGCCAGCACGGCCCTGTACTACGCCATGGTCAAGTGCGTGCGGCATGAGCGCGGCCATGCAACAAAAGAGTTTTTCCGCGCCTTCCGGCTGAACTTCCGGCAGGCGACGGCCCTGTGGCTGATCTGCCTGGGCGTTCTGGGCGTGGGGTTGGCGGACGTCTACGCCTTTTCGCAGATGGGCGTGAGGCAGGGGGATTTCCTGTACGTGCTCTCCCGGCTCCTGCTGCTGCCCGTGCCGGTCCTCTTCCCGTGGATCTTCGCGTTCCTGTCCCGCTTTCAGAACACGGTCGCCGGGACGCTGCGCTTCGCGGTGTACCTGGCCGGACGGCACTGGAAGGCGACGCTGCTGCTGCTCCTCGAGCTGGCGGGCACGCTGCTGATCGCCTGGCTCATGCCCGGGATCATCCCGCTGCTGCCGGGCGTCGTGTGCCTGCTGATGAGCCTGTCGACCGAGCCCGCGCTGCGCGAGCTCTCCGCCGGACAGGGAACGCAGGAGGACTGGTATAATGAATAGTCAATCGGAGGATAACATGGTTTCCATCACCTGTCCCGCGCAAGGTTCGTTCCGGCTGGAGCTGGAAGGGCGGCTGCTGATCGCCCACAGCCCGGAGCGTCCGGCCCTGTTTCTGGGCCGGGGACGCGAGGATATTCAAATGTACCGCGGCAACTTCACGATCCGCGACCGGCTCTCGGAGCGCTTCGCGCTGCGCTTTCTCGGCGCGGAGGGGGACACGCTGCGCTTTGCCCACAGCGATCTTATGGGGGAGTACCGCCTGCGCGTATACGCCGACGGAGGGCTGGTGCGCCTTGACGGGTCCTGCCCGGACGGGAGCATAGACCGCCTCTGGCTGCGCCTTGAGGCGGAGAAGGACGAGCATGTGACCGGCGGCGGGGAACAGTTCTCGGCGCTGGATCTGCGCGGGAAGAACTACCCGATCTGGACGCGCGAGCAGGGCGTTGGGCGCAACAAGCTCACCGAGATCACGCGCCTGGCCGACGCCTCCGACGGCGGCGGGGGAGACTACCACACGACCTTCTTCCCGCAGCCGACCTTCGTCTCGTCGCGCCTGTACTTTGCTCATCTGGAAAACTACGAATACAGCGAGCTGGACTTCCGCGAGGCGGATTACCACGAGATCACGCTCTGGACCGGCGCGCTGCGCCTCGTCCTCGGCACGGGAGACAGCTATGAGGCGCTGCTCGGAAAGCTCACAAAGCTGCTGGGCCGTCAGCCGCCGCTGCCGGACTGGGCGTATGAGGGTCTGTGGCTCGGCGTGCAGGGCGGCACGGAACGCGCGCTCGACAGCACCATCCAGGTGGGCATCCGCTACTTCACCAACCAGTTCTCGACCGACTACGTATCCATGTACGCGGCCATCGTCATCTCCATCATCCCCTCGATCCTGGGCTACATCCTGTTCCAGGAGCAGATCATCGCCGGCATGACCAGCGGCGCTGTCAAGGGATAAAACAAAACGCCAAACGCCCGCTTCCATCACGGAAGCGGGCGTTTTTGCGGGTTTACGTTACTCCCTCCGGCTCGCGCCGTCGCGGTAGTCGATGGCGACCCCCGGCTGGACGTTCCAAACAAAGACGTGCAGGCGCAGCCCCTCGCCGCCGTCCTCCATCGACACGGCCTCGAGCTCGACCCCGCGGGGGACCAGCTCGGAGCCGAAGTAGAGCGGGACGGCGCGGTAGACGAGATGCTGCCCCGTGCGGCGGACGAAGGAAGCAAGCGCGTTCTCATAGGGCAGCATGCCGTCCACGTTCAGCGCGCGCGTGCCGGTGAACAGCAGGCGCGGCTCCGCGTTGACGCCGCAGAGCTGGTAGGCGATCAGGTGGCAGCGGTTGTAGAGGTAGTGATCCTCGATCAGATCATCGTAGCGCACGTTCTGAAACCCGGCGGGCAGGATGTCCCCGAGGCGGCCGCGCGGCTCGTAGCACAGGGTCTCCGGTCCGACGACCGCGAGCGCCGGGCCCGTGCGGCCGAGAGCGTCCAGCTCGCTGAGCAGCAGCGTCGGCTCCGGCGGGAGCGCGTCCGGCGCGAGGGTCGCCGTGCCGAGCTCGACCGTCAGCGCGCCGTCCGAGGGCGGCAGATCCTCAAAGTGCAGGGGAGAGGCGAGCAGCGCCACCGGCGTCTGCTTTTCGGCAAGCGAGGCGCGCAGGGCGCGGATGCCGAGGGGCAGCAGCGCCGCGGTCAGCAGCACGAGCGCCCAGCCGAGTATGCGTCTGCGCTTTCTCTTCGACCAGCGGCGCACGGCCAGACCTCCCTTCGTACGGCTTCTTTGAAAAACTATAGCAGAGGCGAGGGCGGCTGTCAAATTTCCCGGGAAACGCATTGCAAAAACGCGCCGGATACGGTATGCTGGACAAAAGGGGGAGGAGAGCGCATGTACCGGATCATCGACAGGAATACGTATTACCGCGCGGGCGTGTACCGCCATTTTACGGAGGACTGTAAATGCTCGCTGTCCATGACCGCGCGCGTGGACGTGACGGAGCTTGCCGGCCGTTCGAGACGCACGGGGACAAAGTTTTATGTAAACTTCCTCTATCTGCTCTGCAAGGTGCTCAATTCCCGGGAGGACTACCGCCTGGCCTATCTCTGGCAGGAGGACAAACTGATCTGTTACGACGAAATCCACCCGACCCAGTACGTCTTCCATGAGGATACCGAGACCTGCACCCCGGTCTACACCCGCTGGAACGAGGATTACAAAACGTTTTACCACGGGGCGCTCGCCGATCTCGAGCGGGCGAAGGAGTCGCGCGAATACGGCCTGGACGCGGCGGGACACCCCAATTTTTTCGACGCCTCCTATATCCCGTGGCTGAGCTACGACGGCATGCACCTTGAGCTGCCGGACGGCTACCTCTACTATCTGCCCATCGTCTGCTGGGGGCGCTGGCGGGAGGAGAACGGCCGCCTGGTGCTGCCGCTCACGGTGCGGCTCAACCACGCGACGGCGGACGGCTTCCTCGTCGCCAATGTCTTCCGCCTGCTGGAGAAAGAGATCAAGGCATTCTGTGAATAATTAAGTAAACTATATTATGTAAATCAATGGGAGGTGCGGACATGGACAGAGAGCTGCTGCGGCAGGCCTTGACCAAGTTCTTTGCGGGACTTGCGCTGACGGCGCTGCTGACCTTCGTTCCGGCGGGCACGCTGCGCTATCCGGGCGGGCTGCTGCTGATGGCGGTGCTGTTCGTGCCGATGTTCGTCGCCGGGCTCGTGATGATGAAACGGGCGCCGGAGCTGCTGCGCCGACGGCTCAACGCCAAGGAGGAGCAGCTTGTGCAGAAGGGCGTGATCGCGCTGAGCGGCCTGATGTTCGTCGCCTGCTTCGTGCTCGGAGGACTGAGCTTTCGCTTATCCTGGCTGACGCTCCCGTGGGGCGTGCAGCTTGCGGCCGCGGCGATGTTCCTCGTCGGCTACGCCCTCTTCGGCGAGGTGCTGCGCGAGAACGAATACCTCTCCCGCACGGTGGAGGTGCAGGAGGGACAGAAGCTCGTGGATACCGGGCTGTACGGCCTGGTGCGGCACCCGATGTACTTCGCCACGGTGCTGATGTTCTGGGCCATGCCGCTGGTCCTCGGGTCGCTCGCGTCCTTTGCGGTGATGATTCCGTACCCGTTTTTGCTCGTACAGCGCATCCGCAATGAGGAGCAGGTGCTCGAAGAGGGACTCGAGGGCTACGCGGCGTACAAGGAAAAGGTGCGCTGGCGGCTGATCCCCTATGTTTGGTGAGAGGTGAGCAAAGATGTTCAACGCATATAACGGCGGGCTCTGTCTCGGGGACGATACGATGGACTATGTCCGCTTCGGCAGCGGAGCGCGCACGCTGGTGATTCTGCCGGGCGTCGGGGACGGGCTCAAGACCGTCAAGGGCGCGGCCGTGCCCTTCGCGCTGATGTACCGGAAGCTCGCGCGGGAATACACCGTGTACATCTTCAGCCGCCGCAACCGCCTGCCCGAGACGTATTCGACCCGGGAGATGGCGGACGACCTCGAGCGGGCCATGGCGCGGCTCGGTATCCGCTCCGCTTTTGTGGTCGGGATCTCCCAGGGCGGGATGATCGCCCAGTGGCTGGCAATCGACCACCCGGAGCGGGTGGAGAGGCTGATGCCCGTCGTGACGATCGCAAGACCCAACGACACGATCCGCGCGGCGATCGCGCGCTGGACCGAGCAGGCGCGGCGCGGAGACTACAAGGGCCTCATGCTCGACTTTGCCGAGCGGGCCTATACCCCCGGGCGGCTGCGGCTCATGCGGCCGATGTACGCGCTGCTCGGAAATGTGGGGAAACCGAAGAGCTTTCAGCGCTTTCTGACCCAGGCGGAGGCCTGCGTCACGCACGACGCCTGGGACAGACTGCCCGAGATCGCCTGCCCGACGCTGGTGATCGGCGGTACGGACGACCGCATCGCCTCGGGCGAGGCGTCGCGGGAGCTGGCTGCGCGCATCCCGGGGGCGCGGCTCGTGATGCTCGAGGGACTGGGACACGGACTGTATGAGGAGGACCCGCAGTTTCAGGAGCGGGTGCTGGAGTTTGGAGGAGAAAAATGAAGCTGTTCGGAAGGAAAACACCGGAGCCGGAGCTGCCGCCGTTTGCTTTGGAGGACTATGAGCCCGTCATCCGCGCGAGCATCTGCACCGGCGAGAAGGTCGCCTGTATGCGCGAGAAGGCGAGCGGGAAGCTCCACGAGATCATGGTGATCCGCTCGGAGGGCGACAGGGCGGAATTCTGCCGCCGCTACGGGCTCAGGCCGGAGCAGATCAAGACGGTCTACTGAGGAGGGGACAGCATGAACGACAGACAGTATGCCGGGACCCGCGGCCTGAGTCTCGCGGTCGTGCTCGGGGTCGCGGCCGGGACCGTGATCGGAAAGCTCATGGACAATATGCGCGTCGGGCTGATGATCGGTCTGGTGCTCGCCGTGTGCGTCTGGACCCTGGTCACGCAGCGGAAAGCGAAGGCCGCGTCTTTGTCGGAAAAGGAGAACCTGCCGGGGGAAACCGAAAAAGATTCGGACAAAAGCGACATTGACAAACAGACCGGAGCATGATAAACTCCCCATAAACCGACGAGGAAGAGTGAGTAAGCCAAAGCTCTTTTCCCGCAGCGAGCTGCCGATGGTGTGAGGGCGGCGGAAAACATTTGGCCGAATGGACTTCCGAGGGCGACAGGAAAGGCCGAAGGGCCGAGTATGGAAGCCGGGGCATGACTCCCCGTTAGCAAAGGTCTGCGTATGATGGTACGCGTAAAGTGGGCGCATTGCGTCAAGCCGGGTGGCACCGCAGGTTCGTTTTCGATCCTGTCCCAGCAAATCATTTTGCAGGGACAGGTTTTTTGTCGTCTGTCCCGAGAAGAAAGGAAGCGTTCCCCATGAAAAAAAGCATCTCCCTCCTCCTCGCCGTCCTGATGATCCTGACGCTCGCCGCCTGCGGCGGAGCGCCCGCCCAGACCGCGGCGGCCCCGACAGACACCGGAAAAACCGTCTACACCGTCGGCATCTGCAACTTTGTCGACGACGCCTCGCTCAACCAGATCATCGCCAACATCCGCGCCCGGCTCGACGAGCTGAGCACTGACGAGGTCAGCTTTACCGTCCTCGAGGACAACTGCAACCTCGACGCCAACGTGATGAACCAGATCATCACGAATTTCCTTGCCCAGAAGGTCGACCTCATGGTCGGCGTCGCGACCCCGGTCGCCCTGGGCATGCAGGCCGCCACCGAGGATAACCCCGTCCCGGTCGTGTTCGCCGCCGTGTCCGATCCGGTCGGCGCCAAGCTCGTGGCCTCGCTGGACGCCCCGGGCGCAAACCTCACCGGCACCTCCGACTATCTTGACACCAACGCCGTGATGAACCTCATCTTCGCGGCCGACCCCGATGCCGACTGCATCGGCCTGCTGTACAACATGAGCGAGGATTCCTCGACCGCGCCCATCGCGGCGGCCAAGGCATACCTTGAACAGAAGGGCGTGCAGGTCGTGGAGCGCACCGGCACCACCGTCGACGAGGTCATGCTTGCCGCCGAGGCGCTGGTCAAGGACGGCGTCGACGCGGTCTTCACCCCCACCGACAACACGATCATGACGGCGGAGCTCGCCATCTACGAGACCTTCGCCGAGGCGGGCATCCCCCATTACACCGGGGCCGACAGCTTCGCCCTCAACGGCGCCTTCCTCGGCTACGGCGTGGACTACGCCAAGCTCGGCGCGGAGACCGCGGACATGATCGCCGAGATCCTGCTCGAAGGCAAGGACCCCGGCACGGTCCCGGTCCGCACCTTCGACAACGGCACCGCCACCGTCAACACCGAGATCTGCGAAAAGCTCGGCCTTGACTACGAAAAGCTGGCGGAGACCTTCGCCCCCTTCTGCACCAGGGTGCAGCCCATCACCACCGCCGAGAGCTTCGACGATCTCAAGTAAAAAGGAGTATCCTGCTTTGCTGTCCATTGTACAAACCGCGCTCGAGCTGGGCCTGATGGGCTCGCTCACGGTGCTGGCCCTGTTTCTGAGCTATTCCATGCTCGGCGTGTGCGACCTGTCCACCGACGGCTGCTTCACCCTCGGCGCCGTCGTCGGCGCGGTCGTCGCGCTCGCCGGGCACCCCTGGCTTTCGATCCCCGCGGCCATGGCAGCCGGGATGCTGTCCGGCTTCGTGACGGCGCTGCTGCAGACGCGCATGGGCGTCGACAGCCTGCTCGCCGGCATCGTGGTCAACACCGGACTCTACTCCGTCAACATCGCCATTATGGGCGGGGCCTCGCTGCTGAACATGAACAAGACCGAGACGGTCTTCACCGGCATGAAGGCGCTGCTCGCGTCGACGCCGCTGGCCCCGTACTACAAGACGGCGGTCGCGCTGCTCGCCGTCTTGCTCGCGCTCGTGTTTCTGACGCTGTTTCTGCGCACGAGGCTGGGCCTTGCGATCCGCGCCACCGGCGACAACATCGACATGCTGCGCGCCTCCTCGGTCAACCCGGCCTTTACCACGCTGGTGGGCCTGTGCGCCTCCAACGCCCTCACCGGCCTGTCCGGCTGCCTGCTGGCCCAGGCGCAGAAGTCGGTCAACATCGACATCGGCTCGGGCATGGTGACCATCGCGCTGGCCTCGCTGCTGATGGGCCGGGCCTTCGCCCCGAGCGGCGGGATCCCCCGCAGGGCGACGGGCGCGGTGCTCGGCGCGGTCGTGTTCCGGCTGGTCTACGCGCTGGCGCTGCGGCTGAACATGCCCGCCTTCATGCTCAAGCTGGTCTCCTCGGTCATCGTCATCTTTGCCATCGCGGGGCCCTATATGAAGGCGCGCTACCCGGAGCTGCACCGGCGGCTTTCCCACAAATACGGGAAGGGGGGCGGCGCGCGTGCTTGAGATCTCCCACATCTCCAAGACCTTCAACCCCGGCACCGTCAACGAAAAGCGGGCGATCACGGACCTGTCGCTTCGGGTGGAGGACGGGGAGTTCCTCTCCATCATCGGCGCCAACGGCGCGGGCAAATCCACGCTCTTCAACGCCATTGCCGGCTCCTTCTACACCGACAGCGGGAGCATCCGGCTTGACGGGGAGGACATCACGCTCAGCCCCGAGCATAAGCGCGCCAAGGTCATCGGCCGCCTGTTCCAGGACCCGATGCGCGGCACCGCGCCCGGCATGAGCATTGAGGAAAACCTCGCCCTCGCGGCGGGACGCGGCGGCTGGTTCGGGGGCATCACAAAAAAGGACCGCGCGGAATTCCGCGACCGCCTCGCAGAGCTGGACATGGGCCTCGAGGACCGGATGACGCAGCCGGTCGGCCTGCTCTCCGGCGGACAGCGGCAGGCGCTGACGCTGATGATGGCGATCATCAACCCGCCGAAGCTGCTGCTGCTCGACGAGCACACGGCGGCGCTCGACCCCGCGGCGGCCGAGAAGGTGCTGACCCTCACGCGGCGGATCGTGGAGGAGGGCAGACTGACCTGCCTGATGATCACCCACAACATGCAGTCCGCCCTCGATCTCGGCAGCCGCACGCTGATGATGTACGACGGCCGGATCGTCTTCGACGCGCAGGGGAAAGAGCGTGAAAAGCTCACGGTCCCGGACCTGCTGGTCCTCTTCCGCGAGGCGGCGGGCAAGGCGCTCGACAACGACCGCATGATGCTCTCGGCGGACGGGAAGCTGTAACGGAACAATTCGGAAGGCTCCCGCGTCTATTCTGCAGATGCATTGTATGGAGGGATCGCAGAATGAAAAAGAGAGTTCGTTTTCTGACGGCGGCGCTGCTGCTCGCCGCGCTGCTGACGGGCTGCTCCGGGGCAGGGGCCCCGTCCGCAGCCGCGCCGACGTCCGCCCCGGCCCAAGCGCCGACGGAGAGCGCGCAGCCTGCCGCCTCGGCCGCACAGCCGACGGCGGAGACCGCGGGGAACGAGCTGCCGCCGACCCCGCCCGCGTCTGCGCCGGACAAGAGAGGCTATGAGGAATACGCCGACCGCTTTTTCCGGGTGCTGAAGAAGGGCGACGCCTTCGCGGCTTCCTCGTACATCTGGTTTGAAAACGAAGAGGACCGGGCGCTCTGGATGGATCGCTTCACCGCGCCGTACAACGCGAGCCTCAAGCCGCTGGAGAGCCTCTCGCTCAACCTCTGGGCGGCGACGGTCGAGGAGGAGCTCGGCGCCGGTGTCCCGCCTGCGCAGACGGTCTACTATGTCGCATGGTATGACGGCAGCTACCGGATCTTCACCGACGCCGCTTCTCTGCCCGCGGATCTGCTGCGGGACCGTGATTACAGCGGAATGCCGCTGCCGGAGGAGGAGAAGACCGACGGCGGAAAACGGACGGAACCCGGCGAGGACGAGTTCCCGCCTGAGGACGGACAGGCCGAGAAATGGTACAGGGAACAGCAGGCCGAGCTTGCAGCGGTCAAGGCCGCGGCGGAGAGGGCGGTGCGCGCCCTGCCGGAAGCCAAAACCGTGACGAGCTTTGACGATCCGACCGTGAAGCTCGTGGAAGCGGCCAAGCTCGACTTCATCAAAATCGAACCAATGGGGAGCAAGCTCCTGGTCTACGCCGTGAGCTATCCGACCACGGCCGACGAAATCCTCGGGCCGATCACCGTTTATCTCGACAGTGAGGCGAACGTCCTGGGCGTCGCCCCGAGAGAATAATCGCACACAGACAGAAAAAGCCCCTCCGCGGCTGACCGCGGAGGGGCAAAGCATATTCTGGGAAGAGAGCTTATTTCTTTGGCGCGTTGGCAGCCATGTGCTCCTTCGTCAGCTTGACGGTCACGCCGGAGAGCGCCAGCAGGGCGA
The DNA here is from genome assembly GCA_030531585.1 of Eubacteriales bacterium. GTDB lineage: Bacteria > Bacillota > Clostridia > Oscillospirales > Oscillospiraceae > Limivicinus. Next base: position 11,031 of record JAUNNC010000019.1, on the reverse strand, counting down.
TCAGGTTCGGGATGGCCATGAAGCCGTTGAGCGCGTCGGCCAGGTTCCAGGCGTCGGCCAGACTCATCGTGGCGCCGATGATGACGAAGACGATGAACAGGCCCTGATAGATCCTGGTGGCCTTGACGCCGAAGAGGTACTCAAAGCAGCGCGTGCCGTAGAGCGACCAGCTCAGGATGGTGGACAGGGCGAAGAGGCTGAGGCAGACCGCAATGACGACCGCCGCGAACTTGGAGCCGAAGACAGTGCTCATGGCCGCCGCGACGTTCGAGCCGTTGCCGCCCGCGCCCCAGCTGATGTCGATGCCGCCAGCGCAGTAGGCGCTCAGCACGGTCAGACTGGTGAGCGTGCAGATGACGATGGTGTCCATGAAGACCTCGAAGATGCCGTAGAAGCCCTGACGGACCGGATCGGTCTCGGAGGTGGCGGCGTGGGCGATGGGCGCGGAGCCGAGACCGGCCTCGTTCGAAAAGCAGCCGCGGCCGACGCCCTTCTTCATGCTGGTCAGCACCGTGATGCCGAAGGCGCCGCCGATCGCGGCGTCGGCGTTGAAGGCACCCTCAAAGATCATGGCGAAGACCTTGCCGATGTGGCCGATGTTGGCGAAAATCACGATGAGCGCGGCGACGATGTAGATGACGGCCATGACGGGGACGAGCTTCTCGGTGACCTGACCGATGCGCTTGATGCCGCCGAAGAGGACCAGCGCCACAATGACAGCCACGATGACGCCGACGATAAAGGTGCTCACGCGCACGTCGCTCCCGAAGAAGAGGAAGGTGCCGGCCGCGTTGGGCGTAAAGCTGTCGATGGCGTTGTTGATCGCGTCGGCGATCGACTGCACCTGCGTGGCGTTGCCGATGCCGAAGGCGGCCAGGGCCGCCAGCACGCAGAAGATGCCGCCGAGCCAGGCCCAGTCCTTGCCGAGACCGTTCTTGATGTAGTACATCGGACCGCCGACCCAGTCGCCCTTCTCGTTGCGCTCGCGGTACTGCACCGCCAGCACGACCTCGGCGTACTTGGTCATCATGCCCACAAGGGCGGCGATCCACATCCAGAACACGGCGCCGGGGCCGCCGATGAAGATCGCGCCGGTGACGCCGGCGATGTTGCCCGTGCCGACCGTGGCGGCCAGCGCGGTGGTGAGCGCCTGGAAGGGCGTGACCTCGCCCTCGCCCGCCACATGCTTGTGGGTGAGCTTGCCCGCGGTGTTCTTCCACCAGTAGGGGATCCGGCTGAACTGCAGGAAGCCCATCCGGAAGCTGAGGTAGAAGCCCGTGCCGACCAGCAGGATCAGCATGACGGGACCCCAGGCAAAATCATCCATGACGGAAATGAATTTGCTGATTGTCATTGTGTGTTCCTCCTTTTCTATCTCCCATGGTATGAGATGAAACCCAAAGAAAAAAGAGCGCTGCCCAACAACAGCCGCTCCGGAGCAAGACGGAAAAACCCGAATTCCGGGTCTTTTCCCTCTGTCCTTTTGCCTGAGAGATTCAGCCTTTCGGCCTTGCACCTTCGGCACCCGCACACCGTCGTGCGGACTTCTCCAGAGTTCCTCGTCCGGCGGTCCCGCGTGGAGCGATCCTGCCGGATTCACAGGTATGAAAAAAGTATGAACGTACTATAGCACGCGCGTCCGCAGATGACAAGCCCGTTTTCTTTATTTCGGCAAAGTGAAGCAGAAACGCGCCGTATAAAAACAATATGCTGGGTAAATGCTACAAATGCGCGTGGATCAACGAGAGATCCTCCGATGATTCCGCGCCGCGGAGCCTTGCATTTCCCCGCCGCCTGTGCTACCATCCGAGGCAGAGAGCGGAGGGGGGAATGCACATGAAGCGCTGCGTCATCGTCGCCGGCGGCGACTACGCGCCCATCGGAGCGCGCGGGGAGGGGGACTTCCTCATCGCTTGCGACAGCGGCCTGCGCTGGTGTCAGCGCGAGGGGATCGTCCCGGATCTGCTGCTGGGGGACTTCGACTCCTATGCGGGCGAGCTGCCGGACGGGGTCCCGGTGCTGCGCTACCCGGTGCGCAAGGACGATACGGATACCATGCTCGCCGTCCGCCGGGCGATCGAGGACGGCTTTGAGGAGGTTTTGCTCCTCTGCGCGCTCGGCGGCAGTCTCGACCACCTGCTCGCCAATCTCCAGACCCTGCACTTTGCCTCCGACGCGGGGCTGCGCGCCGCCGCCCGCGACGAGCGGACCGAGCTGCATGTCCTGCGCCCGGGCCGCTACCGCTTCCCCGAGCGCAGGGGCTGGAAGTTCTCGGTCCTGGCGCTGACGGACCGCGTCGCGGGACTCACGATCCGGGGTGCCAAATACGAGGTCGCGGACGCGGAGCTCAGCAACGCCTTTCCCCTCGGCGTCGGCAACGACTTCGCCGGGGACATCACGCTGGAATTTCGCGCAGGGACCGCGGCGGTGCTCCTGTGCGACAGGAGGGATTGAGCATGCACACGCTGGATGAGGTCCGCGCCGAGTACGACCGGCTGGACCGGCTGCTCGGAATCGACAGTTCCGGCATCGAGCTGCGCGTCTCTCGGCGCGCGGTGCGGCAGCTCGGCTCCTTTCGCGTGCAGACCGGGGGCGCGGGGAAGATGCGCATCACGCTCTCGGCCCTGATCTTCTCCGACGACGCGCAGTTCTGGGACACGGTCCGCCACGAGTATGCCCACGCTGCCGTCCATCTGCTGCATCCGGGGGAGAAGCACGGGCACGACCGGGTCTGGAAGCAGATGTGCGCCGTCGTCGGCTGCAGCCAGAAACGCCTGGCTCCCGAGCAGGGGAGGGCCGCCGAGCTGCGGCGGGCGAGGGCAAAGTACATCATCCGCTGCGAGCGCTGCGGGTCGGAGAGCCGCTACGTCCGCCGGGGGAAGGCCGTCGAGCTGATGCTGCGCGGCCGCGGACGGAGCCTGCGATGCAAAAAATGCGGCGGGGACCGCTTCACGCTGCTGGTGCGAAAAGAGGACAAATAAAAAAGATGCGGAGTGATCCGCATCTTTTTTAACAAGAATTACTTCTTCCCGAGGATATCGCCCGCCATGCCGAGGAGGGTGGAAAAAAGATCCCCGTTGTCGACCGCCTCGCCCTTGAGGACGGCGACGGCCTTCTTCTTCGTTTCGCTGTCGGCGGCGCGATAGAGCTCCACCAGCTTCTTCTCCGCGGCCGTGAGCTCCGTACCGGCTTTGGACGAGGCCGCGGTCTTCTTCGAGGACGAAGCGGCTGCCGTTTTCTTCGCGGTCGAAGCGGCCGCGGGCTTGGCGGCGGAGGTATAGGTGCTCTCCTTCGCGGCGTTGAGCAGCGAGCTCTGCGTCACGCCGGTGAGCTTCGCGATCTGACGCAGCACGGACTGGGAGAGTTCCTTCTCGCCCCGCTCGGCCTTGCCGATGTCCGCGGCGGTCACGCCGTCGAGCTGCTCGGCCAGAGCCGTCTGGCTGAGCTTGGCCTTCGTGCGCGCGTCCTTGATGAGCGGACCGACTTTGTTTGCCATAAGAGGTTCCTCCTTTTCGGTTTTCGCGCTTTTCTGCGTCCAGAATAGCACAGCATGTCCCGTCCCGCAAGTGGATTTTCCTTGATTTGCCGCGGGGGAAATGGTATGCTGAAAAAGAAAAACGGGTCTGTATCGGCCCGGGAAGAAATCGGGTGCGTAATGTGAGCGTATTGTCAGCCAATCCGATCCTGATCGCCGCCGCCGTCATCCCCGCGCTGATCCTGCTGATCAGGGTGGAGCGGGCGGACCGGCTCGAAAAGGAGAGCAGGGGCATGCTGCTGTCGCTGGTGCTGTTCGGCATCGTTGCCACCGCCATCGCCTCGCTGGGCGAACGGCTCGGCATGGCCTTGCTGGACGCCTTCTTCGAGGAGGAGAGCGTCCTGTACAACATCCTGCTCTACTTTGTCGTGGTGGCGCTGTCCGAGGAGGGGGCCAAGTACGTCCTGCTCAAGCGGAAGACCTGGAGAAACCCCGAGTTCTACTGCCAGTTTGACGGCGTGGTGTACAGCGTGTTCGTGTCGCTGGGCTTCGCGCTGTGGGAGAACATCGGCTACGTCGCCTACTACGGGCTTACGACCGCGCTGGTGCGCGCCGTGACCGCCGTCCCCGGCCACGCCTGCTTCGGCGTGTTCATGGGCACATGGTACGGCCTGGCCAAACGCCGGGAGGGCGCGGGCGATCTCGCGGGCGCAGCGAAGTTCCGCCGCACGGCGCTGTTCGTGCCGATGCTGCTGCACGGCTTCTACGACTTCTGCGCGACCTATCAGGACTCGGTCATGGGGCTCGTGTTCCTGGTCTTCGTCGTCGCCATGTTCATCGCGGCCAGCCGCCTCGTCAAGCGCATGTCCGCAAACGACAGCTACATCGACCGAGACCGCTTCGGCTTCCGGAACTGACTATGATACCGGCCGGGGGGGGGGGCGGGACACCCGCCCCCGCCCCGCGGGCGCCCACCACCGCCCCCCCCGCCCGGCTTTCGCCTATTTTTTGAAGGCGGATTCGTCGTTCTCCCAGCCGCGGTCCAGCAGCCAGTAGCCCTCGAAGTCCTCGTCCTCGTCCGCCTCGCCCTCTTTGATCTGCACGTCGGGCTTGATGCGGCTGAGCTTCAGCCGCGTCTCGTAGGCGCGCAGCTCCTGCACGGTGAAGGGCAGGCCCTCCGCCTCGGCGATCGGCAGGAGGACGGCCTCCACCAGAGACTCGCGCACCTCCAGACTGCCGGGATAGGCGGCGACAGCCTCCTGAATGCGCGCCTTCAAAGCGGGCTCGGCCTCGCAGCGTTCAAAAAAATGGGACACGTTTTCCGTCATGCTCTCCAGCTCCGTTTCCGTGGATTCTGCGAATCATTATAGCGTGACGCCGCGGCGATTGCAAGAGGCGCGGACCGCGTCGACCTTTCCCGATTCGCATACTTGCATGCGTGCTCCGACTGTGGTAAAATATAATATGATGTGCAGACGCACATGCAAAACCATCCTGCGCTTGAAAGCCGACAACGCCAATCATTCCGAAAAGGTGGTTATGAACATGAATAAAACCAACAACAGCTCACGTGTGAAATTCACCATCGACAAGACCGGCTTCTTCGCCGAGGGCGCCATGATCCTGCTGGTGTTTGCCGCACTCTTCCAGGTCATCGGACGCTGGGGCCAGTGGAACAACCGCATCGACGCCATCATGCTGATCGCGCTCCCGGCCGGCAGCTGCCTGCTGCTGGCGCTGTGCATTCTGCTGCTCGGCAAGAGGGGCTTCTTCCTCTCAAGCCTTCCGGTCCTGCTGGGCGTGGTGTTCTTCATCTTCAAGCTCATCAACTCCACGAGCTGGATGCATACGGTGCTCTGCATCCTCCTGTACCTTGCCATCGTGATCATCTACCCGGCAACCGTGTTCGGCTGGATCCGCACCAAGTGGCTGCTGCCGCCGCTGTTCGGGATCCCGTTTGTGATCCATATCGCCCGCGACCTGCCGCGCCTGTCCGATACGGTCAACCCCGTCACCTTCTCCGCGGGCATGCAGGAGATGAGCATTCTGTGCATCATGGCAGGGCTGATGTTCATCGGCTTCGGCCTTAAAAAGCAGGAGCCCGAGCCCGCGGTCGTGGAGCCCGAGGTCGTCG
>JAUNNC010000019.1:0-5412 GCA_030531585.1 Eubacteriales bacterium | reverse complement strand
ACCGGCCGAAGAGCCGGAGCCCGCGCCGCACTATGCGTACGAGGCCGCCTTTGAGCCGTCGCCCGAGGGCAGCGTCCCCGAACTGACACTCGATCCGGACCCCATCGATTTCGGGCCGGAGACGGAGGCGCAGGACAGCGCGCATGAGCAGTAAAGGCAGAAGCGCCGCCCCACCCGTCCGCAGGCCGGTCAACCGAAAGCGCGCCTATATCATCTGCATCATCCTGGCTGCGATCTTTGTCATTGCGATGACGGTGGTCCTGACGAGCATGTCCGACAACCGCATCTACAACGATTACATGAATCAGGCGCAGATGCTCTACTACCGGAAGGACTATGACGGAGCTCTCTCCGCCCTGCGCAAGGCCGCCGCGGTGGAGAAGACCGACGAGTGCCTGATGCTCATGGCAAGCTGCTATGAGGAGCAGGGCAACTACGCCAAGGCACTGGAAGTGCTTCGCTCCATGAATGTGCGCAGCAGCACCGTTTCGGGCAGGATCGAGGCGATCGAGAGCGCGCGCAAAAGTCTCAGCGCGGCCGATATGGTCACCGTGGCGGGCAGACAGTACCGGGTCGGCACGACCAGTCTGGTGCTGGACAATATGAATCTGGGCGACGAGGTCCTTGACGAGGTGCTGCAGCTCTACGGGCTCGACTCGCTCTCGCTGGCCGGGAACCATCTGCAGGATATCTCCAGGCTGTCCGCGCTCGGCGGGCTGGTCACGCTCAACCTCAGCGGCAACCAGATCCGCGACCTTACGCCGCTCGCGTCGCTGCCCGGACTGCGGACGCTGTACCTGGACGGCAACCCGATCGAGGATCTGACGCCGCTGTATACGATCAGCACCCTGACGAGCCTCTCCATCCAGAACATCGCAATCAGCGAGCAGCAGCTCTCGGCCCTGTCCAAGGCGCTGCCCAACTGCGCCATCCACAGCGAACAGGCACAGCAGGAGCAGCAGGAGATCAGCTTCGGCGGCAGGACCTTCCCGTCCGATATCACCGATCTCGACCTGAGCGAGATGGGGATCCGGGACATCTCGGCGCTGGCCAACTGCCAGCTTCTGACCCGCCTCAACCTCAGCGGCAACGAGATCAGCGACCTCAGCCCGCTGATGAATCTGCAGTATCTCCAGTATCTGGACATCTCCTACAACCGCGTCAGCGATCTGCGGCCGCTGATGGGAGTGGACTCGCTGTCGTTCCTCAACGCCTCCGGCAACGATATCAATTCCACCTCGCCGCTGACCATGATGAACGGGCTGACCAGCCTGTATCTGGACGAAAACCCCCTGCAGGATTTTTCGGGCCTGCGCAGGGTCGTTACGCTAAACGCCCTGGGGCTGAGCAAAACGGGGCTGGAGAACGAGGATCTGACCTATCTGCGCGGCCTCTCCGCGCTGACGGAGCTCAACATCGAGGATAATCCCGCGCTTTCGGGAGAGGCCGTGGATGAGCTGCGGACCTATCTCACCGCCTGCCGCGTCCGCCATTCCACGCTCGGCTACGACGTCGATTTCGACGGGCTGATCGTCAAAAGCGATGCGGAGGTGCTGAACCTGCCCGGCTGCGGCGTCAGCGACATCAGCGCGGTCATGAAGCTCAACAGCCTTCGCGCGTTGGATCTGAGCGGCAACAACGTCTCCAACCTCTATCCGTTGGAGCTGGCGGATTGCCGTTACTGCCTCTCGTTTCTGGACCTGCGGGAGAACGCGATCTCCGATCTGACGCCGCTCGCCTCCCTGACGAAGCTGGAAACGCTGGATCTGAGCTTCAACGACGCAAGCTCCGTCCTGCCGCTGCTCGGCATGACCACGCTGCGCACGCTGGTGCTGACCGGCAATCCCATGAGCCTGGAGGACGTACAGCTGGTCCGCAACACGCTCCCGAACTGCGACGTGATCTTTTAAGCAAAAACCGACAGGGCGGTGGAAGCCGCCCTGTCGTTATTTTCCCTTCCCGCATGGTCGGAAAAATTTGGAGACCTGTACAAATCTCTCCGCAAAAAATCGGCAAAAATACCGATTGTTTGGGAGGGGGGAAATCCTTCTTCTTTTTTCCCGAACAATGTGTTATACTATAAACGACAAAAAGCAGGCTCCTGCTTTTTGATGGCATAAAGGGAAAGGAGTTGTCACCAATGAAGTTCACTTTCACCGAGAAGCGGATGGACTCCTCGGAGGAGCTGCGGGCCTATTCGATGAAGAAGATCGGCAAGCTCGACAGACTCTTCAAGAAAGAGGGCGAGGCCTATGTCACCTTCAGCATCGAACGGGGACGGCACAAGGCCGAGATCACCATCCACAACAACGGCATGTTCTACAGGGCAAGCGAACTTACCAACGACATGTATGCCTCCGTGGACTCCGGCGTCGCCGCGATCGAACGCCAGATCCGCCGGAACAAGACCCGTCTTGAGAAGAAGCTGCGCGAGGGCGCGCTGGAAAAAGAGGTCTTGCCTGCTTACGAGGCCGCCGAGGAAGAGGCCGAGGAGTTCAAGATCGTGCGCAGCAAGCGCTTCTCCATCAAGCCCATGTCGCCGGAGGAGGCCATCCTCCAGATGAATCTGCTGGGACACGAGTTCTTTGTGTTCAAGAACATGGACGCGGACGAGGCCTTCTCCGTGGTCTACAAGCGCCAGCAGGGCGGCTACGGCCTGATCTGTGACGACGGGCTGAATCAGGACTGACGCTTTTTGAGCTGATAAGAAATCCCCGGGATACTCCCGGGGATTTTTGTTGTGTTTTCTTAAAAAATGTGTAATAATGAAAACAAGCTTAACAAAAGGAAAAAACGCCTTATGGATGAAACGACCGCTCCGGGCAAGCTCTATATCGTCGCCACGCCCATCGGCAACTCCCGGGACATGTCGCCCCGGGGAAAGCAGATCCTCACGGACGTGGACATCATCGCCGCCGAGGATACCCGGCGCTCGATGGTGCTGCTGGGCAAACTGGAGATCCGCAACAAGCTGGTGTCCAACCACAAATTCAACGAGTACGGAAAGGCGAAATACTTCGTCGGGGAGATGCTCGCGGGCAAGAGCGTTGCGGTCATCACCGACGCGGGCACGCCCTGCATCTCCGACCCCGGCAACGAGCTGATCCGCGCCGCGGTCGAGGCGGGCATCCCCGTGATCGGCGTGCCGGGCTGCTGCGCGGCCGTGACGGCGCTGTCGGTCTCCGGCTTCGACCTGTCGAGCTTCCTGTTCTACGGCTTTTTCCCGCGCGAGAACGCGGAGCGGCGCAAGCTCCTGGAGAAGATGCGCCGCGCGGATACGCGCACCTTCGCCCTCTATGAGTCGCCCAAGCGCATCATGGAGCTGGTCGACTTCTTTGTTGACAACAGCGCGGTCTGCCGCATGTGCCTCTGCAACGATCTGACCAAGCTGCACGAGACGAGCTTCCGCGGCACGCCGGTCGAGGTCAGGGAGCAGCTTCTCGCCAAGGGCAACTATGACAAGGGCGAGTATGCCGTCGTGATCGAGATCAGTGATACCTACGCCTTCACGAAGGTCGAGCACACGGTCTCGGCCGAGGCCATGCTGGTCGACGCCATGGTCGCGGGCGGCCTGGGCGCAAAGGACGCGGTCGCCGCGGTGCTCGCCGACGAGAACAATTCCTACAGCAAGAACGAGCTCAAGGCCGCGGCGCTGAACCTCAAGCGGCTGTTCGGGGGCTGAGATGGCAAAGATCGCAAATGAACTGGCCGAGGCGCTGCCCGTGCTCACGAGGGCGGTTTTCTCCCAGCCGACGGCGGAGGCGGCCGCGCAGAAGCTGACGGTCCGCCCGCTGCTGCTGAAGGGGGAGCGCGTCTGGCAGGTCGAGAAGCTCTCGGACAACAAGGCCTTTCACCAAAATCTCGGGGAGGAGGCGCTGCTTGCGCTCATCCGGGAGGAGGCCGAGGGCTTCTTCCGTCAGGTCCTGCTCCAGACCGGGGCGGAGAGCCGCCAGTACGTCCTCAAGCGGGACGGGAGCTATAAAAAGACCGGCGCTTCGGCAGCCGTGCCGCGCCCCGGCGGGGCGGAGGCGCATGACCGGGCAAAGGAATACCTCCTGCGGGAAGGGGAGGAGATCCCCGCGCTGGTGGATCTCGGCGTGTTTACAAAGGATTACCGCATCGTGCGCGCCAAATACGACAAGTTCCGGCAGATCAACCGCTTTGTCGAGCTGGTGGATCAGGCCATGCGCAGGGAGGACGCGCAGCAGATCCGCATCCTGGACTTCGGCTGCGGCAAGTCCTATCTGACCTTTATCCTCTACTGGTACTTCGCCGTGCTGCGCGGCATGGAGACCACGATCATCGGCTACGACCTCAAGCGGGACGTGGTTGAGCGCTGCAACGAGATCGCCGCGCGCTACGGCTACGGCGGCCTTCGCTTCGAGGTCGCGGATGTGACGCGGGACACGCTGACGGACACGCCCATCGACATGGTCGTCACGCTCCACGCCTGCGATACGGCCACCGATTACGCCCTGGCTTACGCCGTGCGGCGGCGGGTGAAGCACATCTTCTCCGTGCCCTGCTGCCAGCATGAGATCAACAACAGCATCCGCAAGGGCGGGGAGCTCGACCTGCTGCTCGAGCACGGGATCATCAGGGAGCGCGTCTCCGCGCTGCTGACGGACGCCGTCCGCGCCGCCGTGCTGGAGAGCGAGGGCTACGAAACCGACATGATCGAGTTCGTCGATTTCGAGCATTCCCCGAAGAATCTGATGATCCGGGCGCAGTATACCGGTCATTGCCGCCCGGCCGGCCGGGAAAAGGCCGAGGCTCTGCGGGAGCGTTACGGCTTCGACCAGAGCCTGCTGGATCTGATCCCGGAGCGCTGACGGACAGAAAAGGAGGGACCGAATGGAACGCAGAAGACGGATCTGGCGCATTCTCACATGGCTGCTCTGGCCTTTTCTGAAACGCCGTTTTCACCTGGAGGCGGTGCGCGCCGAGGTCCCGGAGCCCTGCCTGATCGTGGCGAACCATGTGACCAACTGGGACCCACTGCTGCTGGCGATGAGCTTCCCGACGACGCCCATCCGCTTCGTGGCCAGCGAACACATCTTCCGGCACGGCAGGGCCTCCCGCCTGCTGGAAAGCCTGGTCGCGCCGATCCCGCGGCGCAAGGCCTCCTCCGGGGCCGACACGGTCAAGGCCTGTCTGCGCGCGCTCAGGGACGGCGAGAACGTCTGCATCTTTGCCGAGGGCGACGAATGCTGGGACGGCCTGACCCACGAGGTCTTTCCCGCGACCGGCAAGCTCGCGCGCTCGTCCGGGGCGGCGCTCGTCACCTACCGGCTCGAGGGCGGGTATCCGACGCTCCCGCGCTGGTCGAAGATCCGCCGGCCGGGCAGGAGGCGCGGTGCGGCCGTCGGCGTGTATGGGCCCGAAGAGCTCAAAGCCCTGACGGGGCCGGAG
>JAUNNC010000018.1:10614-24734 GCA_030531585.1 Eubacteriales bacterium | reverse complement strand
AAGCTGCATTCCAGGCACTCCACACGTTTTTTGATATATACCTTATTATTATACCATAGCAGTGCCCGCTTTGCAAGAAGAGGACAGCGGGGTTTTTGAAAACGGATACAGCCGGAGCGCTCTTGCAAAAGCGGCGGCGGCGGGATATGATGGTCCCGATCAACAAGAGGGGAGGGGCGCAGCGTGTTTTTTGACACTCATGCCCATTACGACGACAAAGCCTTTGACGAGGACCGGGAGGAGCTGCTCGCGGCCATGCCGGAGGCCGGGGTCGGACTGATCCTGATCCCCGGCTGCGACCTCGGGAGCAGCAGGCGGGCGCTGGAGATCGCACAGCGGCACGCGCACGTTTACGCCGCGGTCGGGATCCATCCGGAGGAGCTCGCAGGCTGCCGGGAGGGCGACCTCGCGGAAATCGCGGAACTGACGGAAAACGCCCGCTGCGTGGCCGTCGGGGAGATCGGGCTGGACTATTACTGGGACGCGAGCCGGAAGGAGGAGCAGAAGGCGCTGTTTCTCCGCCAGCTCGAGCTGGCGCTCGAGCGGGGACTGCCCGTGATCGTCCACGACCGCGAGGCGCACGGCGACTGCCTGGAGATCGTCAGCCGCTATGAGGGGCTGCGCGGCGTGTTCCACTGCTTCTCCGGCTCGGCGGAGATGGCGGAGCAGCTTCTGCGCCGGGGCTGGTATCTCGGCTTCGACGGGCCGGTGACCTACAAGAACGCGCGCAAAGCGATCGAGGTCCTGGAGCTCTGTCCGGTCGACCGGATCCTGCTCGAGACCGACAGCCCCTACCTCAGCCCCGTCCCGATGCGCGGCAGGCGGAACGATTCCCGCAATCTGCGCTATATCGCGGAGAAGATCGGAGAGATCAAGGGAATGACCGGGCAGGAGGTCGCGGCCGCCGCGGCGGATAACGGCAGGAGGCTCTTCGGTATCGGCCGGAAAAAGATTTCCTGAATTTTCGGAAAAAAAGAGAAACAGACGGGAACAATCTTTTCGGCGCACCGTCCTAGAAAACAGAAAGACGGGAAGGCTGACAGCCGACCGATCAAAAGAAGCGGAACATACGCGCTGCAAAAGCCGCAAAGCCTTGCGCGGCAAGGGATTCAGCGAATCGGACCAGAGCGATGTGTTACCAAAATGAAATTTTTTGAAATTTTTTCGCGTTTGGGTCTTGCTTTTTTTGTGACGTTGCTGTAATATTATAGCCGAATCGTAATACTTTTTTTACTTTTCGCAGGCCGCGGCCCGGCAACAGGGCTGCGCCAAAGTCATCATTCCACCCGAAAGGGTAAGTGTTAGGGGGAGCAACTATGAAGAAAAGGCTCATTTGCATGCTGCTCACCGTGCTGATGATCGTGTCCGTATTCGCGGGCGCCGCGCTCAGCGCGAATGCAGAAACGGTGTCGTACAGTACGATGACGTACCGTATGGCATCGGGAGACTATGTGCTGAGGATCTGCCAGAAGCTGGGCCTCAACTACTATGTCTGCAAGAACGCCATCATGAAACTCAACAACATCACCGAGAATCAGTGGCGTTATCTTCCCGTCGGGAAGCTGCTGACGCTGCCTGCCACGGACGCGGACGCCGTTGTGATCACGACGGGGCACGGCTCCACCGCGACAACGAGCAGCGTTACCACGCCCGTTGCGACGGTCTCCGCAGCGTCGACGACCACCACGGCCACTTCGAAGACGACTTCGACTGCCGCTGCGGCCACCGCTTCCACGTCGAAGACCAACACCAATCCGATGGCCAAGGATGTCTGCTGGTGGTACCTCACGCCGTACCGGCTGGGCGCCGGTGAGACCGTGACGGACGCCTGCAACGCGCTCGGCGTCTCCTTCTCGCAGTGGAAGGATGTGATCCAGAGGGTCAACAAGATCAAAAACTGGAACAACATCTCCGCCGGCACGGAGATCTGGATCCCCTCGGTCAGCATGCCCGCCTCCGGCACCAACTGCATCATCATCATGGCCCATGACATGGCCAAGGGTGAGACCGCTTACGGTGTCGTGACCGAGCGCGGTCTGGATTACAACGCCATCAAGCCGCTGCTCCAGATCGTCAACGACAAGTACCCGGATCTTGCGAAGATCCCCGCGGGTGTGAAGTTCTTCTATCCCGTCTCCTATACGATCCCGCTCCAGAGCGAGGTCCACGGAAAGCTTGACACCGGCACGGCCACGAACCCGAAGTATAAGCTCAACAGCGGCATCGAGACCGGCGCCGCCACGGTCGAGTTCTATGTCGGCAACAACCGCGTCTACACGGCAGCGGCGGGCGAGACCGTCAAGGTCGTGATCAACGCCACCTCCGGCAGGGCCGTCAAGGACGTCATCGTCAAGCACGCCAACGGCCAGGCCGATCTGTATCTCAAGTCCGCCTCCTTCGTGATGCCCAAGTGCGACATCACCGTCGACGCGACCTTCATGAAGGGCCATAAGATCGAGGTCGTCAGCAACTACCTCGACAAGGCGCTCACCCTCGTCGACGGCGTGGCGGTCAACAGCGCGGCCAAGGGCGCCGCTGTTCTGGTGAGCAGCGCCGATCCCACGCTGACGGTCGACGAGCTCTATGTCAGCTACATGGCCTATGACGGCCTCAAGCGCGAGAAGGTGACCAACATCGACGACGGCTTTGTGATGCCCGACGTCGACGTCAAGGTCGAGGTCGTGCTCAAGCCCCTGCCCACCTTTGCGCTCTTCGTTCGCGATGCGCAGAACGGCAGCTTCACGCTTCAGGTCGACAGCAGCGACGTGACCCGCGCCGCGAGGGGCGCCCAGGTCACCATCAACCCCAAGCCCAACACCGGCTATACTGTCGGCAACGTTCAGTTCTTTGATCCCAACACCGGCGCTGCGGACAACACGATCGGCATGTTCAACAACACCTTCACCATGCCCGCGCGTGACGTCGGCGTGGCCGTGACCTTCATCGGACGGGGCAACAACATCCTGATGAATCCCGTGGAAGGCGGCCAGTTCTGGGCCACTGCCCAGGACGCCAACGGCAACTGGGTCCAGACCCGGGAAGCCCAGACCAACGCTGTTGTCAGGCTCGCCTCCCAGGCTGAGGCCGGATGGCAGGCGTCCACCACCGCGAGCGATTACATCGTGACCCGCAACACCGACGGTCTGCGCGTTCCCGTGTCCGTCAACGGCAGCGGCATCGTGTGGTTCCGTATGCCTGCGGGCGGCGTCACCGTGACCGGCAAGTTCGTCGGCGTGAACCAGAACCTCAGCTACACGGCGTTCGTGTACCTGAACGGCCAGCCTGTTGCCGCCAACACCTTCAGCGGCGTCAGCTTCTATGCCAAGGGCGACAACGCGCAGCTGCGCGCCGAGTTCCAGGACGGCGTTACCGGTACGCCCATCGCGCCCGCCGCTCTGGTCGGAGCCGCGGTTCCCGCCCAGCTCGGCGAGTACATCTCGCTCACCTACGACGGCGGCGCGCACATCGTCCTCGATCACTATGATATCCTCAACGCAGGCACCGGCGCCATCGACGCCAGCCTCACCAACGAGGCCAGGCTCAGCGGCTGCTTCCAGATGCCCAACAACAATGTCAGGATCAACGCCTACTTCAGCTCCGGCAAGGTCAAGGTCGCCGGTGCGGATCTCAAGGTCGTCGGCTCCGGCACGGTCGGTATGCTCGGCCTGGACGACCTCGGCAATCTGGTCTCCGTTGACGGCGTCAAGGTCGGCGCTCCCTTCGCCTTCAGCCTGAGCCCGAGCGAGGGTTACTTCTTCAACACCGCTCCTGCGGACGGCAAGGCCAGGCTCCGCGTCTTCCGCAAGGACAACGGCGCCGAGATCCTGCCGAACGCCGGACCTATTCCCGGCACCGACGGCGAGGTCATCTACACGTTCGCCAACATGCCCGACTGCGGCGTTAAGGTGGAGGTCACCTTCGACAAGGTCCAGTACTGGGTCCAGCTCAACACGGTGGATGAGTTCGGCAATCCTCTGAATGCCGGCGGCTTCTGGAAGGTCACCGTCAACAAGACCGACACCCTCGTCGAGAACCTCGTCACCGACATCAATCTCAACTACGGCGACATCGTCTCCTTCGGTCTGACCGACGCCGGCAAGTCCAAGTTCACCTTCGTCAAGAGCATCATCAACAACGTCAACTCGAAGGATATGAGCTTCAAGCTCACCGGCGAGCTGGCCCGCGCCGCGGACAATCTGAACCCGGCTCAGCCTCTGGTCGTCACCCTTGTGCTCAAGGACAACGCCCTGGCTGCCAAGAAGAACCCGATCAAGCTCACCGCCACCTATAACGACGCCAAGAGGGGCAACGCGGGCTTCGTGATCACGGCAGCATCCCCGTACAATCCGCGCGCGATCGATCCGACCGCCTTTGTCACCGAGGCCTACGCCGGCGACACCGTCGCCGTCATCCCGAAGCCTGTGACCCCGGCCCAGTATCAGGTCGACAAGGTCCGCGTCAACCTGCCCGGCGGCAAGTTCATTGACGCCACCGGCCCCGTCGACGCCAACGGCGACGGAAAGGCGGAGGAATACACCTTCGTCATGCCCGAGGGCGGCTACAGCAACATCAGGGTCGACTTCGTGCCCGTATCCTATAACCTGACGGTCGTCACGGATCCCGCCGACGCTTCGAAGGGCCTGTTCCTGGTCAGCTACAACGACGGCACCAGCACCAACGACGTGCTGCTCACCACCAGCTTCAAGCAGGTGCCCTATGGCAGCACCGTCAAGATCACGCTGACGGACGCCGCAAAGAACGCAAAGGTCAAGATTGCCGGCATCGTGATCACCCCGGATACCGACGGCTCGGCCACCGCATCGATCAAGCCTACCACCAGCCCTGCCACCAGCTACTCCTTCAAGATGCCCGCCGAGGATTCCACGGTCACGGTGACCCTGATCGGTCCCGACGGCACCGGAGCCACTGTCCCGAAGGGCGATCCCGAACCGACGCTCATCGATCTGCCCACGACGGTTACGCTGACGCTGCCCGGCGGCGGCACAACGACTGCAGCGGTGCAGTACTATGATGCGGACGGCAACCTCCTCGATACGTCTGCCCCGAAGGCCCTCAGCGGCTCGACGGTCACCGCCAAGGTCATGTACACGCTCGCCAGCGGCGAGAAGTACGACGGCCCGATCGAGATTTGGGATAAGACCGGCGCTGCCACCAAGTACGCAAGCTTTGAGGACGGCGGGACCTTTGAGGTGCCCTCTGTCGATCCCGCGGACGCTCCCGCGACCGCTTCCGGCGTGGTCGCCATGAAGCAGTATCAGATCACGTTCACGACCACCCACGCCAAGCCCGAGGGCTGCGAGATGGAGGTCAAGATCAACGGCGCGACCTACACCGTGACCAACGGCACGACCCTGGCCGGTAAGGTGGAGCACGGCACCACGATCGATATCGACGCCGGCGCCGCCAGCCTGAGCAATCCCAGCACGCGCGACATCAATGAGGTCCAGGTCAACGGCACCGCGGACCCGGCGACTCCCTCCGGCAAGAAGATTTCCGGCGTGACGATCGCACCTGCCTCTGTGGCGGACGGCGGAACCGTGACGGTGAACGTCGACTTCAAGGTCGCTACGTTTACCCTGAACCCCATCACGAACGCCAAGGGCACGGTCGAGTTCTATGACAATGCCGCTTGCACGGGCACTCCGATCACTTCCGCCGCCGACGGAGACACGGTCTACGTCAAGGGCGTTCCCGCGAATGCCTGGGAGTGCGCCAAGGAGATCGAGGTCACGATCGGCTCCGGGGCACCGGAGACGAAGGCGGACTGCGCGAGCGTCATGGTGACGGACAATGTCGACGCGGAGCTCAAGACGGTCGAGGATAAGACCATCACGGTTCAGCTCGTTTGCAAGTACGCAGACGACGGTTCCGACGCCACCGACAGGGTCGACGTCACCGGCAGCACCACCGGACTCAAGAAGGGCGATACGCTGACGCTTGCAGGCAAGGACGGCGCGACGCTTGCCGTAACTTGTGATCCCGCCACCGCGGGTTCGTGGAGTGATCCTACCCTGACGATCGACACCAGCTCCGTCGAAAACGGCAGCACCGTGACCGTCAACGTGGAGGTCACCAAGCAGACCTTCAGCCTCCCGGCCACGGCGTCCGACACCAGTGTTGCTCTCGCCTTCCACAAGAAGGCAGACGCCTCCGACGCCGCCGTCACCAGCGTCCTGGAGAACACGAACGTCTACTTCAAGGCCACCATCAGCGATGGCAGCAAGTATGTTTCTGAGATCAAGATCGGAAGCGAGACCTTCACTCCGGATGCGAAAGGCGTCTTCGGTCCCTTCAAGGTCACGGCCAACGTCGCTGCGAGCGATGTGACCGCCACGGTCAAGGATAAGCTTGTGAAAGTCACCCTGAATGCACTGAACCAGGTGGACGGCAAGCCTGCAGACATGAGCAAGATTGAACTGTACTTCAATGACGCTCTGCAGAATCCTGCCCTGAACGTAAAGGACGGCAAGCAGGTGGTCATCAAGACCAAGGACGGCGTGAAGATTGCCAGTGCGACCGGTACGGGCGTCAGCGCAACAGTCATTAACAGCGCTGAAACCGAGGCGACCTGCACGATCACCACGGCAGGCGTCAAGGATGGCGATACCATCACGATTACCGTCATCGTCAAGTAAGCGCATAACAAAATAGTATTACCCCCCTATCTCCCCCCCCGAGCGGCAGGGCTTCGGCCCTGTCGCTCACTTTTTTGCTTGGGGGGGAGAGGGGAGGACGGATTGCCACGCCGGTGTGCGCACCGGGTTAAGCGAGCGTCCAAATCTGTGATTTGGTCTACGCGAGCTTACGCCTCAGGTGCGCAATGACGTGCGGCGGGGATGGCGGCATGAGGACGGGGGCAGGCCGCGTGATAAGGGTCGGCCCCTACTTGACGAAGCGTCGGCGGCGTGTTAAAATCCAGACAATTTCAATTCGGGCGGTGGAGATTATGATCTGCAGCAACATCACACGCGACGCGGACGGGACGCTGCGCTTCGCGGGACAGAGCGTCCCGGCGCTGGCGGAACAGTACGGCACGCCTCTCTATCTCATGGACGAGGACCGCATCCGCTTCAACTGCCGCATGTACCGGCAGGCCCTGCGCGACAGCTTCGGGGACGCGGCGCTGCCGCTCTATGCGAGCAAGGCCTGCGCCTTCAAGCAGATGTACCGCATCATGGCCGAGGAGGGCATGGGCGTGGATACGGTCTCGTGCGGGGAGATCCACACCGCGCTGGCCGCGGGCTTCCCGGCGGAGCGCATCTGGTTCCACGGCGACGGCAAGACCGACGCCGACATCCGCTGGGCCGTCGAAAAGCGCGTGGGCCGCTTCATCGTCGACAATGAGACCGAGCTGCTCGCCCTCGCGGCCGAGGCCAAGCGCCAGGGCGTGAAGCAGAAGATCCTCCTGCGCGTCACGCCGGGCATCGATCCGCACACCTTCGAGGCCGTCAACACCGGCACCGTGGACGTCAAGTTCGGCGTCGCCATCCAGACGGGACAGGCGCTGGACTTCGCGCGCCTCGCGCTCGAACAGGACGCGCTCGAGCTCGAGGGCATCCACTGCCACGTCGGGTCGATGGTCTTTGACGAGAGCGTGTTCGAGGATTCGGCCGAGATCATGCTCGGCTTCATCGCGGAGATGAAGGAGAAGCTCGGCTTTGAGGCAAAGGTCCTCAACCTCGGCGGCGGCTACGGCGTGCGCTATACGGAGAAGGACAAGCACGTCGACATCCCCGCGCGGATCGCGGCGCTGGCGGACTTCATCAAGGGGCGATGTGCGGCGCTCGGGATCGCGGTCCCCATGCTGCTGCTCGAGCCCGGGCGGAGCATCGTCGCCGACGCGGGCATGACGGTCTACACCGTCAGCACCGTCAAGCACATCCCGAACTGCAAGAACTACGTCATCATCGACGGCGGCATGCCCGACAACCCGCGCTGGTGCCTCTACCGCGCGGCCTACACGGTGCTGCACGCGGAGCGCGGCGGCGGCGAGACCGAGCTCTTCACGCTGGCGGGACGCTGCTGCGAGAGCGGCGACATCCTCCAGCCGAACGTGCCCCTGCCCGCGGATGTCAGGCGCGGCGACATCGTGTGCGTGTGCACCACGGGCGCGTACAACTACTCGATGGCCTCCAACTACAACCGCCTCGGGCGGCCGCCGGTGGTGCTGCTGCGCAGCGGGGATAGTTATATCGCCGTCCGGCGGGAGACGGCGGAGGACCTGTGCGCACGGGATCTGTGAGCGCGGAGAAAAAAGCCCTGCGCCGCGCGGTCCGGGAACGGGCCGGAAAGCTGACGGAGGACTGCCGCCGCGCCTCCGACGCCGCGATCCGGCGGCGGGTCCTGGACAGCGAAGCCTGGCAGAGCGCGGAGGCGGTGTTCGTCTACGTCAGCATGTGGGCCGAGCCGGATACCCGCGCGCTGCTTGCGGATGCCCTTGCGGCGGGCAAGGCGCTGTACGTGCCGCTGTGCCGCCCCGGCGGCGTGCTTGAGGCCGTGCGCATCCGCAGCCTCGCGGAGCTGCGTCCCGGCATGCTCTCCATCCCGGAGCCGCCGGAGGACGGCGAGCGCGCCGGGGAGGGGACGATCGAGCTGGCGCTGGTCCCCTGCGTGAGCGCCGCGCGGGACGGACGCAGACTCGGCCACGGGGCGGGCTATTACGACCGCTTCCTCGCGCCCTGCCGCTGCCGGACGTTTTGTCTGTGTTACGAGGCGCTGCTGTGCGATGCGATCCCGACCGACGAACACGACGTGACGATGGACGCCGTGGTCACGGAAACGGGGATATGGGAATCCAAAACCGCCGATTGAATCGGCGGTTTTTCCTGTCGGACACAGGAAAAGCGCAAGGCTTGCGCGGGCGCGGCCGCCTGTGATAGAATGAAACGAACAGGGGACAAGTCCGCGGCGGCGGGGTTTTCCCGGGAAAAGGAGAGAGCGACATGCATGAGATCCGTTTTGCCAGACTGCGCGAGGGCGCCGTGATCCCCTCCAAGCGGGACGAGGATTCCGACTACGACCTGTACGCCTGCTTCGACGAGGAGGAGTTCGTCATCCCCGCCTTCTCCACCCGCCTGATCCCCACCGGCCTGGTGAGCGCTTTCGACAAGAACCTCGGCGTCAAGTTCGAGGAGCGGGGGAGCAACACCAAGTGGTGCGGCATCGTGCAGGCCGGCGTCATCGACAGCGGCTACCGCGGCGAGTGGGTCTGCGCCATGTACAACGGAAATCCCGTCCCCGTGCATATCAGCAAGGCCGTGCAGGAGGTGCAGCGGCTCGACGACCGCGTGCTCGTCCCCTACGGCAAGGCGATCTGTCAGTTCTGCGTGCGGGAGATCCTGCCCGTCGCCGTCCGGGAGCTGAAAAAAGAGGAGATCCTCGCGGAGCGCTCCGAACGCGGCGCCGGGAAGCTCGGCAGCAGCGGGAAGTGACGCGGCGCGTTTCGACCGCCTGCGAAAAAAGAAACGCGCTTTCTGTCATTTCTCCGGGAAATGGGCTTGCAGGCCGCGAAATGCTGTGTTATAATTAACATAACATGTCCGAATCGACAGTTATGAAGATGGGGACATCGAATTCCAGCATGTGGAGAGCGATAACATGAAGAAACAGACTTTGAAATGGGCGCTTGCCCTGGTCCTGATCGTCTGCATCGCGGCAGCCCTCCCGGGACTCAGTGCCGCGGCCGACAATATCGGTTCATTTACCGTGGGACAGGATATCGGCACACTGCTCGTCTATGCCAGCCCCCTTGAAATCGAGGGCTGCAGCCTCAGCTCCGGCGGCCTGCCGAGCGGACTGAAGCTGTACTGGGACGCCAACGGCGTCTATCTGACCGGCAAGCCCGGGACCGAGGGGGGTTATTCCGCGGTCTACACCATCCAGACCTCCGAGGGCGCGATGGACATGACGCTCAGCTGCACCGTAGCGCCCGCTCCCGAGCCCACGCCCACGCCTACGCCCGAGCCCTCCGAGGACATCGTCATCACCAAGCACCCCTCCGGCGAGTTCGTCGAGCTCGGCGATGACCGCGACGTCAAGTTCGTCGCCCGCGCCGAGAATTACACCAAGATCGTCTGGCGCCTTGTCAGCCCCGACACCATGAACACCGTGCAGGCCTCCGAGGCTCCCGACTATTTCCGCGGCCTTGAGGTCTCCGGCCTCGGCACCGAGACGCTGGTCCTCAAGCACATCCCCAGAGAGCTTGACAACTGGTGCGTGGAGGCCCAGTTCTGGAACGGCCAGAAGCATGTCGAATCCGCCGGCGCCAAGATCTACCTCGTGGACGCCGAGGGCAATCCCATTGCCGCCGCGCCCACCGCGCCGCCCGTGGCCACGACCAATCCCGCCCCCACCAGTGATCCCAACAGCAGCACCGGCCTGCCGGTCGACGACAACGCCAAGACCGCCAACATCAGCATCCAGCCCGAGAGCGTCGAGGTCGAGTCCGGCGACGCCCATACGCTCAGCGTGATCGCGACCTCGCCCAACAACGGCAGCCTGAGCTACCAGTGGTACTCCGCCGCGACCGACGACATCAACGCCGCCCTGCCCATCAGCGGCGCCTCCGACGCGTCCTATACCATCGAGAAGGCCGAGGAGACCACCTACTACTGGGTCGCGGTCTGGAACGTCAAGGAGGGCGTCCGCAGCCAGCCCGTGTTCTCCGAGACGGCGGCGGTCAGGGTCCACGGCGAACCCACGCCCACCCCTGCGCCGACCCCGACGCCGGAGCCGACGCCCGAGCCCGCGGGCGCGTCTACGATCAACTTCCAGCTGGTCATGTTCAGCATCATCGGTCTGCTTGCCCTGGCGGCCCTGATCGCCGTGGTGGTGTATCTGCGCGCCGACGCCAAGCACAAGTATGACGACGACGGAGACGAACAATGAGCCCGGTGCAGAGCGTTCCCTCGCGGAACGCTCTGTTTTTTGACAGGGGGCAGGAAAAAACAGGAAAGCTCCCCGCCGCGGCGGATAACGACCGGATCGGCCCGCACCTGAGACTATGATATATGAGGATGATTATTGATATCCCCCACTATTGTCAGGAGGAAAGCGAATGAAGAGAGAGTTTCGTGAACTGCTCGAGGAGAAGGGAAGAACGGAGATGCCCCGCGTCCTGCTGGCCGCGGCCGAGTGCGCGCCCCTGTCCAAGACCGGCGGCCTCGCCGACGTGGTCGGGACCCTGCCCCGGGCGCTCGGCAGACTCGGCGTCGACGCGCGCGTCATCACGCCCTATCACCGCTGCATCAAGGAGCGCTTCTCCGACCGGGTCGAGCATCTGTTCTACTTCTATGTACAGCTCGGCTGGAGACGCGAGTACGTCGGGATCGAAAAGCTGGACCTGGACGGCATGATTGTCTACCTCGTGGACAACGAGAGCTTCTTCGGCGACAGGATCTACCGCGGCGGCCTGCCGGAAGGGGAGCAGTACTGCTTCTTCTGCCGGGCCGTGCTGGAGGCCCTGCCCAATCTCGGCTTTGCGCCCGACGTGATCCACTGCAACGACTGGCATACCGCCATGCTGCCCATGCTCGCCCACACCCAGTATCCCGGGCTGATCCAGGATAAGACCTCGTATCTGCTGACCATCCACAACATCGCCTTTCAGGGCCGCTTCAGCTTCGATTTCGTACAGGACCTGCTGGGCGTGGACCCCGTCTGGTACACGCCGGAGTATCTGGAGCTCAATGGCTGCGCGGACTTCCTCAAGGCGGGCTGCGTGTTCGCCGACCGGATCAACACCGTCAGCCCCAGCTACGCCTCCGAGATCAAGACCCCCTACTATGCCGAGGGCCTCGAGGGCGTCCTCAACGCCCGGCACGAGGTGCTCTCCGGCATCCTCAACGGTATCGACAGGGAGCTGTTCAATCCGCACACCGACCCGCTGCTGCCCGCCCGCTACGACCGGGGACATCTCCGGGGCAAGGCGGTCTGCAAGGAAGAGCTGCAGCGGCAGATGGGGCTCGAGGTCCGGCCGGACGTGCCGATGTTCGCCATGGTCACGCGCATGACCGAGCAGAAGGGCTTCGACCTCGTCGCCTGCGTGCTCGACGACATGATGTGCCGCGAGAATCTGCAGTTCATGCTCCTCGGCAGCGGGGACGAACGCTTCGAGAAGTTCATGGCCGCCGCGGAGACCCGCTACCCCGGCAAGCTCTGCTCCTATATCGGCTACAAGGAGGAGCTGAGCCATCTCGTCTACGCGGGCAGCGACTTCTTCCTCATGCCCTCGCGCTTCGAGCCCTGCGGCCTGAGCCAGATGATCGCCATGCGCTACGGCTCCGTCCCGATCGTGCGGGAGACCGGCGGCCTGCGCGACACCGTCACCCCTTACAACCGCTTCACCGGCGAGGGCAACGGCTTCTCCTTCACGAACTTTGACGCCTGGGAGATGCGCGACACCATGCGTCTGGCGATGGAATGTTACAAAAACAAGGAGATCATGCAGGGACTCATCTCCCGGGCCATGAAGGCCGACTTCGGCTTTGAACGCTCGGCGGAGGAATATGCGAGACTTTACTTATGGATTCTGTAAGCGAAAAATGCTGTACGGTCTACTTCGGCGGCCGCTACTACGAAAACTGGTCCGAGGACTATACCCTGTCCGTCCGCTATGAAAACCGGCGGCAGGTCCTGGCGCGCTTTTCCGGTGGACGCTGGGTCCCGGTCAGCGGCGATCTGGAGATCTGCGAGCTGCTGAGCTCACCGCTCTGCCCGCCGCTGATGCAGGAATACTTCCAGAGCGCGGCGACGGTGTATACCGCGCTCCACGGCTGCATCGGCAGGGGACTGCCGCTGGCCAGACTGTGCGAGTGCTTTCAGAGCGAGGCGGAGCCCCTGGCGGCGCCCGAGCTCATGCGCCTGCTGATGGACGACTGCGGCCTGCAGCTCGAGGAGGCCTACCGCATCACGGCCTCCTGCTGCGACGACCTCGGCTGCAAGGGAATCCAGCCGCAGTATATCAAGGCCTATCAGCCGCGCACGGCGCATGTCGTCAGCATCCTGCGCCGGACCTCCGAGCGCACGCCCGCGCTCATCCACGACGGAAGGCTCCCGCAGTACCGCAGCATCCCCGGCGCGGCGGCCGCGGGCAGCGCGATCCGGCTCGCCTTCCGGCGGCGCGGCGGCAGCATCAGCCGCGCGGAGCTCGTCCTCTGGGGCGACGATTTCGAGTGCAGCTGGAACATGGAGTCGGACGGGAATGAATATTATGTAAACCTCGTCCTGCCGGAGGAGCCGCAGGCGCTGTGGTACGCCTTCTATGTGGAGACCGAGAGCAGCGCCCACTGGCTCTGCCCGGACGAGACGGGCTTCCGCGGACGCATCCTCCCGCGCAGGGAGGAGGGCTTCCGCCTGACGGTCTGCCGGCAGGACTTCGACACGCCCGCCTGGTTTCGCCGGAGCGTGATGTATCAGATCTTTCCCGACCGATTCGGCTTCTCCCGCGACGGCACGGCCGAGCGCGGCATCGCCTACCACGAGAGCCTGGGCCAGGTCCCCGAGCTGCACGCCTCGCTCGACGAGCCGGTGCGCTCCGGACCGCGCAGCTTTGAGTGCGACTACAACCCCGACGATTTTTACGGAGGCACCTTCCGGGGCATCGAGCAGAAGCTGCCCTATCTCAAGGATCTGGGCGTCTCCTGTCTCTATCTCAACCCCATCGTGGAGGCGCGCTCCAACCACCGCTACGACGCCTCCGACTACCGCAGGCCCGATCCCATCCTCGGCACGACCGCCGATTTCATCCGCCTGTGCAGACGGGCGGAGGAGCTGGGGATACGCCTGATCCTGGACGGCGTGTTTTCCCACACCGGCAGCGACAGCGTCTACTTCGATCTCTACGGCCACTACGGCGGCCGGGGCGCGTGCAGCGGACCGCAGTCTCCCTACTACAAATGGTACGAGTTCAAGCACTTCCCGGACGAATACCGCTGCTGGTGGGGCTTTCCGTCCCTGCCGGAGGTGGAGGAGCACGAGCCCTCGTGGCAGCGTGAGATCGTGACCGGGAAGGACAGTGTCGTGCGCCTCTGGCTGCGGCGCGGGGCCTCCGGCTGGCGGCTGGACGTGGCCGACGAGCTGCCCGACGACGTGCTGGCGAT
>JAUNNC010000018.1:0-10604 GCA_030531585.1 Eubacteriales bacterium | reverse complement strand
ACGGCCGTCAAGGAGACCGCGCCCGACGCGCCGATCATCGGCGAGGTCTGGGAGGACGCGGTCGTCAAGGAGAGCTACGGACACCGGCGGCGCTATGCGCTGGGCGACGCGCTGGACAGCGTGATGAACTATCCGCTGCGCGCGGCGGTGCTGGACTTCATCCACGACAGGTCCGACGCCTGCGGTCTGCGTGATTTTCTGATCGGACAGCAGATGAACTATCCGAAGCCCTTCTACTATTCGCTGATGAATCTGCTCGGCTCGCACGACGTGGCGCGGCTGAAGACCTCTCTGGCCACGCCGCTGGATCTGCGCGCGCTCAGCCGGGAGGAGCAGCTTGCGGTGGAATTCACCGACGAAGCGCTGGCGCTGGCCGAAAAACGGGAGAGGCTCTGCGCCGCCCTGCAGTTCTGCCTGCCCGGTGTGCCGAGCATCTACTACGGCGACGAGCAGGGCATGGAGGGCGTCGGCGACCCCTTCAACCGCCTGCCCTTCCGCGAGGGGGACAGGGAGCTGCATGAGCACTATGCCAGGCTCTGCGCGCTCAGAAACGGCTCGGCCGCGCTCTCGACGGGGAACGCGGTGTTCATGGCCGACGGAACGGACGTGCTGCTGGTGCTGCGCTATATCACGGACGGGAGAGACGTCTTCGGGGAAGAGGCGGAGGACGCCGTGTTCCTCGGCGTGTTCAACCGCAGCGGGGAAGCGCGGTCCTACACGGCCGACTGTACCAAAGCCGGCCTCGGCGTCCGGACGGGCATCGCGCCGCCGCTCGCGGGCGAGATCCTGCGCCTGGCGTAACAATAACGGAAAGCGGGAGAGGGCGCAGCCTTCCCGCTTTCCGTTTTTCGTTTTTCCGACGGGGGAGAATCCGTGATTTTTTCACGGAGCCGCACAGAAAATCTTGAAAAATCGCCACACCTTGTATATAATGGCCCGAGGAACTACGAGATATATGATTGAGGGAGAGTTTCCGACATGAAATGCCCGTTCTGCGGTTACACCGAAAGCAAGGTCATCGACTCCCGCCCGGCCGAGGAGAGCACCACCATCCGCCGCCGCCGCGAGTGCCTGGCCTGCCAGAAGCGCTTCACCACCTATGAGATCATCGAGCGCCTGCCGCTGGTCGTCGTCAAGCGCGACGGCAGCCGCCAGTCCTTCGACAAGGTCAAGCTCATCAACGGCATGGTGCGCGCCTGCGAGAAACGCCCCGTCTCCCTCGGCACGCTCGAGGAGATCGCCGACGACATCGAGCAGGAGCTGCAGAGCAATCTCGAGCGTGAGATCAGCACCGTCGAGATCGGCGAGATGGTCATGGGGCGTCTGAAGAACGTGGACGAGGTCGCCTACGTGCGCTTTGCCTCGGTCTACCGCAGCTTCAAGGACATCAACACCTTCATGGAGGAGCTGACCAAGCTCCTGACCGAGAAGTGATCAGAACACGCTGCCGGGGCTGATGTGCTCCATGGAGTCGATGCACTCCAGATGGTAGCGCAGCAGATCGTAGGCCGCGCCGAGCTCGACGCCGTCGCCGCCGCACAGCCCTTGCTGCAGGGCAAAGAAGGCGTCGCTGATGCTGTCGATCTCCGCGTGGCGCAGGAAGACGTGCGCATAGCGTCTGTCTGCCTGCCAGACGCGCAGGGCGGCCGCCAGCTCCGTCTCGGCCGTCTCGCGGTCGTCCGCGCGCAGGGCCTTCTCCGACAGCTCAAGATGCTTCTCCACCTCATCCGTCAGCCGGTCGGTGCGGCGGATGCTCCACAGGGAGACGCCGAACAGCGCCGCAAGCAGCAGGAGAGCGCCGATCTCACGCTTCATGGGCGGCCTCCTTTGCGGCGACATAGGTCTGGCCGCTGCGGTTGACGGTCATCAGATAGACGCTCTCCGGCCCCGCACAGCCGCTCTGCTTCAGCTGCGCGTCGAGCCAGGCGCGGTCCAGGCCCAGACGCTTGAGCCGCGTGTCCAGCACCCGGCCGTCGTTGACGACGATCGCCGGATAGCCGCCGTCGGGCACCGACACGCCGAGCTGCGACGCCGTGGGCGGCAGTTCCGAGGGGTAGGGGATGACATTGAGCTTCCCGTCGGTCTCGAGGATCGCATACTCCACCTGCGCCAGATCGAAGATCCCCTGATTGCGCAGCTCCTGCATCAGCTCGTCCGGCGAGAAGCGGTTCAGGCGCATCTGGCGCTGGCAGATCTGCCCGCGGATCACGAGCATCGAGGGCTTGCCGAACAGGAGCATGCGCAGGCGCACGCTCTTGAGCGTCAGCCCCGCGATCAGCAGCTCGCAGCAGAAGAGCGTGACGATCGGCACGAGGCCGTTGATCATCGGGATGCCCACATCCTGCAGGGGATGGGAGGCCATGTCCGCGATCAGCGAGGCCACCACGAACTCCGACAGCTCCATCTCCCCGAGCTGGCGCTTGCCCATCAGCCGCATCGTGACGAGCAGGGCAAGATAGATGATGACGGTGCGTAAAATCAGAATAGCCATAACTCCACCTCGGCAAATCAGTCTGCATTGCATGCTTTAGTTTGTCCGAAACCGGAGGATGAAATGAAAACCATTATCTGTGAAAAAAACGAGGCCGTCCGACAGGCGGCGGACCTTGTCTGCGGCCTCTTGAGGGCCAAGCCGGATGCCGTGCTGGCGCTCGCCTGCGGCGAGACGATGGCGCCGTTCTGGGCGGAGCTCTCCCGCGCCTGCCGTGAGGGCGCGTGCAGCCTGAAGGATGCCCGCATCCTCTGCGCTACCGAGCTCTGCGGCGTTTCCGAAGAAAAGACCTGCCGTCATGCCTTGACAAAGGGCCTGATCGAGACGACCGACGCACGGAAAGAGAACTGCTTTTTCCCCGACCCCGACGCCCCGGAGCAGACCGACGCGCGCATCGAAGAACTCGGCGGACTCGATCTCGCGGTGCTGGGCATCGGCGAGGACTGCCACATCGGCTACAACGAGCCGGGCACGCTGTTCGATACCTGCACCCACGTCCAGAAGCTGACGGACCGCACAAAAAAACAGCTGCTCGCCCGCGGCTTTCCGGAGGGGGAGCTCCCCGAGCGGGCCGTGACCATGGGCGTCAGGACCCTGACCGACGCAGGGAAGATCCTGCTGCTGGCCTTCGGCGAGGCGAAGGCGGCCGCAGTTTTTCAAATGCTCTATGCAAAGACCACAAGCTACATTCCCGCGGCATATCTGCAAATCCCGCCGGAGGTGACGGTGATCCTCGACGAAGCCGCCGCCGCAAGGCTCTGACACAGGAGGTAAAAAAACATGGGTAAATACTTTGGGACGGACGGCTTCCGCGGCGAGGCCAACGTCGGCCTGACCGTCGACCACGCCTTCCGCATCGGCCGCTACATCGGCTGGTACTACGGACAGGACCACAAGGCCAAGGTCGTTATCGGCAAGGACACCCGCCGCTCGAGCTACATGTTCGAGGACGCGCTGTGCGCCGGTCTCACCGCCTCGGGCGCCGACGCCTATCTGCTGCACGTCACCTCGACGCCGAGCGTGTCGTTCATCGCGCGCGCCGACGACTTCGACTGCGGCATCATGATCTCCGCCAGCCATAACCCGTTCTACGACAACGGCATCAAGCTCATCAACGGCAACGGCGAGAAGATGGAGGAATCCGTCCTCGACGGGATCGAGGCCTATCTCGATTCCAACGAGCAGATCCCCTACGCCAAGCGCGACGCCATCGGCTGCACGGTCGACTACGCCGCCGGGCGCAACCGCTACATCGGCTACCTGATCTCCCTCGCCACCCGCTCGTACAAGGGCTTCCGCATCGGCCTCGACTGCGCCAACGGCAGCACCTGGCAGATGGCCAAGAGCGTCTTTGACGCCCTCGGCGCCGACACCTACGTGATCGGCTGCCGTCCCGACGGCCTGAACATCAACGTCAACTGCGGCTCGACCCATCTCGGCACCCTCAGACAGTACGTCATGGAGAACCATCTCGACGTGGGCTTCGCCTTCGACGGCGACGCCGACCGATGCCTCGCGGTCGACGAGAAGGGCAACGAGGTCAACGGCGACCACATCATGTATCTCTGCGCCCGCTACATGAAGGAGAGGGGCACCCTCGGCGACTCGAAGGTCGTCACCACCGTCATGAGCAACATGGGCCTGTACAAGGCGCTCGACGAGCTCGGCATCGGCTATGAGAAGACCAAGGTGGGCGACAAGTACGTCGCGGAGAACATGCGTCAGAACGGCCACCTGATCGGCGGCGAGCAGTCCGGCCACATCATCTTCGGCCGCTATGCCAACACCGGCGACGGCCTGCTGACCGCCATCAAGGTCATGGAGGTCATCACCGAGACCAAGCAGCCCCTGTCCGTGCTGGCTTCGCCCATGACCATGTATCCTCAGGTGCTCAAAAACGTCGTCGTTACCGATAAGGACGAGACGCTCGCCTGCCCGGAGGTTCAGGCCGCGAAGGAGAAGGCCGAGCGGGAGCTCGGCAGCGACGGGCGCATCCTGCTGCGCAAGAGCGGCACCGAACCCCTGCTGCGCGTCATGAGCGAGGCCACGACCTACGAGCTCTGCGAGGAGAAGGTCGACGCCATCATCGCCGCCATGGACCGGGCCGGAAAACTTATCCGAATCAAATAAGGGGGCGCACATCATGGTAGAAATCAAGGATCTGTTCGATCTGAACAAGACGATCGCAAAGGAGCTCTTTGCGGGCAAGACCTACCCCTGGGAGGTGCTCGACGAGATCAAGAGCTTCATCCTCGCGCTCGGCCCCACGCTCGACCCGGAGGAGTTTGACCACCCCGCCGAGGGCGTCTGGGTCGCCAAGGACGCCAAGGTCTTCCCCTCGGCGTGGCTCGGCGCGCCCTGCATCATCGACCACGGCGCGGAGATCCGCCACTGCGCCTTCATCCGCGGCAGCGCCATCGTCGGCAAGAACGCCGTCGTCGGCAACAGCGTGGAGCTGAAAAACGTGGTGCTCTTCGACAACGTCCAGACCCCGCACTACAACTACGTCGGCGACAGCGTGCTCGGCTTCAAGGCGCACATGGGCGCGGGCTCCATCACCTCCAACGTCAAGAGCGACAAGACCCTTGTCGTCGTCAAGGACCCCGAAGGCTTTATCGAGACCGGACGCAAGAAGTTCGGCGCGATGCTCGGCGACTTCGTCGAGGTCGGCTGCAACAGCGTCTTGAACCCCGGCACGGTCATCGGACGGCACACCAACGTCTATCCGACCTCCTGCGTCCGCGGCGTCATCCCCGCCAACTCCATCTACAAGGACAAGGTCGACATCGTGCTCAAGACCTGATCCCGCACGGAACAACACATTGACCCGCGCCGGAAAGCCGGCGCGGGTGTTTTGATAAGTATCCATAATATCTTAGACATAATTCTATTTACATAATACTATTTCAGACTGCGGTAGTCGTCGCTGGCGCTCACGCTGTCGGGCGGGAAGAATTCGTCGACCGGGAACTGGATGCGGCTGAAGAGCGTGCAGGGATCGTCGCTGACGGTGCCGGGGCACTCCTTTTCCGGCATGCAGTAGTCGTAGGCCGGGACCACGAGCTGGGTGTCGCGCTCGAGGCGGATGATGGAAAACTGCCCGATCGTGGTGAGCCAGCGCCGCGGCGTGTCGGTCAGCACGAGCGGCTCGTCGAAGCAGTCGCGGATGGACTCCGGGATATCCCGGTGCTCCGGCTGCATACCGGTGTTCACTTCGCCGTCCGTGATCGCACAGTGCAGGCAGATGGGATCGACCGCCGAGACGACCGCGACGGGCTTGTCGTCTCCGCCGGCGGTCCCGTCCGAGGCGTAGACCTTGACGTTGCCGATGCTGCCGAAGAGCATCACGCGCTTGTCAAAGATGCAAAGGCCCGTCACGCTCTGCCCGCCGGGGAAGGTCTCGCCGGTGACGCGGTAGAAGCAGCTGCAGTCGACGGTATAATAGCCGCGGTTGAAGCTGACCGGCTCGACGTTGACGTCGATCTGCAAAAGCTCCGCCGAGCGCGGCCGGATGCTCAGCGCGTTGTCGATCGCCGCCTGCGAGCTCTCGGTCGGATAGACGCGCAGATCGTCCACGCAGTCCTTGTCGCGGCAGCTGTCGAAGATCTTTCTCGTATGGACGCATACGGCTTCCCGGATCGAGGCCGGATTCTGTGCCGGCCCGGGAGCGACTCTGTCGGCCATAGGTATACCTCCTGTTGCTTTTATCAATTCGCTACAGTCTATGCGCGCCCGGGTCCCGGCGTGTCAAAAAGGTCTTGAAAAAGAGGGGCGCGGACGGTATAATAAGCCATCATGCCAGGGAGGAACGGCGTATGGAACGCTTCGGTTTTATCCACGAAAAGCTCGATATCAAGATCCTGATCCTCTTTCTGCTGCGCCGCCTGCCCGGCGAGGTCGAGCCCACGGTCCTGAGCGACCTCTGCACCCAGTGCGACAGCGGCATCGGCTACTTCGACTACTCCGACTGCCTGGCGGAGCTGATGGAGACCGGCCATGTCCGCGAGGGAGAGGACGGCTACGCGATCACCGACAAGGGCGCGCGCAACGCCGACGCCGTCGAGACCAGCCTGCCCTACTCCGTGCGCAGCAAGGCGCTCAAGCTGCTCGAGCCGATCGCCGAGGAGCTGCGGCGTCAGGCCATGATCACGGCCCGGCACAAAATGCAGGACGACGGCTGCTTCGTGGAACTCGCCATGTCCGACGGGGCGGGGGAGATCGTGCATCTGAACCTGCTGGTCGCAAGCGAGGACCAGGCCGGGCGCATCGAAAAACGCTTCCGCAAAAACGCGGAGAAGACCTACCATCAGATCGTGGAACTGCTCGACGGCGGGGAACGCTGACCGACTGCGGCATCCGGACAGGAGGAAACCGTATGAACACCTTTATCCCCGAGGGCTACAAAAGCCTGCTCTCCATCTATGATACCCAGAAGGGGATCAGTCTGCTCAAGCGCCTGTTTGAGGACAATCTCGGCGCGAAGCTGAATCTCTACCGCGTCAGCGCCCCGCTGTTCGTGGCCGAGGATTCCGGCCTGAACGACAACCTCAACGGCTATGAGCGGCCCGTCTCCTTTGATATCCTCCACGCCGACACCCGGGCCGAGGTCGTGCAGTCGCTGGCCAAGTGGAAGCGCCTTGCCCTCAAGCGCTACGGCTTCTGGCCGGGCAAGGGGATCTATACCGATATGAACGCCATCCGCCGCGACGAGGACGAGCTGGACAATCTCCACTCGGTCTACGTCGACCAGTGGGACTGGGAGAAGGTCATCCTGCCGGAGAACCGGAATCTGGACTATCTGAAGCTCACGGTTATGGACATCGTCGGGGCCATCTGCGATACGCAGAACACCATGCAGGCCATCTACCCGCAGCTGTCCGTGCTGCCGAAGCTTGAAAAGCGCGTGACCTTCATCACGTCGCAGCAGCTCGAGGACCTGTATCCCGATCTGACGCCCAAGCAGCGCGAGAACGCCTTCGTCAAAGAGCACAAGACCGTCTTCCTCATCGGCATCGGCTCGGTCCTCCGCTCCGGCATCAAGCATGACGGACGTGCCCCCGACTATGACGACTGGGAGCTCAACGGCGATATCCTGTTCTGGGACGACCTGCTGGACTGCGCCATGGAGATCTCCTCTATGGGCATCCGCGTCGATCCCGCGTCGCTCGACCGGCAGCTCACGCTCTCCGGCTGCGACGACCGCCGCGCCCTGCCCTACCACCGGGCGCTATTAAACGGCGAGCTGCCGCTCACCATCGGCGGCGGCATCGGCCAGTCGCGGCTGTCGATGCTGCTGCTCGGCAAGGCCCACATCGGCGAGGTGCAGGCCTCCATCTGGGACGAGGACACCGTGTCGATGTGCGAGAAGGCCGGCGTCATGCTGCTGTAAGCAAAAAACAGACCGCACAGGGGGGTTCCCCTGTGCGGTATCTTATCCTCATCCCGCCGTCTCCGCCCGCTTCAGGCCGTGCATAAAGCCGTTGAGCGCGGTGGAGTGGATGTCCGCCGCGATGATCTCGCCGTCCTGCAGATAGAGCGAGACGATCACCTTCCCGTCGGAATCGACGTAGTTGGTGATCTCGTAGGTGTACTGCAGGCAGCTCTCGCCCAGATGTCGGCTGAGATCGTAGCCCTGCTGGAGCTGGAGCTTGTTGTACTGGGCCATGATACCCTCGAGCTGATCGGGTACGAGCACCGTGCGGAAGGCCTCCGTCTCGGGGTCGATCTCCCACCCGAGCGAGCGGAGATAGGCCTGACGCCCGGCGAGTCCGGTGAGATCGTAGCTCTCCCGCGGTACGAATACGCTGTGCGCGGTGATCAGCAGCAAGAGCAGGATGGCGGCGGAGATCAGGATGGTCAGCGCTTTCCTTCGTGTGAAGACTCCGGTTTTCTGTGCCATGGTCGATACCCTCCCGCGATGCTTGATGCGACAGTATACCATATTCCCGCGCGGCCCGCGGTATACCGGCCCGGGACAACTTTTTCAAAAGGAGACGGAAATGGCACTCAAACGCCTTGACAGGCTGCTCGGCGACCTCGGCGTCGCCACGCGCAGCGAGCTCAGACAGATCATACGCAGCGGCCGCGTGCGCGTGGACGGGGTCGTGGTGACGCAGCCCGAGAAAAAATTCGACGGCGAGAAGAGCGAGATCGCCCTCGACGGGCGGAGCCTTGTCTGGCGCGAGACGCACACCTACATGATGGACAAGCCCGCGGGCGTGCTCAGCGTGACCGAGGACAGCCGGCAGAGGACGGTCTTCGACGTGCTGCCTCCGGAGCTGCGGCGCATGGGTCTGGCCCCGGTCGGGCGGCTCGACAAGGACACGAGCGGCCTGCTGCTCCTGACCAACGACGGGGAACTCGCCCACCGGATCATCTCGCCGAAGTCCGCCATCCCCAAGCGCTACCTGGCCGAGGTCGAGGGGGAGCCCGACGCGGAGGACGTGCGCGCCTTCCGCGAGGGACTCACGCTCGCCGACGGGACGCGCTGCCTGCCCGCGGCTCTGGAGCCGCTGGGCGGAGGGCGCTGCCTTGTCACGGTCATGGAGGGGAAATACCACCAGGTCAAGCGCATGCTGGCCGCGCGCGGCAAGCCCGTCAAGGCGCTGCGCAGGCTCGCCGTGGGCGCCCTGGAACTGGAGGAAAGCCTCGGCCCGGGCGGCTTTCGGGAACTGACGGAGGAGGATTTGTGCAAGGTGTTGAAGCCCGGTCCTATCGGCAAATAGTCGAAAAATGTGAAGTTTTGTCCGGCCCTTTTTGAGCGTTACAGACACAAAGCGAAAAAAATTCACAAAAAAACCGTATTGTTTCTATTGAAAATTACATAAAAAAGCGTTATTATGGATCAAGCAGTCCATGGGGAGGGACCCCGGCGGCCTGGGGCGATTTGACAAATTGCTCAAAAGCGCCGTATTCAGGGACTGCGTAAGCAGCGCGCCGCCGCGCCATGCGGCGGGGGCCGGACGGGAGCGACCGGAGAGAGCGGCTCAGGCTGCGGAAGAATGGGAGAGAGAGCAGATGTCCAGCAGAATTTTTCAGAATGTGATCATTCAGATGAAGGACGCCGTTGACAGGACCATCGGCGTGGTGGACGAGCAGGGCTTTGTCGTGGCCAGCAGCGAGCTTGCCATGATCGGATCGAGACTGGACGATTTCCATCTGTATGAGTTTGACGGGACCGAGCGTCCCATCGCGACCGGGACGCGCACCTTCTGCGCGCTGTATTCCCCCGGCGCGAAGTTTGACTACGCGGCCTTCACCGAGGGGACCGACGCCCTGTCGAAGACGGTCTGCGCCATCGCGGCCGTCGCCTTCAACGAGGCCAAGAACAACTACGAGGAAAAGCACAACAAGGCCGCGTTCATCAAGAACATCATCTCCGACAACATCCTTCCGGGCAATGTGTACGTGCGCGCCAAGGAGCTGCACTTCGTGACCGACGAGCCGCGCGTCGTGCTGCTCGTGCGTCAGATGGAGAACCCCGACGTCGCCTCGGTCGAGACCATCCGGCGCATCTTCCCCGACAAGCAGAAGGACTTCGTGCTCAACATCAACGAGACCGACATCGTGCTCGTCAAGTCCCTGCCCAACGCCAACTGCCCCGAGGAGATCCTCAAGGCGGCGCGCAGCATCGAGAAGACGCTGATGGAGGAACTCGGCATCAAGACCGTCATCGGCGTGAGCACCAACGCCCGCCACCTGCGGGAGCTTGCCGACAAGTACAAGGAGGCGCAGGTCGCCATCGATGTCGGCCGCGTCTTTGAGAGCGACAAGACCATCATCAACTACGAGAGCCTCGGCCTCGGGCGCATCATCTATCAGCTCCCCACCACGCTGTGCGAGATGTTCCTCAACGAGGTGTTCAAGAAGAACCCCATTGAGACGCTCGACGAGGACACGCTGGAGACGATCAACAAGTTCTTCGAGAACAACCTCAACGTCTCCGAGACCTCGCGCAAGCTGTACGTCCACCGCAACACCCTGGTCTACCGGCTTGAGAAGATCAAGAAGATGACGGGGCTTGACCTGCGGGAGTTCGATCACGCGATCGTGTTCAAGGTCGCCATGATGGTCAAGATGTACCTCGATTCGCTCAACGGCACGAAATACTAAG
>JAUNNC010000162.1 GCA_030531585.1 Eubacteriales bacterium | reverse complement strand
CAGTTCATTTCTGACATCGTCAGCGCCGGAGAGCCTTCCCACAAAGACCGTTCTGTTTCTCAGACCCAGTTTTTCCGCGGTTTCCTCAAACTGTTCCCGCAGGGCTCCGTCGCCGACGAAACGCAGCGAGATGTCGAAGCCTTTATCCACGACGATGCGCGCGGCGTGAAGCAGCACGCTGTGCCCCTTCACGTCGTTGTTCATGTTGTTGGCGGTATGAATCAGCGTAAACGCCGTTTTCCCGGCATACTGTTTCGGCTCGCCGTAGTATCCGGCGCTCAGACGGATCGTAGAATAGAAAGATTCAAAGTGCTTTCCGTCTTCTCCGTACAGTCTCACGTGGGACGGATACCTGCTTTGCAGATAGTCTCTGGTCACGTACGATACGCCGTCAGCCTCCCGACACTGTTTCCTCAGCAAAGCGGCAAAAAACCGGCTTGCAAGCCGGTTCCCGGCATAGGCGGTCTCGGGATCGACCACCACCTCCAGCGCATAGTGCAGCCCTTTGCGCCTGACAGCCCCGAGGACGATGGAGGCCGGAACAGACGGCAGCCTTACAACGGCGCAGTCGACATCCCTGACGCTTGCCCTCGCCCCGATCAGAAAGGGCAGCAGTTTCCTGACATAATCCGCAGTCCCGTGCATGTCCGGCAGCTCCGCGACGGTCATGCCGGGACCGTCACAGCGCAGAAAGCCCGCGACCTCGTCTTGCCCGACATGCTTCACCCTCGATACGACGACGATGCTTTCAAAGACCTGGAGATAGCGCTCAAAAAAAGAGTAGGCGTAGATGGTCGGGCACCAGTATTTCCCGTCCGGCGTTCTGAGCATCGCCGAGTCCGGTGCGACAAGCAGTTTCATGGGGAGCACCTCCCTTTTCCGTCACGCCAGTCAAAGCGGTTTCCGA
Source organism: Eubacteriales bacterium (assembly GCA_030531585.1). Classification (GTDB taxonomy): domain Bacteria; phylum Bacillota; class Clostridia; order Oscillospirales; family Oscillospiraceae; genus Limivicinus. Next base: position 3,400 of record JAUNNC010000162.1, on the reverse strand, counting down.
TGCGCACCGCATTGCCGGAAGCTTCAAAATCCCGCGCATGCGAGAGACAGATCCGGCCGGTGCCTCCGAAGCCGCAGACAGCGTTGACGATCAGGACCTTCATCGGCGCAGCAGCCTCTCCGCAAGTTCTCTGTACTTCTCCATCGCGACCTCATAGGCGTAGCGGGTCTCGTAGAGGGCTCCGGCGCGCTCGCCCATCTGGCGGCGGCGCTCCGGGTGCTCCGCAAGCGCGAGGATCGCATCGCGCAGCCCGGCGGCATCGCCGATCTCGACGGCGTACCCGATCCGCTCGCGCGCAAGCTCGGCGGCGAGATAGCTCTCCTTCTCCACGACGGCCAGCACGGGCATGCCGCCCTGCAGATAGCTGTAATACTTGCTCGGTGCGCAGGTGCCCATGAGGCCCTTTTCCAGACTCACCACCGCGCAGGAGCTGACGGCGACCGCCTGCTCAAAGTCCTTGCCGGTGAGAAAGTCCAGAAGCTGTACATTGTCCAGACCCTCCGCGGCGATCCGTTCGGCCACGGCCTGCTTTTTGTTGCCGTGTCCGACGATCAGGAAGCGGACCCGCTTGTCCTCACGCAGCATCGCCGCCGCGCCCAGGAGCGTCTCCATGTCCTGGCAGGTCCCCATGTTCCCAAAGTAGGAGACCACGAACTGCCCGTCGGGATAGCCGAAGCGCGCATAGGCGTCCGTGTCCGGAATGCGCCGCCGTTCATGCGCCCAGTTGGCGATGGTGACGATACGCTCCGCGTCCAGCTCCGGCCGATGGGCAAGAAGAAAGGCGCGCATCTCGTCGGTCAGAGCGACGACGGCGCCCGCGTTCCGGTAGAGCGCATGGTTAAGGCGCACCATGACTCGGGTGATCGAGCTGTCCGCAGACAGCGTGCCGGAGGCGTAGGCGACCTCGGGATAGACGTCGTATGCCACAAAAACAAAATCCGTTCCGAAGCGCCGCTTGGCCAGGATCGGCACCAGCGGGAGCACCGGGGGATTGGAGTATACAAACACGCAGCGGTAGCGCTTCAAGACGCGCAGCCGCAGCAGCATGTGAAAGGTGAGGGAGAAATAATTGATCAGCCGGCCGAGCGTCCCGCTGCGCCCAAGCTGAAGATAGCGCACGCGCCGGATGCCGACGCCCCGGACCGTCTCGCGCAGGGGAATGTCGGAGCCTTCGGTATACTCCTTCGGGTACCCGACCAGCGCGTCCACGGTGAAGCCGTGGGACGCGAGAGAACACGCCGTATCAAAAGGCAGCGTCGCCGAGGAATTCTGATCGGGATAAAAAAACTGGCAGAGGAAGAGGATATCTCGTTTTTCCATAGACACCGCCTTCCCCGTCAGACGTGGAGCTCTTCCCGCTCGGGATCCTTTTCTTCGGAGAGCCAGGAAACCTGAGAGTCAAAACCCTCGGTGCTGTCTTTGTAGAAGAGGATGCGGAAGGTGTTGAACATCAGCTCCAGATCGGTGAGCACGTTCATCTGGTTGATGTACAGCAGATCGAACTCCAGCTTCTCGTAGGGGGAGGTGTTGTACTTCCCGTAGACCTGGGCATAGCCGGTCAGCCCGGCCTTGACCTGCAGCCGCAGGGCAAACTCCGGCAGGACCCGCTCATACTGCTCGGCGATCTCGGGCCGCTCGGGCCGAGGCCCGACCATGCTCATCTCGCCGCGGAGAATGTTGAAAAGCTGCGGCAGCTCGTCGAGCCGGTGAGCGCGCATGAAGCGTCCGACCGGCGTGATGCGCGGGTCGTCCTCGCCGGTGGAAAGGCGCGCCACGCCGTCCTTTTCCGCGTCGACGCGCATGGAACGGAATTTGATGATCGAGAAGCGGCGGCCGTCCTTTGTCAGACGCACCTGCCGGTAGAAGACCGGGCCGCCGTCGTAGAGCTTGATCGCCAGCGCCGTAAACAGCATGACCGGACTGCAGACGATCAGGAGAAGCAGAGAGAAGAAGATATCCGAGCAGCGCTTTGCGATCCGGTACTCCAACGGCAGTGTGGCCCGCCGTACGGACAGGACCGGCGAAGAGAAGGACTTGATGTGTCTGGCCCCGGACATGATCACGCTGCCGATCGGCGGCAGAAAGAAGCCGCGCACATCCTCCTGAATACAATATGTACTGAGCGCATTCGTGAGCGAGGAATCCACACCCGTCACAAAGACGGCGTCAAAACCGCGGATCTGCTCCCGGATCTCGATAAAATCCATCCCCTCGCAGCAGATGAAGGCCTCCGCACGGAACAGGCGTTCCACCGGCTGACCGGAGAGCTCGCTGATTCTGCGCAGATCGTTCTTGTTCCGATAGATCACGGCTGTGCGGTATTGCCGGACGATCCGGTAGTAGTATTTGGTGGCAAAGTAGCTCCACACGCAGTTCAGTATGATCTGCGGCACGAGCAGGGGCAGAAGCGGGAGCGGATTCCAAAGACTGAACCAGGCGAGAGAGACGGCGAAATAGGTGATGATGAGGCTGAAGAAGTCGGCCAGAAACTGTGAAAAGGCAAGCGAACGGATGCGAAAATACCCGAGCGTGTAGGAGTTGAACACGCCGTTGAACCACATCAGCAGAGCGCCGTAGGCCAGAGCAACGAAATAGTTGTAGCGGAAGCCGCGGTTGAGGATCAACGCAGCCTTCTGGTAGCGGAACAGTAGCCAGAAGCCGAAGAACAGCAGCACGCTCAGAATCAGGTGCAGGTATTTGATCAGGCGCAGCCGGGGGGAGGCCGCGTTGGAAACGGAAGCTTTTCTGTCTGTCATCATATTCACCGGAATGTCCGCCCGGAGGCGGAGCCTTCTTCATCATGCAAAACTTCATGGAAAAACACGCCGCTCCCGGAGAAAAAAGACACGGGAGCACATAATTCTACAGCTTCGTATCATACCATATCAGACGTGAATCCGTCAACTCGGCCCACCTGTTTTTTCCTTGCATATCCATTGCCTTCGGCTGGATTCTGCGATACAATACGGCCATGGAAACGACAAAGATCAAAAGAAGCGGCCTGCTTGCTCTCTGCCCGGTCGCCAATATCCTCGCGCTGCTCGGCGCGGCCGTGATCGCGCTGCACCTTGCGCTGCGCCACGATCACGCTCTGATGCGCAGACTGTCCGAGGGGGTTGTCCAGCCGCTGCACCACCGCCTTGCACGGCTCACGGCGCCGATCCCGTTTTCTCTGGCGGAGGCGTTGATCGCCGCGCTGTCGATCGCCGTTCTGGTTTACATAATTTATGAAGTCTCCGGTATCATCCGCAAAAGAGGAAAGGGGAGGCGGCTCTACCGGCTGTTTATGCGCCTTGCGGCGCTGGGGCTTGTCATCTACGCGGGCTTCTGCCTGCTCTGGGGCGTCTACTATTACGGAGACGACTTCATCGCAAAGAGCGGTCTGGTGATGGAGGATATC
>JAUNNC010000161.1 GCA_030531585.1 Eubacteriales bacterium | reverse complement strand
GCCAACAACCTGCTGGCCGCCATGCTCGACAACCACATCCAGCAGGGCAACGCCCTCGGCATCGACCCGCGCAAGATCACCTGGAAGCGCTGCGTCGACATGAACGACCGGCAGCTGCGCTTCGTGGTGGACGGTCTCGGCGGCAGGGCCAACGGCACCCCGCGCGAGGACGGCTTCGACATCACGGTCGCCAGCGAGGTCATGGCCGTGTTCTGCCTCTCCTCCTCGATCACCGACCTGAAAGAAAGACTGAGCCGCATCATCGTCGGCTACACCTTCGACGACCGGCCCGTGACCGCCGGCGATCTCAAGGCGGTCGGGGCGATGGCCGCGCTTTTAAAGGACGCGCTCAAGCCCAACCTCGTGCAGACGCTCGAGGGCACGCCCGCCTTCGTGCACGGCGGCCCCTTTGCCAACATCGCCCACGGCTGCAACAGCGTCATGGCCACACGCATGGCCCTCAAGCTCGGCGAATACTGCGTGACCGAGGCCGGCTTCGGTGCGGACCTCGGCGCGGAGAAGTTCCTGGACATCAAGTGCCGCGCCGCCGGACTCACGCCCGATGCGGTCGTCGTCGTCGCCACGGTGCGCGCGCTCAAAATGCACGGCGGCCTGCCCAAAAACGCGCTGGCAAACGAGGATCTCGCGGCGCTGGAGAAGGGCGTCCCCAATCTGCTGCGCCATGTGTCCAACATCCGGAACGTCTACGGTCTGCCCTGCGTCGTGGCCGTCAACCGCTTCCCCACCGATACCGACGCGGAGATCGCCTTCATCATCGACAAGTGCCGCGCGCTCGGCGTCAACACGGTGCTCTCCACCGTCTGGGCCGAGGGCGGCAGAGGCGGCGAGGCGCTGGCCCGCGAGGTCGTGCGTCTGTGCGAGGAGGAGCACGGCGACTTCCGTTTCTCCTACGAGCTCAACAGCAGCATCGAGGACAAGATCCGCGCCGTCGTGAAGCGCATCTACGGCGGCAGCGCGGTGAATATCCAGCCCGCCGCGCAGAAGCAGATCGACCGGCTTACGGCGCTCGGTTTCGACAAGCTCCCGGTCTGCATCGCCAAGACCCAGTACAGCTTTACCGACGACCCGACAAAGCTCGGCGCGCCCGAGGACTTCACCGTCACCGTGAAGAACGTCAAGGTCTCCGCCGGTGCGGGCTTTGTGGTCGTGCTCACGGGCGACATCATGACCATGCCCGGCCTGCCGCGCGTCCCCGCCGCCGAGAAGATCGACGTGGACGAGACCGGACGCATCAGCGGCCTGTTCTGATAAAAAGGATTTGCGGCAAAAAAAGAGATGAAACGGTCAAATCGTTTCATCTCTTTTTTTGGTTTTCTTATCCCTCATTCGGTTTGGGCGGCCAGCTTCCTGTGGTGCCTGTTCTTGTTCTCATACATGGTCTCGTCCGCGCGGACAAAGACCTCCTGGAAGCAGCTGTCAACGCCCGGGCGGTACGCGGCGGCTCCCATGGACAAGGCCAGCTTCGCCGCCGGATGATCGGGGGAACTGTTGAACGCATCCATTCCGCTCTGGAGCTTATCCCACTGCGCATTTGCCTCTTCCTCGGTCATGTTGAGCGGGATGGCGAGAAACTCGTCGCCGCCGATGCGGTAGGTGCGGTCCGCGTCGAAAACCCCGGTGATGACCTCGGCGGCGCCGCGGATGATGCGGTCCCCGCAGGCGTGGCCGTAGCGGTCGTTGACGGTTTTGAGATTGTCGATATCCAGAACGACGGCGCAGAAGGCAGCCGAGCCGCTGCGGATCTGCTCGTCGAGGCTGTGAAGCTCCTCCTGATAGGCATTGGTGTTGCCGACGCGCGTCAGCGGATCGGTATAGGCCTGCGCATGCACATAGCGCAGATAGCACTCGAGCTCCTGCTGGGTGGCGTGGATCTTCGAGGCCAGCGCCTCCATCTCATCGCTCGAGACGACGCCGTCGTCCACGATGGGATAGACCGCCGCGTCGAGCGTTTCCCGATAACCGACGCTGCTGGCGATCTCATGGGTCAACTCGTCCACGCTGCCGGCGATCTTCGACAGCTCGCTGTCGATCTCACGGAATTTTTTGCGGACCTTGTCCGTGATCAGGAGCATCACCGCCGCGCCGAACAGCACCGACAGGATCGAAATGATGCTGATGGACATGGTGTGCCGTCTGAGCTGCTCCTCATACCAGGCGGCACTGAAGTCCACGCCGACCACCCCGGCCACCTCGCCCTTGGAGTTGAAGATCGGGCTGTAGGCGCTGTAGAAATTGCCCCAGCGGTCGGCCTGCGGCGAGTCGTCCACCGTCGCGTTGCCCTTCGCGGCCTCGATCAGCGCCTTCGTGACGACGAGCTCCTCCCCGAATTCCCCCGGGTCCACCGGATCGGGGTCCACGGTGAACACATACCGGTCGCCGTCCTGTCTGGCCGCATAGATGAACTCGATATCCGCGTTGTTCTGGAAGACGATGAGCTTGTCCGCAATGTCCCGGAACACCGGCGTGCCGACGTCCTCCTCGGTGAGCGCGCCCATCACGTCGCCGTCCAGAAGCCCCGCCGCGGTGTTGGAGATGTCCAGCATGTTCTTGCGGATCATGGTCTTCATCGCGTTCTTCGACTGATTGAGCATCACGACGCCGAGCACGATGTTCGCCGCAAAAAGCAGCAGCCCGACGATCACCACATAGCGCGTGGTCAGGCTGAAGCCTTTTCTCTTTTTCATCATCCGATCACCGCTTTCCATGAGGTCCGGACAAACCCGCGCAGGGAATCATCCACATTGTATTGTATTCTTTTTGTTTCCGAATAGCAAGCGTCTGTTTTTAGAATCCGTCTCAATCCGGGTCCAGACCCAGATACCGTCTGAGGACCGCCAGCCCCGGTCCGGGGACGCAGAAACGGCTCCGATCGGTCCGGATCTCCTCCCACACCTCGTCCAGGTCGAACCACCGGACCCCGGACACCTCGCTCTCCTGCAGCTTCAGCTCCCCCACCGGTCCGGTGTAGACATACACATTCGCAAACTCGTTGTCCCAGAACAGGCGTCCGTGAAACACCTTTTCATAGCGGATCCGAAAGGTTCCCGCAAAGCGCAGATCCCCGGGGCTCCCCTCGATGCCGAGCTCCTCGTATAGCTCCCGGAGCGCCGATCGCAGCGGCTCGTCCCCGGCCGGGACGTGACCGGCGGACGAGGTGTCGTACAGGCCGGGAAAGGAGTCCTTCTCCTCGCTGCGCTTTTGCAGCAGGATCTCATAGCCCCGCGCGCCGGGCCGGACGATCCACACATGGGCAGTCCGATGGGGCACCCCTCTCCGGTGCGCCTCCTCCCGGCTGACGATCGCTCCGGTCGGCTGACCGGCCTCGTCCACAACATCGAAGTATTCCATAGCGCCTTCTCCCCCTCCGTGTCAAAGGAGCTCTATTGCATGTCGACCGCAAACAGGCCGCCCGCGCCCCCGGAATGGAGGAACAGGACGTTCTCCTCCGGCCGGAAGCGGCCCTCCGCCGCCATCTCCAGCAGACCGGCAAAGGCTTTCCCGGTATAGACCGGGTCCAGGAAGATCCCCTCCTGCTGCGCCATCAGCGCGACCGCCGCGTTCCCGGCCTGCGAGGCGATCGCGTAGCCGGGGCCGCACATGTCCCGCAGGGTATAGTCCCTGTCGCCGACGGAGACCTCCGCGTCCAGCAGTGCGGCCGCCTCCCGCATCAGTCTGGGCGTGATCACATCGAAGGGGTCGGTATCGACCATCATGCCGCAGACCTTCGTCTCCGGCAGGTAGAGCTTCGCCCCCAGGGCGAGTCCGGCCATGGTGCCGCCGCTGCCCTCCGCACAGATCAGATAGTCGAAGCGTGGCCCCTGGTCCCGGATCTCTTTCGTGCAGGCCACATAGCCGAGCGCCCCCAGCGCGTTCGAGCCGCCGCAGGGGATCTTGTAGTACGGCTTGCCGAGCTCCGTCCCGACCCGGTCCATCTCGTCATAGATGTCCGCATAGTCGTCCGTGTCGATAAAGCGGACGTCCGTCCCCATCAGATGCTCGAGAAGCTGGTTTCCCAGCCGCTCGGTCACGCCGCGCTTTTTCAGGATCAGAATGGCCTTCATGCCCAGCTTCCCGGCCGCCGCGGCCGTCAGCATGGCGTGGTTGGACTGCGCGCCCCCGGTGGTGAAGACGAGCTCCGCCCCCTGCTTCTTCGCGTCAGCCAGAAGGAATTCCAGCTTTCTGGTCTTGTTGCCGCCGAGCCCGAGACCGGTCAGATCGTCGCGCTTGATATAGACGTTCGTGCCCAAAAGCCGGCTGATGTTCTCCAGCTTGTGGATCGGCGTCGGGAAGACGCCCAGGGATACTCTCGGGAAGCTCTC
>JAUNNC010000017.1:20019-26372 GCA_030531585.1 Eubacteriales bacterium | reverse complement strand
GTTCCTCAGGCTCCCCGGGTACTTCGGGCGCCTGCGGCTCCTCAAGCGTGAACTCTTCCTCCGCGTCCGTGTCGGCAAAGGCCGACAGCGGCAGCAGGGAGAAGCACATCACCAGCGCCAGCAGCAGGGCCAGCAGTTTTTTCCTTCTGTGTGCGTCATGGCGATCAATCCCTTCCGGTCAAAATTGGCTTCGCTGGGAAATAAACGTATTTACATAATCATATCACATTCGGCCGCCGCTCACAAACGCCGCTTCACAGAGAAGCCTGCTGTATCTCACAAAATCTGCCCGCGCTTTTTTGTGGATAATCACGACGCCGCCCCTCGCAGCACAGGAAAGACAAAAACGCGCAAATTATTTTTGCGCCCTCTTGACAAATCTGTATTACTGTGTTATTGTACTAATTGCTTAATACAACAATACAAAGGAGGTGCCGCGATTGGTATGGGTCTTTGAGAACGACCAGCCCATCTATACGCAGCTCGTGGATCAGATCAAAGTCGCCATCGTCTCGGGCGAGCTGCCGCCGGGGGCGCGCATGCCCGCCGTGCGCGAGCTGTCGCTCGAGGCCGGGGTCAACCCCAACACGATGCAGCGCGCACTGCAGCAGCTCGAGCGGGAGGAGCTGGTCTACGCCCAGCGCAGCGCGGGGCGCTTCGTCACCGAGGACACGGCGGTCATCGCACGCGTGCGCGAGGCGCTCGCCGCGGAGAAGGTCAGACGCTTTCGGGAGGCGATGCGGGCGCTCGGCTGCGGTGAGGAGGAAATGAGAACGCTGCTGTTCGGCAGCGGGGAGGGACAAAATGGAAACCTGTCTTGAATGCAGAGACCTGTCGAAGCGCTTCGGCTCCGTACAGGCGCTCGACGGCGTGACGCTGAGCATCGCGCCGGGCCGCGTCGTGGGCCTGCTCGGCCCCAACGGCAGCGGCAAAACCACGCTCATCAAGCTGGCCAACGGCCTGCTGACGCCCAGCTCCGGCGAGATCCGCATCTGCGGCGCCCTGCCCGGGAAGGAGACGAAGGCCGTCGTCAGCTATCTGCCCGACAGGCCCTGCCTGCCCGAGTGGATGAGCGCCGAAGAGCTCATGGACTATTTCGCCGACTTCTTCGCGGACTTCGACCGCTCCCGCGCCGCCGACATGATGGCGCGGCTCCGGCTCAACCCGCACATGAAATACGGCCAGATGTCCAAGGGCACCCGCGAGAAGGTGCAGCTCATCCTGGTCATGAGCCGCAGGGCGCGGCTCTACCTGCTCGACGAGCCCATCGGCGGCGTCGATCCCGCCACACGGGACTATATCCTCGATACCATCATCCGCAACTATGACGAGAACGCGAGCGTGCTGATCTCCACGCACCTGATCTCCGACGTGGAGAACGTGCTGGACGACGTGATCTTCCTGCGCGAGGGCAGGGTCACGCTGCAGGCGAGCGTGGACGACATCCGCGCCCAGTTCGGCAAGAGCGTCGACGCGCTGTTTCGGGAGGTGTTCAGATGTTAGGCAAGCTGATCAAACATGAATTCCGCGCCACGGGCCGCATCCTGCTCCCGCTTCTGGGGGCGGAGCTGCTGCTCGCGGTCCTGGCCGGGCTCTCGATCCGCGGTCTTGACCGGGTCGAGAACATGGGCATCCTCGGCGTGATGTACGTCACCACGCTGGTGGTCTTTTTCCTCGGCCTGTTCGCCCTGAGCGTGGTGGCCTTCGTGCTGATGATCCAGCGATTTTACAAGAACCTGCTGCGCGACGAGGGCTATCTGGCCATGACCCTGCCCGTCTCGGTGGACGAGCAGCTCTTCGCCAAGCTGATCGTGTCCTTCGTTTGGTTTGCCGCCGTGGGACTGCTGAGCATCGTGTCGATCCTGACGGTGACCTCCATCGGCGCCCGCCTCGGCGGAGTCGTCAACGTGGACTTCGGCGAGCTCCGGGACGCCCTGCAGTCGGTCGTCGGGAAGATCGGCGGCGGCAATCTGCTGCTGTTCTTCCTGGAGGTTTTGGTATTGGGCTTCCTCGGCTCCTGTGCCACCTGCCTGCGCTGCTACTCGGCCCTGGCCATCGGCCACAGCGCCGCCGACCACAAGATGCTGCTGAGCTTCGTGGCTTACATCGTCATCGGCTTTGCCCTGAGCGTCGTGCGAAACTCCATCCTGATCGGCGTGCTGCCGAGCATAGACCCAGGCGCGATCCTCGCGGGGATGAGCTCCGCCCTGCAGTTCCACACCCTCGTCCTCATCGGCATCCTGATCGCCGCGCTCTACTGCGCCCTGTTCTATTTCGTGACCCGCTGGTTTTTGAAGAACAAGCTCAATCTTGCGTAAAAAAGGCATAAAGAAATGCACCCGCGGTTTTTTGCCGCGGGTGCATCATTTATGCAAGCTCCTTGTACATCGCCGGGGCGTCGGATTTGGAGACGTTGTCGGCCACCTGCGTGACCTCGACCTTCAGCGTCCGCTGTCCGAAGGCGATCTCGATCACGTCCCCGACCTTGACCTGATAACTCGCCTTGGCCTGCCGGCCATTGACGAGGATGCGATCTGCGTCGCAGGCGTCGTTCGCCACCGTGCGGCGCTTGATGAGCCGCGATACCTTGAGATATTTATCCAGCCGCATGAGGGCACTTCCTTTCAAAAAATCCCGCCCTTCCGAATGAGAAGGGCGGGCAGATTTTCATGCGTAAGACGAGTTACTTCGCAACGGCGTCCTTGAGGGCCTTGCCGGCCTTGAAAGCGGGGACGCGACTCGCAGGGATCCTGATCTCTTCCTTGGTTCTGGGGTTGCGGCCAACGCGCGCGTCGCGCTTCTTGGTCTCAAAAGAACCGAAGCCGACGAGCTGGACCTTCCCGCCCGCGGCGAGCTCAGCGGCGATAGCCTCGAGAGCGGCGTTGACAGCCTTCTCGCTGTCCTTCTTGGAGAGAGCGGTTTTTTCTGCGACGGCGGCGACCAATTCTGCCTTATTCATTACAAAAATCCTCCTAACAATAGATGGGAATATGCTGCCTGCTTCTGAGTTTTCCCCAATTCGGGGACTTTACTCGCATGCGCGGATACAGCGGATCCGGCATGCCCGGCAGGCATATTGAATTTACCATACTTCCCTGCGTTGCGCAAGACCTTATTTGCAATTTTTTAAGGAAAACGGTCGGTTTTTCAGCGCATACGGAGAAAACGGGCGATCTTTTCCCCGCCGGGGATCAGCGTCAGGTCCTCCTTCGTGACGGAGCGGGTGACAATGGCGGCGACGACATAGACGATCACCGCCGCGAGGATGGCGACGGCCATGGCCAGCAGCGTCGACATGCGGCTGTGCGGCGGCAGGAAGCGCGCGGCCAGCCCGTAGACGCCCCAGGCGGCGGCGCCCATCAGGGCGCTCGAAAACACGGGACCGGCAAAGACGCGCAGCACACGCGGACGGCGGTCCAGCGCGCGGCAGAGGAAGACAAAGTCCATCAGGGCCATGACGAAATAGCTCACCAGCGTGCCGATCGGCGCGCCGTAGATGTTGATGGGACGTTGGGCGACCAGGAACCAGTTGATGACGATCTTGACCAGACCGCCGGTGATGAGCGTGACCATGGTGAGCTTCTCCCGGCCGGAGGCCTGGAGGATGGCGTTCTCCATCAGGACGATGCACACGAAGAACGAGGCGACGCCCATCATGCGCAGCAGTCCCGGCCCGGCGAGATGGCTGCCGGGGTAGAGGACCTTCATGATCGGCTCGGACAGGACCGCGAGACCCACGCCCATCGGAATGGCGATGACCGACGAGATGCGCATCGAATCCTCGGACACCTTGCCCGCGGCGCCGCGGTCGCCCTTTGCGATCGCACCGGCGATGGCGGGGACGATGGAGATGGTCAGCGGGGTGATGAAGGCGGCGGGCAGATTGAAGAGCGTCTGCGCCTTGCCGTAGACGCCGTAGAGCACCTTGGCCTGCCGGTAGGTGAAGCCCGCGGCGCTCTGCAGGCGGTTCATGCAGAGCTTGGAATCGACGCTGTTCAAAAGGGCCATGATGCAGGCGCCGAAGGCGATGGGCACGCCGATCGAAAAGATGTTTCGCACGATCGTCAGCGCGGGGTCGACCAGCTCGTCGTCGTCCGGGGTATCGTTGGGGTCGTGGACCCCGGCCGTGTAGGGCGCGGCCAGCGTCGAATAATGGCGGCGCTTGTACCAGATCATGTAGCCGAGCGAGACCGCCGAGCCGACCGATACGCCGAAGATCGCGCCCGCCGAGCCCATCGGCAGCGCCATGGGATGCCGGGGCGGATAGGAGCGCAGCACCAGAACTGCGATCACCAGACCCGCCGCGACCTTGAAGAGGACCTCAAGCACCTCGTCCACGGTCGTGGGGAGCATGTTGCCGTTGCCCTGACAGTAGCCGCGGTAGGCCGAGACGATGCACACCAGCAAAATCGCCGGGGCCATCGCCCGGATGCTGGGACCCGCGTCGGGGTTCTCCAGATAGACGGCGGCCAGCCAGTTGGGGAAGAAGAACATGATCGAGGCGAAGACCAGACCCAGCAGCGAGAAGGTCACAAGCGCCACGCGGAAGGTCTTCTCCTCCTGCTTCGCGCGGCCGTTGGCGTCCGCCTCGGCCACCAGACGCGACAGGGCGACCGGCAGGCCCGCCGTCGCCAGCGTGAAGAAGATGTAGTAGATGCTGTAGGCGCCCATGAACATCGAGTAGCCCTCGTCCCCGAGGATGTTGCCCAGGGGGATCTTGTAGAAGAAGCCCAGGATCTTCATGATGATGACGCCGACGGTCAGAATGGCCGCGCCGTGCATATAGTTTTGTCCCTTGGTTTTAGACATCGGAGCCTCCGGAATGGATCGTTGTTAGGATACTATACGCGCGCAGAGAGAAAAATACAAGCGGAGTATCACAGCTCGCCCATCAGGCAGCGGGCGGCAAAAACGCCGCTGGCCGAGGCGTGGGACAGGGAGTGCGTCACGCCCGAGCAGTCGCCGATGACGAACAGACCGGGACAGCAGGTCTCGAGCCGGTTGTCGATCTCGACCTCCATGTTGTAGAACTTGACCTCCACGCCGTAGAGCAGCGTGTCGTCGTTGGCGGTGCCCGGGGCGATCTTGTCCAGAGCGTAGATCATCTCGATGATGCCGTCGAGGATGCGCTTGGGGATGACGAGACTCAGGTCGCCGGGCGTGGCCGCGAGCGTCGGCGTGACAAAGCTCTCGGCGATGCGCTGCTCGGTGCTGCGGCGGCCGCGCACCAGATCGCCGAAGCGCTGCACGATGACGCCGCCGCCGAGCATGTTCGACAGGCGGGCGATGCTCTCGCCGTAGCCGTTGGAATCCTTGAACGGCAGGGAGAAATGCTTCGAGACCAGCAGGGCGAAGTTCGTGTTGCCCGTGTGCTTCGCCGGGTCCTCATAGCTGTGGCCGTTGACCGTGACGATGCCGTTGGTGTTCTCGTTGACCACGACGCCGTGGGGGTTCATGCAGAAGGTACGGACCATGTCCTCATAGGTCTTGGTGCGGTAGACGATCTTGCTTTCATAGAGCTGGTCGGTCAGGTGGGAGAAGACCTCCGCGGGCAGCTCCACACGCAGGCCGATGTCGACCCGGTTGGACCGGGTCGGGATGCTCAGCGAGGAGCAGACCGACTCCATCCACTTGCTGCCGCTGCGTCCGACCGAAATGATGCAGGCCCGGCAGCTCAGGCTGCCGCCCTCGAAAAAGAGCTCGTAGCCGCCGCCGGGGAGCTTCTCGATGGCGGTGACGGCGGTCTCAAAGCGGAAGTCCACCGTCTCCTTCAGCTCTGCGTAGAGGTTTTCGAGCACGACATAGTTCTTGTCCGTGCCGAGGTGGCGCACCTGCGCGTCGAGCAGGTGCAGGCCGTTGGTCAGACACATGCGCTTGATCTCGGAGTTGGCGGTGGAATAGAGCTTCGTCCCCTCTCCGCCGTGGGTGACGTTGATCCCGTCGACGTACTTCATCAGCTCGATGGCCTGCTGCTTGCCGATATGCTCGTACAGCGTGCCGCCGAACTGGTTGGTGATGTTGTACTTCCCGTCGGAGAAGGCGCCCGCGCCGCCAAAGCCGCTCATGATCGAGCAGGTTTTGCAGCCCACGCAGGACTTGATCTTCCTGCCGTCGATCGGGCAGCGGCGCTGGTTCAGCGGCTTGCCGAGCTCCAGCACGGCGACCTTCAGGGGCTTTTCGGCATGGGCGAATTCCCACGCGGCGAAGATGCCCCCGGGACCGGCGCCGACAATGATGACATCATAATCCATAAAAACACATCCTTATTTGAATCAAATAATCCTGTTCGGTCTCGGCCGAAAGATACGGGACGATGTCCGATGTCCGTCATTGCGCAAAAGAAACGGATTCCC
>JAUNNC010000017.1:0-20009 GCA_030531585.1 Eubacteriales bacterium | reverse complement strand
CTGGACGGTATCAATCAAAAAAAGAAACCCCAAGTTCCCAAAAGGCGGGGAATTTGAGGCAGAGTCCCGAATCAATTCCTGCGTGAGTATAACACGCCGGACACAAAGCTGTCAAGACGGAGCAGGACCGCAGCTTCAGCCCGCTCCTCCGCGCGGAGGAATACCCGGCTCTCCCCCGCCGGAAGGCGGGGGAGAGGCAGGGAGTGCCGTGCGGCTGCAGTGGTTCAGTTCTTGGCCTCGGGCAGATACAGCAGGCCGTAAGCGTAGTTGGTCGTCACGGCGGCGGAGGCGCCGGGTATGATATAGACGCTGCGCTTGAGACGGCCCTGCTCGTCATACTCAAAGCTCGTGCGGTCGAGCAGGGTCCCGTCAAGGGCATAGCGCTCCTGCTTGACCAGGCGTTCGTCCTCATACTCGTTGCGGATCGTCAGGGTCGTGCCGTCCTCGTTGATCGCGGTGGGATTGCCGTAGGCGTCGAAGGCGGTGGAACTGAGATAATCCCCCGTCTCGGGGTCGTTTGCGATGCAGTAGACCAGCGCGCCGTCGTCGTTGAGGCTGTACTCATAGACGTATGCGGTGTGGTCGCCCTGCCCGAGATAGCTGCCGTGGGCGTCGTAGCGCTTCTCGACCTGGCCCTCGGTAATGCTGTAGCCGCCGTCCTCGCGGTAGGAATAGGTGAAGATGCGGTCCTCGCCGCCGTATTCGGAATACTGCTCGGTCTTTGCCAGAAGGCGGCCGTCGGCATCATAGCTGTAAAGCGTGGTCAGAGGACCGTCGCAGTCCTCCTTCTGACTGACCGTCTCGGAGAGGAGGCGCTCAAAGAAATGCGCGGCGCGCACGGCCGAATCCCGGTAGTCCCCGAGAGCGAGGAAGAGCTCCCGCGCGTCCTCGTTCGCGCCCTCGTCCAGAAGCTCCGCGGCCTTGCGGTAGCTGCACTCCGAGACGAGCTCGGCGCTGTCGCGGTAGTTCCCGAGGGAGAGGTAGAGCTCGGCGGCGTCGTCATAGCGCCCGTTGGCCAGAAGTTTGCCCGCGCGGGTATACGAGCTGAGCTCGGCATCGGCCTCCCGGGCCTCCGCCGCGCGGTCCGCAGCGTCCCGATAGCTGCCCAGCCCGTCGAAGGCGGCAGCGGCCTCGGCATATTCCCCGGAGGCCAGAAGTCCGGCCGCCCGGTCATAGTCCGCCGCGCGCTTCTGCGCGTACAGATAGGCGCCGGCCGCAATGGCGGCGATGATCACAAAGGGGATCAAAATCAGCGCGAGGCGGCGGAGCTTGTAGCCCCGGCTGCTCTTCTTCCGCTCCTCCTCCGCCTGACGCAGCGCTTCCGCTTCAAGCCGCTCGGTCTTCCTGGTGCGCAGAAGATCCACGTCCAGAAGCTGCCTGGCCTCCTCCAGCGTCAGCGAACAGCGGAAACAGGGCTCGCCGATGCGGTTGAGCTCCCCGCAGGTGCACATCCACAGATCGCCGCAGGTCTGCGGCACATAGCGGCTGCGGTCGCTGGTCTCAAGCTGATACTGGCGGATCAGCTCCGCATCGAAAAGGCGGGCGTTGAGGTCCTGCTGCACGGGCAGCGGGAGCCAGGGCGCGTCCGTGCCGGTATAGCGGCTGCCGTCGGAGAAGAACACCGCAAGCACCCGCACCGAAAAGGAGCGCACCGAGCGGACCGGCAGCGGGATGGCCTCCTTGGAGCCGAACATCTCGTCCCGCCGGACGTTCAGATCGAGATACTGGTGTTCCTCACGGCAGACCTCCGTCTTGGCCATGTCATAGCCGACGACCTGAAGCTGCACGGCGCTGATCGCAATGTCCGAAAGACTGCGCAGCTTGAGCTGGGCCAGGACCGTGCCGGTCTGGCCGTCCTTGAGCAGGGCGCCGGCGGCGATTACCAGAGGCGCACAGGTCGCATAGAGATCCTGCGGCAGAGAAAAAAGCCGGGTATAGCGTTCCGCCATCGTTTGTCCCCTCTTTCCTGAGTAAATAGGGTTACATAACACAATACAGTATAGCATCCCCTCCGGCGTTTTTCAATACGAATTTTTGCCATTCGACGCGTTTTTGCACGTTTTTTGCCGCCGCGGCGGCGCATAGACCCGCGGCGGCGGGCATAGAGTGAAGGGACAGGAAAGGGGGGAGGCGTATGCGCGCCATCGGCAGGGCCTGCGTCAGCGTGCTGACCTCGCTGGGGCTGTGCCTGTTCTCGGCCGGCGGGCTCGGCGGCGAGCTGCGCCGGACCATGATCGACAGGCCGCCCGGCGAGCGGCTGCGGAACGTGAGCGTAGCCGGCGTCAGCACTGTCCACCCCGCGGCGCCGACGCCGGAGCCGAGCCCGGACATGCGCCCGCGCGAGGAGCGGGATACGCGGATGCTGCCGGCGGCGGCACTGCCGCCGATGGACGTGCTGGAGAGCGCAGGCTCCGTCCCGGGCGCACAGGAGGAGACGGTGCTCGAGACCACGATCGAGGGCGGCATCCGCATCCAGAACGAGACGCAGTACTGGGTCGACGCGGCGCAGATCCTCGCGGACGGACCGGGACTGGAGCTGCCCGCGGAGGGGCCGCAGATCCTCATCATCCATACGCACGCCAGCGAGGCCTATACCCAGGCGGGACTCGACCGCTACTCCGCCAGCGACACCGCGCGTACCGAGGACACCCAGTTCAACGTCGTGCGCATCGGCGACGAGCTCAGCGATATCCTCACCGCCGCGGGACTGCATGTGATCCACGACCGGGGGATCTATGACTTCCCGAGCTACACGGGCTCCTACACGCGCTCGGGACAGGCGGTCGAGCAGATCCTGGAGAGCTGCCCCGGCATCCGCATCGTGCTGGATATCCACCGCGACGCCCTCGGCAGCGACGGCGTGGTCTACAAGACCATGGCCGAAGAGGAGGGGAGCGTCGCCAGTCAGGTGATGCTGCTCGTCGGGACCGACGAGAGCGGCCTGCCGCATCCCGGGTGGCGCGGCAATCTCGCCCTGGCGATGTACCTGCAGAACGCCGTCAATACCAGCTGCCCGACCCTGATGCGCCCCGTCGCGCTTGTGCCGCAGCGCTATAACCAGCAGCTCGCGCCGGGCTCGCTGATCGTCGAGGTGGGCAGCAGCGGCAACACCCTGCGCGAGGCCCTCGCCGCAATCCGCCTGTTCGCCCACGCCGCCGCGCCCGCCCTGCTGGCGCTGGTCGCGGAGGAGGAATAGGGGAGCGGAGGAAAACAAAAGGCCGCGGGCCGCCGGGGGCGTCGGACCTGCGGGGGAGACGGATTGCCGCGCCAGTGTGCGCACTGGCTCGCAATGACGCGCGATCGGGATGGCGGCATGCAGCGGGGGAGACACCTCATCCGCCCTTCGGGCACCTTCCCCTCAAGGGGAAGGCAGACGGGGCGTCATAAAAAGTTTTCTTTACAAAGATCGGCGGGCATGATACCATAGAACCAACGAACGGCACGCCGTCTCCGGCGGCCGGAGTACACGATACAAAGATTGCCCCGAGAGGGGAAGGAGGTCAGTTTTTATGGCAAAATGGGTATGCCCCGTATGCGGTTACGTCCATGAGGGCGACACGCCCCCCGAGTTCTGCCCCGTCTGCAAGGTCCCCGGCAGCAAGTTCAAAAAGCAGGAGGCCGAGATGAGCTGGGCCGCCGAGCACGTCGTCGGCGTCGGCAAGCAGTTCGGCGCGGACGTCCCCGCCGAGGTCCAGGAGGAGATCATCAAGGGCCTGCGCGCCAACTTCGAGGGCGAGTGCTCCGAGGTCGGCATGTATCTGGCCATGGCCCGCGTCGCCCACCGCGAGGGCTATCCCGAGATCGGCCTGTACTGGGAGAAGGCCGGACTCGAGGAGGCCGAGCACGCCGCCAAGTTCGCCGAGCTGCTGGGCGAGGTCATCACCGACAGCACCAAGAAGAACCTGCAGATGCGCGTCGACGCCGAGAACGGCGCCACCGCCGGCAAGTTCGAGCTCGCCAAGCTCGCCAAGAAGTACAACCTCGACGCCATCCACGACACCGTCCATGAGATGGCCCGCGACGAGGCCAGACACGGCAAGGCCTTCAAGGGCCTGCTGGAGAGATACTTCAAGTAAAGGAGAGATTCAAATGAAATACGTGTGCAATGTCTGCGGCTGGGTCTACGATGAGGACGAGGCCGGCGTGAAGTGGGAAGATCTGCCCGACGATTTCGCCTGCGAGCTCTGCGGCGTCGGCAAGGACGAGTTCTCCCCCGAGGAATAAGAAGCAGAAGGACGGGACCGACAGCGGTCCTGTCCTTTTTTATGTGCATTTTTATGATTGAATTCTTGACGCGGACGGCACGCCGTGCTATCTTTATATTACAAACCGGTTGAATCGGGAAAGGAGAGACAAAAATGGATTTTCAGAAATTTGTTGACTACATCAAGGTATGTCTGGTGGAGAAGTACGCAAACTTCAACGGCCGTGCCAGACGCGCCGAGTACTGGAGCTTCGCGCTGTGCACCGGCGTCATCAGCACCGTGCTGAACATCCTCTACCAGGCCACCAACGCGGGCTTCTTCAACATCCTGGCCACGCTGTTCGCCCTCGCCGTCCTCGTGCCCGGCCTCGCCGTCGCCTGGCGCCGCCTGCACGACATCGGCAAGAAGGGCAGCTGGTATTTCATCGGCCTGATCCCCGTCGTCGGCTGGATCCTCCTGATCGTCTGGTTCTGCCAGGACAGCCAGCCCGGCGAGAACGAGTTCGGTCCCAACCCCAAGGAGTAAGCTTTTCCGCAATCCAAAAATCGCCTCCGTGCTCTCGCACGGGGGCGATTTTTTATGCATTGAGGGAATGGGTTTCGGTTAAACCATGGCTCCCTTGATAAGGTCCAGGAGATCGCCGTATTCCTCGCAGGAGGGGATCTCCGGGTACTGCGCCTTGATGCTCTCGGGCGCACGGAAGAGGAAGCCCGCCTTGCTGGCCTGGATCATCGCCAGGTCGTTGAAGCTGTCGCCGGCGGCGATCGTGTCGTAGCCCACGGACTGGAACGCGCGGACCGTGGAGAGCTTCGTCTGCTTGCAGCGCAGACGGAAATCCGTCACCTCCCCGTCGGGGGCGACGACCAGCTCGTTGCAGAACAGGGACGGCCAGCCGAGCTTGCGCATCAGAGGCTGGGCAAACTGCGTGAAGGTGTCGCTCAGGATCACGGCCTGCGTGATCGAGCGCAGCTCGTCCAGAAACTCCTTCGCGCCGGGAAGAGGGTCGACCGTGGCGATGACCTCCTGGATCTCCTTCAGGCCGAGGCCGTGCTCCTTCAGGATGCCGAGCCGCCAGCGCATGAGCTTGTCATAGTCCGGCTCGTCCCGCGTGGTGCGGCGCAGCTCCGGGATGCCGCTGGCCTCGGAAAAGGCGATCCAGATCTCGGGCGTCAGAACGCCCTCCATGTCCAGACAGGTGATATACATGACATTCGTCCTTTCTGCTTATTCTTTCGCCCAGGAGGGCTCCGCCTTCCGGCGCATCACATAGGCGAGCATGTCCGCCGGGGCCACGCAGTCCCGGTGCAGGACCGGGCGCTCGCGCAGGCCGCGCAGGTTCGCGGGCATGGGGACGCCGGTCAGAGCCTCGAGCTCGTCCATCATGGCAAATTCATCCGCGCCGCCGTCGGCGCCGAGCGCGGAGAGCACCGCGGCCGGGAACTTGTAGGGCGAGGCGGTGGAGAGGATCACCGTCGGACCGCCGCCGAAGTCCCGCGCCGCACGCCAGCCGACCGCGGTGTGCGTGTCCATCAGATAATGCGAGCGCTCCCAGACCTCTTTGATGGCCGCCTTCGTCCCGGCGTCGTCACAGCAGAAGGCCGTGAAGCGCCCGCGCAGCTTCTCCATCAGCGCCTCGGGGACCGTGTAATGCCCCTCGTCCGCGAGCTGCGCCATCAGCGAGGCGACCAGCGCGCTGTCCCCGCTGAGCAGGTACAAAAGGCGCTCGAGATTGCTCGAAATCAGAATGTCCATCGAGGGCGAGAGCGTCTTGTGGAAGGGACGGCGGCGGTCATAGACGCCGGTGCGGATGAAGTCGGTCAGCACGTTGTTGGCGTTGGAGGCGCAGATCAGCTTCCCGACCGGCAGGCCCAGCTCCAGCGCGAGAAATCCCGCCAGGATGTCGCCGAAGTTGCCGGTGGGGACCGAGAAGTTCAGCTCCTCGCCCGCCCGGATGCGCCCCATGCGCACGGCGGCGAAGTAGGCCGCAAAGTAGTAGACCACCTGCGGCACCAGACGGCCGATGTTGATGGAGTTGGCCGACGAGAGCCCCTCCGGCGCGGCGGCAAAAATGCGCTTGACCCCGGTCTGGGCGTCGTCAAAGTTCCCCTCGACCGCGCAGACCCCGACGTTTTTCCCGGCCTGCGTGACCATCTGCGCCTTCTGCACGGGGCTGACCCCGTCGCGCGGGAAGAAGACCAGGATGCGGATGCCGTCGACGTCGCGGAAGCCCTCGAGCGCGGCCTTGCCGGTGTCGCCGCTGGTGGCGGTGAGGATCAGGATCTCGCCCTCATGCCCGCATTTGGCGGACGAGGCGGTCATCAGATGCGGCAGCAGGCACAGCGCCACATCCTTGAACGCGGCGGTGGGGCCGTGGAACAGCTCGAGAAACAGGTCGTCCCCGGCTGCGCGCAGAGGCGTGAGCGCGGGATCGGAGAATTTGCCCGCGTAGGCGCGGCGGACCATCGCCTCCGCCTCGGACTCGGAGAAGTCCGGCAGGAGGGCCGAGAGGATGCGCGCGGCCAGGGCGGGATAGTCCAGCTCCATAAGCGCGCGCCAGTCCAGCTTCGGGAGCGCGTCCGGGGCCATGACATACAGGCCGCCGTCGGGCGCGAGGCCGTCGACGATCGCGCGGGCGGAGCTCACGGCGGGGGCGCCGCCGCGGGTGCTGATGTATTGCATGCGATCACTTCCTATCAAAATAACACGGACATGATACCGTGTGCGCGGAGAAAAGTCAAGTGTCGGCGACAGACGGAAGGGGGGGGACGGATTGCCACGGCAGTGTGCGCACTGCCTCGCAATGACGTGTGGGACGCGTATGGAGGGACGGAGGAGACGGATTGCCACGGCCCCTGCGGGGCCTCGCAAGGACGTGCGCGGGGAGCGGAGAACGCGGTCAGAGGGTGGTGAGGTCGAGGCCGAGCTGGGCGCAGAGCACGTCCAGCCAGCGGGCGAGGGCGGTCTCGGAACAGAAGCAGGGGAGCATGCCCTCCGGCGGGTGGAGCACGACGTTCAGCGCCTCGCCGTCCGCCTGGCGCTCCATGCGCCCGATGGGCAGGTCCAGATCGAAATGCCCGCGCCGGATGTGGCGCAGCTCGTGCTCCAGCGTCTCCTGCTGGCGCGCCGGGGAGAGGCGGGAGTTGATGTAGACGTCAAAGCTGCCGTCTCCGTTCGGAAGCGTCACGCCCTCCACCTTCACCGGCAGCGGCACCAGACGCACATAGGTCTCAGTCATGGCGGCGCAGAGCCTCGATGATTTTGACGGCCTGACGCACATCCTCGGGCGAGGCGTCGTGCGCGAGCTTGAAGAGCATGCGCATGTCCTCGCGCTCGCGCAGAGAGCTCAGAAGCTCCGCAAGCTCCCCGTCCTCCGCCGGGGCGGGCGAGACCTCGTCCGTCTCCCCGCGCAGATAGTCCGGCGTCGTGCCCAGAATGCGCGCGACAACCGCGAGCTGCTCGTCGTTCGGCTGGGATTTGCGCAGCTTCCAGTCCTGACAGAGCGTGGGGCTGCGCCCCAGTGACTGCGCGATGAAGCGCTTCGTGATCCCGCGGGAGGCACGGAGCGCTTCAAATCTTTCATAATTGAACAAAGGCTTCACCTCATCTTTGTGCATTCCACCGAATCTGAAAAAAGAACGATCAAGACCTAGATAATCTGAACTAAATGCGATATAATGCAAGCGCATCTGAAAAAGATGAGATTCTTTCTGCGGCTCGCAGCCTTATTTTACGGCAGTTTCCGGGGCTTGTCAAGGAAGAATCTTAATTTTGTGAGATTTGGATGGAGACGACAGTGAGACTGATCGCGGACGATCCGATCCTGCGCTGCATCGAGCGCACGGGCTGGCCGCCCTGGCTGCTCCCGCACGCGGCGGAGAACGACACGGAGCCGGAACCGGAGCCCGGCGGAGAGGACGAAGATGGGAAACTATAAGAAGATCTGCTGGACGGAGGCGGACGTGCAGTGCCCCTTTTATATCTCGGACGACCGGAGCGGACGCTCCATCACCTGCGAGGGCTACAGCGCGGGCGCGGAGGTCGTCAGCCGCTTCCGGACGCTGGGACAGAAGGACCGGCACATGGGCTGCTTCTGCGTGGGGCGCTTCACACGCTGTCCGGTCTATCGCTGTACCTATTCCAATAAATACGGTGAGGACGAATGAGAGAATGGACCGCGCTGCGCAGGGCCTACATCGAGGAGGGGAAGAGCCTGGCGCAGATCGCACGGGAGACGGGCGTGCCAAACAGCTCGCTCTCGTGGAGAGCCAGGCGCGAGGACTGGCAGGGACAGCGGGCGGCGTTTCTGAACGAGGACAGCGACAGACGCCTTGAACGGCTGACGAAAAAGCTGCTCGACCAGATCGACGCCGCGCTGAGCACCGGGGACGGGATGGAGGCCAAGGACTTCAAGGCCGTGACCGGCGCGCTGCGGGAGCTCAAGGAGCTCCGCGGCACGAGGGAGACCGGCGCGGGCGGCGGAGAGCTGACCGTACGCTTCGTCGGCGAGGCGGAGGAGTTCAGCCGGTAGGAGGGGCGGACCCCTCAGCCGCCGCCGCGGACGGCGGCAGCGCCCCGTTCGGGAAAACCGGGGAAGGAGACAGGGTATGGCGGAGCTGAGACTGCCGGAGCCGAGTGAAAAGCAGAAGAACTTCCTGCGCGACGAACACCGCTACATCGGCTACGGCGGGGCGCGCGGCGGCGGCAAGAGCTGGGCCGTGCGCGTCAAGGCCGTGCTGCTGTGCCTGCGCTACGCGGGCATCAAGGTGATGATCGTGCGCAGGACCTATCCGGAGCTGCGCGAAAACCACATCCTGCCCCTGTGCCGGATGCTCGGCTGCTTCGGACCGGAGGAGGAGCGCATCGCGGACTACCGCGAGGGACAGAAGACCATCGTCTTTCCCAACGGGAGCCGCATCCTCTTCCGCTATCTGGAGAACGAGAGCGACGCCCTGCGCTTCCAGGGCAGCGAGGTGGACGTGCTGTTCGTCGACGAGGCGACCCAGCAGTCCGAGGAGAAGATGGAGAGCCTGCGCGCCTGCGTGCGCGGCGTCAACGACTTCCCCAAGCGCATGTACTTCACCTGCAACCCCGGCGGCGAGGGACACGGCTGGGTCAAGCGGCTCTTCATCGACCGGCGCTTCCGCGAGGGCGAGGACCCCGACGAGCACAGCTTCATCCAGGCCCTCGTCACCGACAACCACGCGCTGATGGAGGCCGACCCGGACTATGTGCGCAGGCTCGAGGCCCTGCCGCCCAAGCTCCGGCAGGCCTGGCGCTACGGGAGCTGGGACATCTTCGAGGGACAGTTCTTCGAGGACTTCCGCATCACCCCCGATCTCGCGGCGGCGGCCGAGCACGGATGCACGCTGAGCGAAGACGAGCTGAAGGCGCAGGGGCGCTGGTGCCATGTGATCGAGCCCTTCGACCTCAACACGGGGTCAAGGCGCGGCTGGCGCATCGTGCGCAGCTACGACTTCGGCTACGGCAAGCCCTTCTCCTGCGCCTGGTGGGCCATCGACTACGACGGAGTGATCTACCGCGTGCTCGAGCTCTACGGCTGCACCGGCACCCCCAACGAGGGCCTGCGCTGGACGCCCGATCAGCAGTTTCAGGAGATCGCGCGCATCGAGCGCGAGCACCCCTGGCTGCGCGGAAAGCACATCGAGGGCGTGGCCGACCCCGCCATCTGGGACGCCAGCCGCGGCGAGAGCATCGCCGACACCGCAGGGCGCTGGGGGATCTGGTTCACGCCCGGAGACAACAACCGCATCCCCGGCTGGATGCAGTGCCATTACCGCCTGCAGTTCGATGAGGAGGGGCGCAGCCGGATGTACGTCTTCTCCAACTGCAAAGCCTTCCTCCGCACCATCCCGCTGATGGCCTTCCACAAGTCCAGACCCGAGGATCTGGACACGGAGCTGGAGGACCACGTCGCCGACGAGTGGCGGTATCTCTGCATGTCCCGGCCGGTGGCGCCGCTGCGCCCGGTCGAGAAGCGGGAGCTGCTGATCGACCCGCTGAAGAAATAACCCCCTCAGTCCCCGTAAGGAGGGGCGGATTGCCACGCCAGTGTGCGCACTGGCTCGCAATGACGTGCAGAGGGCGGGCTGAGGAAGAGGGACACAAGACCTCACCGCTTCGCATCTCCCTTTGCAGGAGAGCCGGGGCGGGACGAGTGTTTCCCGCACTGCGCGGAAAGGAACCGAAAAAACGTGAAAAGGAGAGAAGTATGGAAGAAAACAGAACCCTGCCCGTGGATGAGACCAGGCTCCGCACGTTCACGAGCATCCTGCAGAAGTACAAGGCCGGCAAGGCCAGCGTCGAACGGCGCAGCGTCGCCGCCGAGAACTGGTGGAAGCTGCGCAACAGCGCCGAGGAGAAAAAGAGCTCCGACGGGCTCGGCGGCTTTCAGGCCGTCAGCGGCTGGCTGCACAATGTGATCGTCTCCAAGCACGCCGACGCCATGGACGCCTTTCCCGAGCCGAACATCCTGCCCCGGGAGCCGGACGACCGCCAGGAGGCCCGCATCCTGTCCAGGATCCTGCCGGTCATCCTCGAGCAGAACGGCTTCGAGAAGACCTACTCGGAGGCCATGTGGCAGAAGCTCAAGACCGGGACCGGCGCCTACAAGGTCTTCTGGGACCCGGAGAAGGCAGGCGGCCTCGGCGACATCGCCATCGAGCGCGTCGATCTGCTCAGCGTCTTCTGGGAGCCCGGCAAGAGCGATATCCAGGACAGCCGCTACCTGTTCCATACGCGCCTCGAGGACAACGACCGCCTCGAGGAGGAGTACCCGCAGCTGAAGGGGAAGCTCAAAAACAGCGGCTTTACGGCCACGCGCTTCCTCTACGACGACAGCGTGCCCGTCGACGGCAAGTCCACGGTCATAGAGGTCTACTACAAAAAGCGCGCCGGGGCGGGACAGGTCCTGCACTACTGCCGCTACGTCGGGGATACCCTGCTCTACGCGAGCGAAAATGAGACCGGGGAGGACGGGAACGCGCCCGGCCTCTACGACCACGGGCGCTACCCCTTCGTGTTCGACAGCCTCTTCCCCGTGGAGGGCAGTCCCTGCGGCTACGGCTACATCGACCTGTGCCGCAACAGCCAGACCCAGATCGACCTCATGCAGACCGCCTTTTTGAAAAACACCATGGTCGGCGCCACGCCCCGCTATTTCCAGCGCAGCGACGGCGCGGTCAACGAGGAGGAATTCCTCGATCTCAAAAACCCCATCGTCCACGTCAGCGGCAACCTCGGCGAGGACAGCCTGCGCATGGTCGAGTACCGGCCGCTCAGCGGCAACTACCTCAACATGCGCACCAGCATCATCAACGAGCTGCGCGAGACCTCCGGCAATACCGAGACCTCGGTCGGCCTCGCCAACGCCGGCGTGACCGCGGCCTCCGCCATCGCCGCCCTGCAGGAGGCCTCCGGCAAGGGCAGCCGCGACTCCACCCGCGCAAGCTACCGCGCCTACGGCGAGATCATCGACCTGTGCATCGAGCTGATCCGACAGTTCTACGAGCTGCCGCGGCAATTCCGCATCACGGGCAGGCTCGGCGCGGAGGAGTTCGTCTCCTACGACAACGCGGGGCTGCGCCCGCAGGAGCAGGGAATGCTCGGCGGCGTCGAGCTCGGACTGCGGCAGCCGGTCTTCGATATCCGCGTGATCCCCCAGAAGGGCAGCGCCTATACCCGGCTCACCCAGAACGAGCTGGCCCTGCAGTTTTATCAGCTGGGCTTCTTCGCGCCGCAGCAGAGCGATCAGGCGCTCGCCTGCATGAGCATGATGGAGTTCGAGGGCAGAGACGAGCTGATGCAGCGCCTCGCCGTGAACGGCACCATGCAGCGCCAGCTCGCCCTCTATCAGCAGTACGCGCTGGCCCTGACGCAGAAGTACGAGCCCGAAAACGCCCCGGCCCTGATGGCCGGGATCACGGGCGACGCGTCGATCGCGGCGGCGCCGCGGAAAAAGACCGAGGCGCGCAGGATCGACCGCATCGAGCGGGCCAGGGCGGGCGCGGCGGGCTTCGCCCTGCCGGGAGGCGCGAGATGACGAGAATCGTCTATGAGCCCGCAGAGCTGCGCCTCAGCATGGAGGGCCACGCAGGGGCGGGCGCATACGGAGAGGACCCGGTCTGCGCCGCGCTGAGCATGCTCAGCATGACGCTCGAGCGGCGGCTGTCGGAGCTCGCCGAGCACTGCTTCCCCGCAATCAGCCGCGCCCCCGGACGCTTCCGGGCCGCGTGCAGCCCCGAGGAGGCCTATGCGGGACAGTGCCGGGAGTGCTTCGAGACCGTGGCGGCGGGGCTGGAGCTGCTTGCCGAGGAGAGGCCGGAGCATGTGCGCTTCCGGCGCCGGGAGGATGACAACGAGGAGGAACGTGAAGCATGACACAGGAGGAGACCCTGAAAACGGGCAGCGGCAGCGCCTACGGCAACACCATGGAGGCCCTGAAGCAGGCGGAGATCAGCCTGCCCGACCTCACCACCAGCTACGACGGAGAGATCCGCAGCCTCTACGAGAAGATCGTCAACCGGCCCGCCTTTCATTATGAGGCGGAGAGCGACCCCCTGTACGGGATGTACCGGGACCGCTACGTCCGGGAGGGGAGTCTCGCCATGCGGGATACCGTCGGACGCAGCGCCGCCCTCACCGGAGGCTACGGCTCCAGCTACGCCCAGAGCGTCGGCCAGCAGCAGTACGACGCCTATCTCCAGAAGCTCGGCGACGTGATGCCGGAGCTCTACGGAGCGGCGTTCAAGCGCTGGCAGGCGGAGGGCGAGGCCCTGTCCAACCAGCTCGGCCAGGCGTCGGCCCTCGCCCAGAACGAGTACGGACGCAAAAAGGATCGGTACAATATGGCTGCCGATATCGAGAAAAAGGATTACGACCGGCGCTGGGCCGCCTACCAGAGCCTGATCAGCGTGATCGCCCAGAGCGGTTACGAGCCGAGCGATCAGGAGCTCGCCGAGACCGGAATGAGCCGGGCGCTGGCCGAGGCGCTGCTGAAGGAATTCAAGCGCACAAGGCCCTCGGGCGGCGGCGGAGGCTTCTCCGGCGGAACCGGCGGCGGAGGCAGCGGAAGCGGCAATAAACAGACGAATCCAGGCAGCAAGGAGAGAATCAAGCTGTCCGAGAAGCCCAACCCCGAAAAGACCAGGCGGAGATGAACGATGCCCTTTACCCCCGCTGCAGAGGGGGAAGAAATATAGGAGGAGCCGGTATGGATACCGAGAAAACCGAACAGACCACAGCCGGGGAGACCCAGAGCCTTCCCGAGACCGATCCCGCCGAAGCACAGGCGGAACAGGAGCAGACCGACGGCAGAGAATCCGGTGACAGGAAGCTGAGCTGGGAAGAGATCCTGGCCGATCCCGATTACCGGAAGTGCTACGATGAGGCGGTCGGACGGACCGTGCAGCGCAGACTCCGCTCCCGCGCCGAGGCCGAACAGCGGCTGAGCGCCCTCGGGCCGGTGCTCGATGCGCTGAGGGAACGCTACGGCGAACAGGACGAGACCGCACTGGCCGAACAGATCCGCCGGGGAGAGAGCCTCTATGCCGCGGAGCAGATCCGGCAGCATCTCGACAGACTGTTCGAACAGGCCGAAGCGCTTCGGACCGCCGCACCCGACTTCGATCTGATGCGCGCCCTGGAGGACCCGGCCTTCCTGCGCCTGACCGCCCCGCACAGCGGCGTGTCGCCCGAGGACGCGTGGTACGCCCTGCACCGCGGGGAGATCGGCGAGGCCGCGGCGCGCAAAAGCCTGGAGGCAC
Organism: Eubacteriales bacterium; assembly: GCA_030531585.1. Lineage (GTDB taxonomy): Bacteria > Bacillota > Clostridia > Oscillospirales > Oscillospiraceae > Limivicinus. The sequence continues at coordinate 6,022 of JAUNNC010000017.1, read as the reverse complement.
TCAGCCGCAGCGTCCGCACCCAGGCCGCGCGCCCCCGCGAAAGCCACGGCGGCAGCGCCGGGACAGGCTTCGCGCGAGATCCCAAAAGCATGTCCAGACAGGAACGCGAGGAGCTGAAAAAACGCATCCTCGAAGCCAAAGCACAGGGGCGGAAGCTCTCCGTCGGAGAGTAGGCTTCCCCCCGGAAAAGGAGAATGAGAAAGACTATGTTTGATCTGCAGCATTTTGCCGACGCCGGCACCCTCGTCAACGCGACCGGCAATTTCGTCAATGCGTCGACCGGCGAGACCACGGCCTTCGACAGCGCGCACAGCCTGTCGAGCGAGCTCAAGGCCTTCTACGACACCGAGCTGCTGGAGAACGCCCGCAGCGAGCTGTTCTACGCGCAGTTCGCCAAGCGCCAGCCCCTGCCCGCCAACCACCACGGCGTCGTCGAATGGCGCAAGTGGAACACCTTCGACAAGGCCGCCCGCCTGACCGAGGGCGTCATCCCCACCGGCCAGAAGTTCGGCGTCACCGCCGTCACCGGCACCGTCGATCAGTACGGCACCTATACCGCCATCACCGACAAGCTCGAGCTGCGCGCCTACGACGACGTCATCCTCGGCGCCACCGAGGAGATGGGCGCTTCCGCCGCCGAGACCCAGGAGGCCCTGATCCGCGACGCGCTCTTCACCAACACCAACGTCCTCTACTGCGACAAGATCACCCGCGCCACCGGCGCCGTCGCAGCCACCCCCACCGCCCAGAGCGGCCTCGCCGAGAGCGCGGAGTACCACTGCCACCTCACCCCCGAGATGGTCAACCGGGCCGTCACCGTCATGAAGAAAAACCGCGTGCCCCGTATCGGCGGCAAGTACTACGCGGTGATCCACCCCTCCGTCGCCCACGACCTGAGAAACGACGAAAGCTGGATCGAGGCACATAAGTACGCCTCCCCCGAGGAGATCTTCAACGGCGAGATCGGCGAGCTGCACGGCGTGCGCTTCATCGAAAACGTCTTCGCCCCGGTCATCAAGGGACAGAACGACACCATCGCCGTCTACGCGACCTACTTCTTCGGCAAGGACAGCTTCGGCATCATCGATCCCGAGGGCGGCGCCCTCGAGATGATCATCCACGACAAGGGGGAGATCGGCGGCCCGCTCAACCAGTTCAGCACCATCGGCTACAAGTTCGAGACCAACGGCGCGACCATCCTCTACCCCGAGCGTCTGCTGCGCGTGATGAGCACCAGCTCCTTCAGCGCATCCGACGAGGCCAACTGAGGGAGGGACGAAAATGGACGAGAAACGCGTTGAGGTCTTCATCCCCAGAGGCGGCGACCGCGCCGACCCCAATCTCTTCGTCGGCATCAACGGGGTGAACTACCTGCTGCCCAGAGGCAAGAAATCCATGGTCCCCGCCGCCGTGGCCGAGGAGATCGCCAGAAGCGACCGCGCCGCCGACCGGCTCTACGAGAGCATGGACGAGAGAAAACAGACCGGCGCCTGAGGCCGGACCGACCGGAAAGTCTTCCCGGGGAGTACGCTCCCCGGGAAGAAGGAGGAAAACAATGAAAGCGATCGATATGATCGAGCGGGTGGATCTGCTCGAACCCAACGACTACTCCCCCGAGCAGAAGCTGCATTGGCTCTCCAGCCTCGACGGGAAGGTGTTCCGGGAACTGATCGAGACCCACGAGGACCCGCCGACCGATACGATGCCCGCCTATGTCAGCGGGGATGAGGAGCTGCTGATCGGCGCGCCCTACGGGGAGGACCTGTATTACTATTACCTGCAGGCGATGATCGCGGCGGAAAACAGCGAGACCCAGCGCTACAACAAGCGCATGACGCTGTTCAACAGCGCCTACACCGCCTTCGCCGCCTGCTACACCCGGACCCACCGTCCCAGGCGCGGCGGCGAGGCTTTCCGCTTCTAGGAGGAGACGCTATGGCACTGCTGCCGACACTGAGCTACGAATACACCGAGCGGGAGGTGACCGATACCTTCCGGGGCTACAACCACCAGCTCAAGATCGACGAGGGGGAGTTCTACGATATGCGCAACCTCACGAGCGCGCACTTCCCCCTGCTTGCCAACCGCAAAAAGCGCGGAAGGGTTGGGACCCTGCAGGCGCCCGGAGGCCTGCTGGCCAAGGAGAAGCTGGCCTGGGTCGACGACGGGACGCTGTTTGTCGACGGAGCGGCAACGCCGCTGACGGGGCTGAGCGCCGGCAAAAAGCAGCTCGTCAGCATGGGGGCGTACATCGTCGTCTTCCCCGACAAGAAATACTTCAACACCGCCGACGCTGCCGACCGGGGCAGCCTGGAGGCACTCTACACCTCCGCCGGCGCGGTGGAGTATACGCTCTGCCGCGTCGACGGGACCGAGTATCAGCGGCCGACCGTTTCGGAGACGGCACCGGAAAACCCGGAAAACGCGGCGCTCTGGATCGACACGGCAAAGGAAAAGCACGTTCTGAAGCAGTGGAGCGCGGCAATGAGCGAGTGGAGCGAGATCCCGACCGTCTATACAAAGCTGCGCTTTCGTTCGGAGGGCGAGCTCCCGGCGCTCTTCCGGCGCTTTGACGGGGTGAGCATCTCCGGCGCTGCGCCGTCGGGGATCAACGGGGATAAAGTTCTCTGCGCAGTCGGCGGCGGCGGGGGCGTGATCGACTACATCGTGGTGACGGGGCTGCTGGAGCAGGCGGAAACACAGACCGAGGGCTCGGTCCGTATCGAACGGAGCGTGCCCGCGATGGACTTCGTGATCGAGTGCCAGAATCGCCTCTGGGGCTGCCGCTACGGGACGGAAAACGGGAAAAACCTGAATGAGCTCTACTGCTGCGCGCTCGGCGATTTCAAAAACTGGCGGCAGTATATGGGCCTGAGCACCGACAGCTGGACGGCCTCGGTCGGCTCGGACGGGCCGTGGACGGGAGCGGTCAGCTACCTGGGCTGCCCCATGTTCTTCAAGGAGAACCGCATCCACCGCGTGGCGATCTCCTCCGCAGGCGCCCACGCGATCAGCGAGACCGTGTGCCGCGGCGTGCAGGAGGGCAGCGCGCAGAGCCTGCAGGTGGTAAACGAGACGCTGTTTTACAAGAGCAGGAGCGACGTGTGCATCTATCAGGGCGGGTTCCCGCAGAGCATCAGCGCGCCGCTCGGCGACGAGCTGTTCTCAGACGCGGCCGCCGGAGCGGCGGGGGACCGCTATTACATCTCCATGCGCGGGGCCGACGGCGTCTGCAGCCTCTTCGTCTATGACATCCGGCACGGACTCTGGATGCGGGAGGACGAGCTGCATGCCGAGGCCTTCGCCCGGCTCGGCGACGAGCTCTACGCGCTGACCGATGACGGGACGCTGCTCGCCCTGCTGGGCACCGACGGGGAGAGCGAGCCCTTCGTCGACTGGGAGGCGGAAACCGGCCTGCTGAGCTATCAGCATCCCGACCGCAAGTACGTCTCCCGCTTCAACCTGCGGCTGTGTCTGGAGGAGGGCGCGGAGCTGAGCGTGTACCTGATGTACGACTCCGACGGGACCTGGGTGCGGCAGGGACGCATCCGCGTGAAGGGTACCCGTACCGTGACGCTGCCGATCCGGCCGCGGCGCTGCGACCACCTGCGCATGAGGCTGGCGGGGAGGGGCGAGGTGCGCCTGTACTCCATCGCAAAAATCCTGACATTCGGCAGCGACGTCGGATGATGAAAAGGCCGCCCGTCCCGCGGGAGACGAGCGGCGGAGCAATCACCCGCGCGGACAGCCGATCCGGTCCGCGCGGCAGCTTGAGGAGGAAAACCATGCTTGAATGCTATGTCTGCGGGCAGAGCCTGAAGCTCTATACGCCGGTGATCGCGGCGGACAGCCTGCACTATCTGACGGGACGGACCCATTTCAGCGGCTCCGACTGGGACGGCCACAGCACCTGGCTCCATTTTCGGCAGGGAGAGACCGTCTATGACGTCGCCCTGGACGCGGACGGCGCCTTCGGCGAGGACGCGGAGCTCAGTCTCACGCTGGGCGAATGGGAGCTGTACCTGACGGGAAGCGACGGAGAGGATCGCCTGACGACCGTGCCGGTCCTGCTGACGGTGAAGGCATCGGGTCTGGTGGACGCGCCGCTGCACCCGATGCCGCTGAGCGTGGCCGAGCAGGTCGACAGCAAGGCAAGCGCGGCCCTGGCCTTCGCCGCGGCGGTGAAAGCGGCGGCCGAGGCCGGAGAATTTAACGGCAGGGACGGCACCAGCTTCGTGATCCGGGGCTTCTATGACACCTTTACCGACCTGACCGCCGCGGTCCCGGTGCCCGAGGCCGGCGCAGCCTTCGGCGTCGGAACGACCGCACCCTACGATATCTATATCTGGGATGCGGTAAACGAAAGCTGGCGCAACAACGGCACGATCCAGGGAGCCAGAGGCGAGACCGGGGCGCAGGGCGCGACCTTCACGCCGGCGGTCGACGCGGGCGGCAACCTGAGCTGGACAAACGACGCGGGACTGCCCAACCCCGCCGCGCAGAACATCCGCGGCCCGGCCGGCGCCGTCGGCGCCGCCGGCCCCGCGGGTCAGAGCGCTTTTGACGCGGCGGTCGAGGCCGGCTACAGCGGCACCCAGGCGACCTTCAACGCGGCGCTGGCGGCTGTCCCCTATCACAACGCGCGGCATCTTCCGGACGGCGCGGATCCCATTACGGTCCAGACCGATAATCTGGCAAACGCCGCTGTCACGTCGACAAAAATTGCCGCCGGCGCCGTCAGCAGCAGTTACGGCGGCACGATCCAGACCACGGACTGGAGCGGTTCTGCCGCACCGTATTCCGCGGCGATCGCGGTGAGCGGACTGAGAGAGTCCGACAAACCCATCGCGGATGCGGTGATGAGCGGGACCTGGGCGACGGACGAAGCGCTTGAGGATGCCTGGGGGCTCATCTTTCGGGCCGTGACGGCGGCGAACCTGATCACGTTTTATGCCAGGCAGAAGCCGGATGTCGCTCTGCCCTTCAGCCTTCTGTGCGTGAGGAAGTGACGGGATGAGACAGATAGAGCTGCCCCCGATCCTTCTGGGAGACGTGCAGCAGCAGATCCGTCAGCAGAGGGACTATCTGGTCCGGCTCGCGCAGACCCTGAACGGAGAAGGAACCAGCGGCGAAACGGTCTGTATCAAGGGCGACACCGGCCCGCAGGGACCTCGGGGCAGCAAGGGAGAGAAGGGCGATCCGGGCGAAGCCTTCACCTACGGGGATTTCACGCCCGAACAGCTCGCGGCACTCAGAGGCCCCCAAGGCGAACAGGGCCCGAAAGGTGATACCGGGGCGCAGGGCGAACAGGGCCCGAAAGGCGACACCGGGGCGCAGGGCGAGCAGGGACCGAAGGGTGACCCTGGTACGAACGGCACGAATGGAACCAACGGCACTGACGGCGTCACGTTCACGCCGAGTGTCAGCAGCGCAGGCGTGATCTCGTGGACGAACGACGGTGGACGGAGCAATCCGGCCTCTGTGAACATCAAAGGACCGAAGGGTGACACCGGGGCGCAGGGCGAGCAGGGGCCGAAGGGTGACCCGGGTACGAACGGGACCAACGGAACCAACGGCACTGACGGCGTCACGTTCACGCCGGCAGTCAGCAGCGCGGGCGTGATCTCGTGGACGAACGACGGCGGGCGGAGCAATCCGACGTCTGTCAGCATCAAAGGTCCGAAGGGTGATACCGGGCCGCAAGGTGAGCAGGGTCCGAAGGGCGATCCGGGGACCAACGGAACCAACGGCACGGATGGCGTCACCTTCACGCCGGCAGTCAGCAGCACGGGTGTGATCTCGTGGACGAACGACGGCGGGCGAAGCAATCCGACGTCTGTGAACATCAAAGGTCCGAAGGGTAATACCGGGGCGCAGGGTGAACAGGGTCCGAAAGGCGACCCGGGCACGAACGGGACCAACGGCACGGATGGCGTCACGTTCACGCCGAGTGTCAGCAGCGCGGGCGTGATCTCGTGGACGAACGACGGCGGGCGAAGCAATCCGACGTCTGTGAACATCA
>JAUNNC010000160.1 GCA_030531585.1 Eubacteriales bacterium | reverse complement strand
GTCGGCATCTTCGCGGGCTGCATCGCCGTCCTGATCGCAGCAAAGCTGCCGCGCCGCTGGTATGAATGGGACGCCCTGCCAAAAGGAAGGCATGAAAAAAACTGACACGACAACGAGGCTGCTGACAGAGAATCAGCAGCCTCGTTTTTTATTTGCATTTCAGTCTGCCGACGAGTTCCTCGTCGCTTTGCACAACCAGAGTTTTGTAATCCGTGTAGATCACCTTTCCCGGCAGCGCCCCGGCGGGTTTTCGGACGTTTTTCACCATGGTGCAGTCGACGGGGATTTTTCCCGCGCTGCGCCCCTGGGAGAAATGGGCCGCGATCACCGCCGCCTGCTCGAGGCTGCGCAGCGGCGGCTCCCGCCCTTCACAGCGGAGGATGACATGACTGCCGTGGATCTTCTGCGTGTGCAGCCAGATATCGGTGCGGCGCGCCTGCCTGGTCGTCAGCTCGTCATTCTGCAGGTTGCTGCGCCCGACCAGGACCTCGAGACCGTCGTCTGTCACGAAGCGCAGCGGCACCTGGGCTTTGCCCCTGTCCGGCTTCCGGCTTCCCTTTTGCTTGATGATCCCGCACGCAATCAACTCTCTGCGCAGATCGGCCAGATCCTTCTCCGATTCCGACGCTGCGATCAGGGCAAGCACGCTGTTGAGATAGTCCAGATGCTCCTCGCCGTCTGCGATCAGGCGCGTCAGGTGATCCCGCGCGGCCTTCTGTCGGGCGTATTCGCGGAACAGCTTTGCCGCGTTCTGCTGCGGGGATTTGAGCGGATCAAGCGAAATCTCGATCTCGGGACAGCCCTCCGCATAGTAATCCTCGCATGTCAGGCGGGTGTCGCCTTTTCGGATACGATAGAGATTGGCGGTGATCAGCTCGGCGGTTTTCCGCAGCGTCTCGCGGTCCTCGGTGCGCTGAAGCTCCTCCTTCTGCAGGGCGAGCTTGCGCGCCTGCCGGTCGCGCAGGAGGCGCACGCTTTTGTTGAGCGTCTGGGCGCGCCGCCGCTGCTGCTCGAGCCGGTCGCGGTCAGAATAAAACAGATCGAGCATCTCGGAAAAGCCGGACTGGCGGACACAGCTCACAGCGGGTCCGTATTGTCTGAGCGCCATGAAGCAGAAGTCCAGCGGCTTCTTGCCGTCATAGACCATCCAGGCCTCGAGCTCTCCCGCCCGTACGCTCTCGGAAAAGGCGTTCAGAAGCTCCGGAAGCAGCGCGTACTCGCCGCCGCATCGGAATGCCAGCTCCCGGCAAACGAGCGGAGAAAGCCCGGAAAAGCTGTCCAGAAGCCACTTATCGACAGGCCTGGTTTGTTCGGCTCCGGCGATCATCTCTGCAATCTGCTCCGCGGACAGCCCCGGAAGGAAGGGCTTGCCCTGGCCGGGCGGCATGCGGTAGAGCATGCCGGGGAGCATCCGGCGTTCCGCGCTGCCCCCGAAGTCCATGCGGCGCAGGCAGTCGATGATCCGCCCCTCCGCATCGACGAGGATCAAATTTGCACTCCGGCCGATGAGCTCCACGACCAGCTTTTTCTGCGCCTCGATCCCCAGTTCGTCGCGGGCCTCAAGGGTAAAGATCAGCATGCGCTCCCCTTCCGGCTGTTCAAGCTCCGTGATACGCGCACCGAGCAGATGCTTGCGCAGCAGCATGCAGAACATCGGCGGCTCAGCCGGGTTCTCAAATGCGGCGTGCGTCAGGTGGACACGCGCGTTCCCCGTGCCGACCGCGCACAGAAGACGCAGCGTTTCGCCGCGGCCGCGCAGCGTGAACAGCACCATGTCGCGCTCAGGCTGCTGGATCTTGTCGATTTTCGCGCCCGTCAGTTTTCCGTTCAGCTCACGCGTCAGGCCGGACAGGCAGATGGCATCAAGCGGCATCTCTATTCCTCCGTAATAGCGTTGAAGAGCTCGCGGATGCGGTCGGTCCTGCCGAGCAGATACAGCCAGCCGAAAAGCGCCTCCAGCCCCGTCGCCGCGTGATACTCGCCGATTTCGGCATGATGCGGGACGGAGTTGACCTTCGTGTTGCGCCCGCGCTTATAGAGGGCGGTCTCCTCCTCCGTCAGAAGCGGGAGCAGCGTTTTCATATCCTCCGCCTGGGCGGAGGCGTTGACCTGCGCGACCGTCAGCCGGTGGAGCTGCGCGACCGGGGAGGGACCCTGCGCGCAGAGCCGTGTGCGTACGAGCAGCTCGAACACGGCGTCGCCCACGTGGGCCAGCGCCAGCATGCTCAGCTTGTTGACCTGCTGTTCGGTCATCGGGCTTATCAGGTTCTCCATGCTTTCACCTCAAAAGAAAAGGGCGTTTCAAACGCCATTTCAGACTGTAGACAAACCCTTGCTGGCAAGTCGGACTCGTAAGTGGGAATTGTGAAAGGGGGACGGGGAGTCCCCCTTTCATGTTCAATCTACGCAAAAATGGGAACTTTTCGGAAGTTCTCATTTTTGCCTTTCATGCTGTCGACACTTTGCCGACAGCATGAAAAGGGCGTTTCAAACGCCCTTTTCCGGATCAGTTGTCGTAGTCGTTCCCGGCGTCGTCCTCGTTCATCTGCGCGGCAAGCGCCATATCGCTGTCGTCGATCAGGCCGAGCTGACGCTGGATCTCGGTCCAGCCGTCTCGGTCGATGACAACGGAGCGGGGTTTGGCGCCCTCGTAGGGCCCGACGATGCCCAGCTCCTCCATCTGATCGACGATGCGCGCCGCGCGGGAATAGCCCAGCTTGATTCTGCGCTGGAGCATCGAGACCGAACAGGACTTGGTCTCGAGCACGACCTCGACCGCCTGCGGGAGCATCTCGTCGTAGCCGCCCATCGCCTTTTCCTCCTTGTCGGAGGACGCGCTGTCGCTGTTCTTGTCCTCGGCGGCCTTGTTCATGTACTCCTCGATCTCGTCGTTCTTCTGGGTCTCGCCCGCGCCCTCCTTGATGAACTGGATGACCTCCTCGCGCTCCTCGTCGGAGACGTAGGCGCCCTGAATGCGGATGGGCTTGCCGACGCCGACCGGGGAGAAGAGCATGTCGCCCATGCCGATCAGCTTCTCCGCACCGCCCTGGTCGAGGATGATGCGGCTTTCAAGCGTGGAGGAGACGGCAAACGCAATGCGAGACGGGATGTTCGCCTTCATCAGGCCGGTGATGACGTCGGCCGAGGGTCGCTGCGTCGCAATGACCAGATGCATGCCGGCGGCTCGGCCCATCTGGGCCACGCGGCAGATGCTCTCCTCGACGTCCTTGGAGGCGATCATCATAAGGTCGGCAAGCTCGTCGATCACGATCACCACGCGGGGCAGCGTCGTCTCGCCGGAGCTCTGGCAGTGGCGGTTGTATGCGTCGATGTCGCGCACGCCGATCTCCGAGAAGAGCCGGTAGCGCTTGAGCATCTCCACCACCGACCACTGCAGCGCGCCCGCCGCCTTCTTCGGGTCGGTCACGACCGGGACATAGAGGTGCGGGATGCCGTTGTAGACGCCGAGCTCGACCATCTTCGGGTCGATCATAATGAGCTTGACCTCGTCCGGGCGCGCCTTGTACAGCAGCGACAGGATCAGCGAGTTCATGCACACGGATTTGCCGGAGCCGGTCGTACCGGCAATGAGCATGTGCGGGAGCTTGGCGATGTTGCCGATGATGCAGTCGCCGCCGATGTCCTTGCCGAGCGCAAAGCTGAGCTTGGATTTGGCGCCGGTGAATTTGGGCGATTCGATGATATCCCGCAGACAGACGGTGCTGACGATCTTGTTCGGCACCTCGATACCGACGGTGGAAATCTTGTCCGGGATCGGCGCGATGCGGACGTTGACGACGCCGAGCGCAAGCGCAAGGTCGCCCGCCAGATTCGTGACGCGCGCGAGTTTCACGCCCTGGTCCAGCTCGATGTCGTAGCGTGTGACCGTGGGGCCGCGCGTGACGCCGACGATGGTCGCGCCGATGCCGAAGCTCCGGATCGCGCCCTCGAGCCGCTCCTTGTTGACAAGGATCTCTTCCCGTGCGTCACCGGCGGCTGCGGTACCGCTCTTGAGCAGACCGACCGGCGGATAGACATAGTCCGGCTTGTCCTCGGTGGCGGAGATCGCCTCGGCGACGGCCTGGGCCTCGGCGTTGACCTCGTCCCGGCTCATGCGCTGCACCTTCGGAGGATCGGAGATCTCCGCCGATACGGTGACGCGCTTTCCCCTGCCCTTGCCGCCCGGGATCTTTTCCGGGTTGTTCCGGTCGGCCTTGGCCTCGTCGTAGGCCTTGAGATCGATCCCGGCAATTTTTGCGGCGTCCTCCGCGCTCAGGGGCATTACGCCCTCGGTCGCGGTCTCCTTGACAACACTGACCTTCGGTTTCTTCCTGGACTTCGGCTCGGGCGTCGGAAGAACGGCGGTATCGCTCACCCCCTGGAAGAGGCTGAGCGCGTCGTCGTCATCCTCGCCGAGCGGGATATCCATGCTGGATGCGGCACGCGGGACGCGCTCGATCTTCCGCGTCTCCTGCCGGGTGGCCAATGCGCCGGAGACAGCGTCGAGCGGAGTAAGGGTGTTCTCGTACTTGGCGGGATCGTGCGGCGTCTGCACCT
>JAUNNC010000016.1 GCA_030531585.1 Eubacteriales bacterium | reverse complement strand
GGTTGCGGCTGTTCTCGCTGCGGCCCATGATGAAGTAGTAGACGCGGCCGCGGCCTTTTCTCTTTTTCTCGCATTGTTCCGTGCTTATCTGTGCCGGTTCCGGCCCCAGAAGGTGTTGAAGCGGTCGGGCTCCCAGCCGGGCTTGACGTCTCTGACGGCCTCGGCGGCGGTGATGACGGCCTCATGGTTGTCCAGGTCGACGAGCGTGTAGCGGTCGTTGCCCATGCCGAGCTCCTTCATGTAGCTCTGCTGCCGCATGGCGTGGCGGGACTCCATGCGCTCGATCAGCGCCTTGCCGCCGTCCTCGGGCAGGTTGTAGATCAGGTCGACGCAGGCGGCGTCCACGGCCAGGATGTCCAGCGAGGCGAGGATGCCGACGTCGGGCGTGACCACGGGCTCGGCCTGCACGCCGTCGCAGTCGCAGTCGACGGACATGTTGCGCATGGTGTTGATGAAGCAGGCATGGCCGCCGAAGTGGTCGAGGATGGCCTTGGTGCTCTCGGTCATGCGCTCCATGAACTCCTCGTTGCCGATGCTCCACTGCACGTCCGAGCCGGCGATGGTGTGGATCTCCTTCTTGCCGATGCGGCCGTCGGCGCAGCCGATGCCGATGTTCTTGTTGCTGCCGCCGAAGCCGCCGCGGACATGGCCCTTGAAGTGGGTCAGCGCGAGCAGGGAGTCGTACTCCGGCAGGGTCTTGCCGACGTGCATCACGTCGAACCACTTGCCGCCGCTGACCGGCAGCTCGGCAACGCCCTCGGCGTCGGTGATGTCCACCGGGCAGAAGGTCCAGCCGTTGATCTCCAGCGTTTTGATGTGGTCCTCGGTGGTGTAGCGCGTGCCCTCGTAATAGGTGTTGGTCTCGATGATCGTCGCGTCGGGCAGGCGGGAGGCGAGCAGCTCCTTCACCCAGGGGCGCGGCAGGATGTTCGGGCCCTGGGCTTCGCCGGTGTGCAGCTTGACCGCGACCTTCCCCGTCAGCACGGAGCTGACCTTGTCGTAGATTTTCAGAAGTCCGGCCTCGGACAGATCGCGCGTAAAGAAGACGACGGAGCTGTCGCCCGTGCGCTCCTCATAGGGGACGTAGCGGTCGCCGCCGGTGCCGGGGACGGGATTTTGGATGCTCATGGATAAACCTCCTCTTGCTATTTCCGGGTGGATGCCTGTCTGGTCACGGGCATTGTATCACAGACTTGCGGGGTGTGCCAGTGCTCCCCGCCGTTTTTTTCTTGTTTTCGCCGTTTTCAGCGGAAGGCGTTCCGGGCCGGATCGTAGCGGAAGCCCGCCGCCGCCAGCTTGTCCTCGAGGGCGGTGCGGTCGAGATCCAGCGCGGCGCACAGGGCGTCGAGATCCTCGTACTCGTCGCGCAGCTTCGTGTTCACGACGCTCAGCAGCAGAAAGGGGTCCTTCGGCAGCATGCGATCATCTCCTTTGCCGCATTATATAAACGCTCCGGGTTTTCGTCAAGGTCTTGCCCTGCGGCCGGGATGGGTGTATGATGGGGAAAATGATGTTCGGGGAGGTCTTTATCATGAAATACAAAGCAGCCGTGCTCACCGTCAGCGACAAGTGCTCCCGCGGCGAGCGCGTCGATACCAGCGGCCCGGCCCTCTGCGCGATGCTGGAGGACGCGGGCTTCGAGCTCGCGTGGACCGGCGTGGTCCCGGACGAGCGCGACCGGATCGGCGCGGTGCTCATCCGTCTGGCCGACGAGGAGCGCATCCCTCTGGTCGTCACGACCGGCGGCACGGGCTTTTCGCAGCGCGATATCACGCCCGAGGCGACGCTCGACGTGGTCGAGCGCCTGACGCCGGGCATTCCCGAGGCCATGCGTCTGGCCAGCCTCCGGGTCACGCCGCGCGGCTGCCTGAGCCGCGGCGCCGCGGGCATCCGCGGCAAGACGCTGATCGTCAACGTCCCCGGCAGCGAGAAGGCCGCGAAGGAGAATCTCGGCGCGGTGCTCGAGGCGCTGCTGCACGGGATGGACATGCTTATGTCCGAAGGTTCGACCGATCACGCGCACCATCATTGAATCTCATTTCACACATCAGGGGAAGGGCTTTGCCCTTCCCCTGATGTGTTTTTTATCCCTCGATATTCAGTCGGAAGGAGTACTCCTTTCCGTTGAGGCTGTCGATGGCCGCCTGCATGTCGCGGGAGACGCGCACCTCCTCCAGTGCGTCCAGCTCCAGCAGCGGCGTCAGATCGGTCAGCTCCCGCGACCAGGAGAGGCAGAGCCGCCGCAGCTCCGGGTGCTCGGACGCCAGCCCGGCCAGCGTCTCGTTGTCGATCCCGGCGCTGACGCACTCCAGCTCCTCGATCCGGCAGCTTCGGATCGTTTCCCGCCAGAGCGCGGCGTCAAGATTGTTCACGTTCAGCTTGCGATAGTGCGCTATGGCGGAGATCGCCGACAGGTCGCCGCAGGGGACAGCGTCCAGACTCAGATCAAAGCCGCCGTACCGCTCCGCCTCGCCGAAATCGCATTCCGTCAGCGGCGAGAGGTCCGACACCTGGGTGTAGTTGAGTCCCAGCTCGTTCAGGCGGTAGAGGTTCTGCACGCCCTGAACGGACGAAACCGGCGTGTAATCCAGCCAGAGCCGTTCCAGATTCTGCGCCGCGAAAACGGGCGAGACGTCGGTGAGCTTCGGGCAGTTTCTCAGCCCCAGCTCTGCGAGGGATTCCATGTTCTGGACCCCGTCCAGGCTCTCGATGGGCTGGCAGACCAGGATCAGCCTGCGCAGGCCGGTCAGTTTGGAAAAGGCGTCCAGATCACGGATCGAGCCCATATTGACGCGCGTCTCCTCTCCGCTTCCGCGCTCGGCGAGATAGAAGCGCATCTCCCCGCCCTCCCAGCGGTTCCAGACGTCATAGACGTTGGGATCGTAGACGGTGTCGCCCGCGACGGCCACGGTCGTGATCCGCCGGAGCAGGGCCGGGGGCAGGGTGTCCAGCTCGTCGAGACTCAGCAGGCTCAGTTCGGACTTGTCCAGCTCCCAGCCGCCCTCGGGGTAGACGACGTCATACCACATGATCCTGCCCTGCTGCTGCAGATCCCGTGCCTGCTCCTCGAGCTGCGGCGGGACCTCGAGCCGCCCGCTTTTGTCGATCACGCGGGCGATGGGGCTCAGATCCCGGATCTGCTCCATGCCCGGGAGCGAAAAGGACTGGTAGCTCTTGTAGCTTCCGTCCAGCGCGTCCAGACAGCTCAGATCCTCGAGCCAGTCGAGGCTGTCCAGCTTCAGCGCGTGGAAGCGCAGTCTGGAGAAATCCGGCAGGGTGTAGACGCCCGCCAGCTCCAGAGTGTTCAGAAAAGCGTCTTCGATCGCGCTCCAGTCGGTCAGGCGCGGGCAATCGCTGATCACGAGCTCGCCCGTGGCGTTTTTCCCGAACACGTCGAGCTTCTGCACGCCGTTCAGACTCGTGAGCCTGGGCATCTCCTCCAGCCTCACCTCGGTCAGGCTCAGCTTCGGCAGGGCGCTCAGATCCGTGACCAGGCTGCAGCTGAGCAGCGCCAGGCGCTGGGTCCCCGGGGGGATCAGGCTCAGGTCGAGAGCGCGCGAGGTTTGAATCTGAAGATGCTCGATCTGCGCGTCCTTCAGATACGGGGCGATCGCGGAAAAGCTCTGATTGCGGACGTCGAGCAGGCACAGCCAGGAAAACTTCTTCACCCTCTGCAGCGCGGAGACGTCGCCGCAGCTTCCGTTGAAGACGAAGCTGAGGCTGTACGGTTTGTCCGCGTAGCTTTTCAGGAAGTTCCAGTTCGGCAGACTGGCGCCGTGGAGGCGGATATCCTTGAGCTTGTCCAGCCCCTCGAGGAAGGAGGCGTCGGTGAGGTTATTTGCTATCAGGTTCACCCGCTGCAGCTCGGTGCAGGCGCCGATGGGCGAAAAGTCCCGGAGCTGGCCGCATCGGTTGATGAAAAGCACATTCAGGCCCGGCGTCTCGGACAGCGCCGAAATATCGCGCAGGCGGTCGCAGGTTTCGATCTTCAGCTCGTGCACATTGCTGCCCCGGAGAAAGTCCAGGTCCTCCAGCGGCAGGTTTTCAAGCTGCACCTCGCGCAGGCTGCCGCAGCCGCTGAGATCCGGCATTTTCATCTCCCGCGGGCTGCCGCGCAGGGTCAGGCTGATGAGGTTTTCGGGGTGAAAGCCGGAGAGGTCCGGGCGGATATCATCGTGGAAGCCGAAATCCGCCCGCAGCATCCGGACGCTCGCGCTCAGGGGCGAAAAGTCTGTGACCGGGCAGCCGTCTATCGTGATGTAATCCAGTATTTCCGCGTCAAACCAGTCGAGCCGGTCGATCGTGCAGTCGTAGAACTCCACCGTCCGCAGCTGCGTCCCGCTCAGATCGGGCAGCGCCGGGATGTCGACGAGCGCGAAGGAGAGGCTCTGGAGTCTCGGCATCAGGGCGAGAAAGCCCAGATCGTCGTAGCGCGTCACGGCGTATTCGTGCCCGTCGGCCTTGCTGAACCAGCTGTCCCGATCGTTGTCGACGGCATAGTCATGGACGCTGGGCGCGCTCTGGTTCGGCTGGGGGGTCCCGTTGGTGAGGAAGTGGGCCTCGTCGCCGACGATGACGACGTTGCGGACGTACTGCAGGTCCTCGAGGCGCAGTCCCAGTCCGTCGGGGATCGTGATCTCCGGCGCCATGACGGGCGCGGTCTCGGGCTTTGTCTCCTCCTTCGGCACGGCGCGCCAGATCAGCACGCCCGCCAGCACGGCCAGGGCGGCCGCCCCGGCGATCAGGGCCGCACCCATGCGGCTTTTCTTCTCCGGCAGGGCGGCGATGATGCGCTCCGCCGTCTGCTCGGCGCTGCGCTCGGCGGCGGGGATGACGTTGCGCGCGTAGAGCGCGGTCATGATCTCCGGCGGCAGCTCGGACTCATCGATGCGCAGCGGCAGCACGCCCGAAGCGCCCGCAGAGATTGCCTCAAGCAGCGCGGTTTTCAGCGTCTCGTCCGCGTAAAAGTGCTCCGACAGCACCGCGAGCAGCGTGTCGGCCTTCTCCGATACGCTCACGCCGCGCGCCTGCAGCGCGTCCAGGACGGGCTGCAGCGCCTCGCGGTCGCCCTCGGCGCACAGCAGGCGGAGCTTCTGTCTCTTCCCCATGGCGGTTCCTCCTTTTCGTCAGGGTTGCATGTTATCCCTCGATGTTCAGCTGGAAGGAGAGCTCTTTCCCGTTGAGGCTGTCGATGGCCGCCTGCATGTCGCGGGAGACGTGTACCTCCTCCAGCGCGTCCAGCTCCAGCAGCGGCATCAGATCGGTCAGCTCCGGGGACCAGGATACACCCAGCCGCCGCAGTTCCGGGTGCTCGGACAGCAGCTCGGCCAGAGTTTCGTTGTTAATCCCGGCGTTCACGCAGTCCAGCTCCTCGATCCGGCAGTCCCGTATCGCCTCCCGCCAGAGGTCGACGTCGATGTTGTTGACGTTCAGGTTCCGGAAATGCCCGATCGAGGCCAGCGGCGAGAAGTCCCGGCAGGGGATGTTGTCCAGATTGACCCGGACGCCGCCGCGCTGCTCCGCCTCGCCGAAATCGCATTCCATGAGTGGCGAGAGGTCCGACACCTGCGTACCGTTGAGCACCAGTTCGTTCAGGCGGTAGAGGTTCTGCACGCCCTGAACGGACGAAACGGGCGTGTGTTCGATCCAGATTTTTTCCAGATTCTGCACCGCGAAGGCGGGCGAGAGGTCGGTAAGCTTCGGGCAGCCCTTCAGCTCGAGCGCCTGCAGCTTCTCCATATTCTCCAGCCCCGCCAGGCTCTCGATCGGCTGGCAGATCAGGGTCAGGTTTTTCAGGCCGGTCAGTGTGGAGAAGGCGCTCAGATCCGTGATCGCGCCCATGTCGACCGGGGTCTCCTCCCTGCTGGCGCGGTCGACGAGATAGAAGTGTTCCGCGTTGTTCTCCCATCGGCTCCAGACCTCATACCCGTTGGGGTCGTACACCGTGCGGCCCGCGACGGCCAGCGTCGTCACCCGCCGGAGCAGGGCCGGGGGCAGGGTGTCCAGCTCGTCGAGACTCAGCAGGCTCAGCTCGGAGCGGTCCAGCTCCCAGCCGCCCTCGGGATAGACGACGCTGTACCACTGGATCCTGCCCTGCTGTTGCAGCTCCCGCGCCTGCTCCTCAAGCTGCGGCGGGACCTCGAGCACCCCGCTGCTGTTGATCACGCAGGCGATCGGGCTCAGATCCCGGATCTGATCCATCCCCGGCAGGGAAAAGCTCTGATAGCCGGGGTAGTCCGCATCCAGCCCGTCCAGGCAGCGCAGATCCTCCATCCAGTCGAGGCTGTCCAGTTTCAGCTTGTGGAAGGTCATGCCCGTGAAATCGGGCAGCGAATACACGCCCGCCAGCTCCAGGGCGTTCAGCGAAGCGCCTTCGATCGCGCTCCAGTCGGTCAACCGCGGGCAGCCGCGGAGCTCCAGGCTGAGCATGGTGTTTTTCCCGAGGGCAGGGAGATTCTGCAGGCCGTTCAGACTTTTGAGCGTGGGGATGTCCCAGAGCTGCAGCTCGGTCAGCGCAAGCTCCGGCAGGGCGCTGAGGTCCTGACCGATGTCGCACTCCCGCAGCTGCAGATGCAGGGTCCCGGCCGGGATGAGGCCGAAGTCGAGCCCCCGCGCCCCGTGCAGGGTGAGCGTGGAGATCTCCGCGTCCCGGAGCGCCGTCAGCGCCCCGTCAAAGCCGCCCTGAATGTTGAGGAAAACCTCATCGTAGCGGGCGATCTCCGCAAGGCCCGAGAAGTCTCCGCAGGAGCCGTTGAAGCCGAAGCAGATCGGCTGCTTCTGTCCGCTGAGAGAGCGCATGAAATTCAGGTCCGGGATGCTGCAGCCGTGAAGCTGTATGTTCCTGAGTCCCGTCTTGCCCTCGAGGAAGGACACATCGCGCACACGGTTGTTATAAGAGTTGAGGCAGATCTGCTGCAGGGCGCTACATGCGGCGAGGGGCGTGTAATCGCGAACGGCGTCGCAGTCCTCCAGCTGCAGCTCGCTCAGATGTTCAAGCCCCGCAAGGGCGGAGAGATCGCCCAGGCGGTGCAGGCTGCTCAGGTGCAGACGGTAGATGTCGCAGCCGGCCAGGAAGTCCAGGTTCTCCAGCGACAGATTCTGGAGTCTCAGCTCATGCAGAACGGAGCACTCGGCGAGCGGCGGCATTTGGATCGTGCGCGGACTGCCCCTGAGGCTGAGGCTGGAGAGCTTGCCCGGACAAAAGCCCGAGAGATCGGGTCCCGCCTCCTCCGTGAAGCCGAATTCGGCCCGCAGCGGCGCTTTGCTTGCGCTCAGCGGGGAAAAGTCCTCCACGGGGCAGCCGTACACCGTCGCCTCCTCCAGATCCTCCGAATTGAACCAGTCGAGCCGGTCGATCCCGCATTCATAAAACTCGATCCTGCGCAGGTGCGTACCGCTCAGATCGGGCGGCTCCGGGATGTCGGCGAGGGCAAAGGAGAGATTTTTCAGGTTCGGCATCAGGGCGAGAAAACGAAGATCGTCGTAGCGTGTCAGGCTGTATTTGTGTCCGTCGGCCTTGCTGAACCAGCCGTCCCAATCGTTGTCGACGGCATATTCACGGACATTGGGCGCATACCCGCCCGCGCTGGAGGTCTCGAGGAAGTGCGCCTCGTCGCCGACGATGACGACGCTGCGGATGCTTTTCAGGTCCTCGAGACTCAGCCCCATCCCGGCGGGGATCGGGTTCTCCTGCTCTTCGACCGGCGCGGCAGTCTCGGCGGGCGCTCCCTCCTTCGGCACGGCGCGCCAGATCAGCACGCCCGCCAGCACGGCCAGGACGGCCGCCCCGGCGATCAGCGCCGCGCCCATGCGGTTTTTCTTCTCCGGCAGGGCGGCGATGATGCGCTCCGCGGTCTGCTCGGCGCCGCGCTCGTCGGCGGGGATGATGTTGCGCGCGTAGAGGGCGGTCTTGATCTCCGGCGGCTGCTCCACCTTGTCCATGCGCAGCGGCAGCACGCCCGCGGCGCCCGCGGACACGGCCTCGAGCAGCGCGGTTTTCAGCGTCTCGTCCGCGTAGAAGCGTTCCGACAGCACCGCGAGCAGCGTGTCGGCCTTCTCCGATACGCTCACGCCGCGCGCCTGCAGCGCGTCCAGCACGGGCTGCAGCGCCTCTCGGTCGCCCGCGGCGCACAGCAGGCGGATCTTCTGTCTTTTCCCCATGGCGGTTCCTCCCCTATCTGACCAGTATGACTTCAAATCGCGCGTCCCGGTCCCAGCTCAGCGGGAGCATGTCCAGGCTGACCGTCACCGTTTTGAGCGCCGGGAGCGCCTCGAGCGGCGTGAGGTCCTTCACGCCGGTGTATTCCAGATGCAGCGTTTCGAGGCTCGGCAGGCCCGTCAGCGCGCCGAGCTCCGTGACCCGGCTGCCCGCGAGGTCCAGCTCGCGCAGCAGGACGTGGTCCGCCAGCGGCGAGAGGGCGCCCAGCGGCTGGCAAACCAGCGTCAGCTCCTCCAGCCGGGTCATGTAGAGCAGCAGGCTCAGATTCGAGACCTTCCCCTGCCCGGCCGGCGCGCCGTTGACGCGGCAGCTTCCGTCGGCCTCCATTTTCAGTCCCTGCCTGCCGCGCAGCATCATGTTCCCTGCCAGATGCAGGCTTTGGATCTGCGCGAGCTCTCCGCGGTCGATCTCACCCTCGGCCTTGCCGAGCGCGCGGCGCACGGCGGTCTCCTGCAGCGTGTCGGGAAAGCTGACGGTGAAGAAGCGCTCCGCCCCGCTCAGCTCCTCCGGCGGCTCCAGCACGGGCGTCGGCGAGGGTGAGGGCACGGCTGTGACGGCGGGCGTCGGCGAGGGCGCGGGCAGGGGCGACCAGCGCCCCGTCGCGACCGCGGAGAACAGCGCGGCCGAGCCCAGAAACAGGGTCAGCGCAAGCACAAGACCCATCGCGCGCCACGGGATGCGCTCCCGCCAGGTATGCCGGAAGCGCCGCGGCACGAAGCCGCTCTTGAGGATGGCCGCCGCGCGCGTCCGCGCGTCGGGCAGCGCCTCGATGCACGGCACGTTTTCCAGCAGCTCCGCCCACTCGCCCGTCGGCTCGCTTTCGTCCAGACGTACGACCAGTATGGGCTTTTTCAGGCGCGCGGCCGTGCGGATCTCGCTGAAGCAGTTGGGCGAGAGGAGCGCCCTCTCGTGCAGGAAGAAGAGCACACGCTCGCAGCTCTGCATGTGTCCGGCGATGTTCGCCGGCCAGTCGCTGCCGGCGGGGATGCCCTCGTCGTACCAGAGGTGGACGCCTCCCTCGTGCAGGATGCGGATGGTCTCCACGACCTGCCCGGAGGCGACGTGGGGATAGCTGACGAACAGGAAGGGGCGTTTGCCCTCATAGGGCTTGAAAAAACGGTCCATCCGCTCAGCCCCCTCTCAGCACGAGGGTGTAGTCCCCGTCCGGGAGCGGTCCCTCGAGCGCGGCCGACTGCGGCAGCTCGATCTTTTCGAGCGCGGGCAGCAGCGACAGCTCCTCCCAGTCCTCCGGGAGCCGGTCGAAGCGCAGGACCGTGACGTCCCGCGCGTTTTCCTCCGTGATGATCCCGCCGCCCACCGCGCCGCGCACCGCCTCGCGCAGGACGCCGTCGCGGATGACGAGGCCGTCCTCCGGCCGCTGCGCGCGCAGGAAAAGGAACGCGCCCGCCAGCAGCAGGGCCGCGAGGATCAGCAGCGCCGCAGCGAGCTTTCCGACCCAGCCGCGGTCCCGCACGGTCTGCGGCTCGCCGATGATCTCCTGCGTGAAGCCCGGCGCGCGGACCAGCTCCGCCTCGAGCGCCGCGGCGCGTACGGACGCGTCGGCACGCAGGTGCGGGACGCTCTCATACAGGCCCATCGAGAGGCCGGGATCGCCCCGGTCGGCGTCGAGACAGAGGATGGGCCGCCCCGCGTTCTGGTTGGTGAGCAGCGCGCTTTTCAGGTCCGCGTCCTCGCGCGCAGCGTCCGTGAGCCATACCAGCGTCAGCGCCGCGCCCGCCGCCCGCTTCTGGCGCCGCACGAGCTCGGCGGCGCTGCCGGCCCGGCCCGCCGCGTACCACACGCGGCAGCCGCGCTCCAGCAGCAGGCGCAGCAGCGGCCACACCCGGGCCGCGTCCGCGTCCGCAAAGGCATAATACAGATAAGGCTCCGCCCCCTCATAGGGTGGGTACTTCTTCTGCCAGCTTTTCATCAAGACTCTCCGTCACAGCTTGTAGATGCGCAGGCCGTCGAACTGCTTGAGCAGCCGCAGCATCGTGTTGAAGGGCTTCCAGTCCTTCCCCTGCTCGCGCTCGGGAAGCGAGCGGTAGGGGGCATAAACGGACTCCGGCGTGAGCTCCCCGTCCATGGCGAGCACGTGCATGCGCAGCTGCTCGCGCAGGGCCGCGCGCGCCCTGTTCCGGTCGCGCAGCGAGGCGCGCACCGGCAGATGCTGATAGTCGTCGCCGTGCTGCCAGCCCATTTCCCGGTGCTCGTGCACCCAGCGCTCGTGCTCCATTGGGGCGATGGTCTCCACCTGTTCGGGGGTGAACTCCGTCACCATGTCGTAGTCCACCGGCCGGTCGGTAAAAAAGCAGCCGAGCGCGTCGAGATACCGGCTGAAGCAGCGGGCGCGCCCGATCGTCGAGAGCTGGTAGGCCAGCGACATGCGCTCGAAGCGGCTCTCCAGCTCCCATGTGGGGGTGGACGGCGGGAGGCTGCGCCCGTGCAGCGCGACCGCGAAATCGTACAGGTGGAGAAAGCTGCTGTCGGACAGATAGGTATGCTTGTTCTCCCGGTCCACCGGACGCAGGTCCGGCTCCACCGACAGCGGGCACTCCGAGGTATCGACGATTCTGCGGATGTCGGCCGCGAAGCGCTGCTCCTTCTCGGCCATGTCGCTGTAGGCCTTGAGCCGCGGCGCCTTCCCCTTCTCGCCCGCGGCCTCCCAGGCCCTGTATCTGACGGTGAAGGCGTCGATCTTCTCCTGTTCGGCCAGATCGTAGTGATAGGAGCCCCGGACGCCCTCGTTCGAGAAGTCGAAGCGGACCCCGAGCGGATGCAGCTCGGTGCGGGAGTTGCGCCCGTAGGCGGTGCGGTCCCAGCACTGCAGCTCGTCGCAGAGCATCAACATCCAGGCCAGGGGATGCTGATCCATGCGCAGCGGGGGCTTCGGCTTTTCGTCCTTGTAGTAGTTGACCTTGAATTTAAAAATGCTGTTGTGCAGCACGATGGCGGACAGCGCGTCCACATGCTTTTTTGTCAGGCTCCGCGCGCCGCCGTCCCGGCAGAGCTCCCTGCACAGGCGCGCCGCGCTGAACACGGCGTGGTCCATAAAATAGCCGAACTGCTCCGGCGCAACGGGCTTGGATTCGATCACATCGCGCATGAAGGCCTCGTCGAAGCCGTAGGCCCCGCCCAGCTTTTCGGCCAGATCGTGCGCCAGCAGCTCGCCCACGGTCCCGAAGCGCAGGCCGTAGAGCTCCCGCAGGCGCGCCTGTGCCGCGGCGTCGAGTCCGGTCAGCGCCCCGACGTTGCGATAGGCCAGATACGGGCAGCCCGCGCCGCGCTCCTGCCGGTCCACCTCAAAGTAGCTGAGCACCTGCTCATAGGGCAGCTCGAAGGGGTAGCCGATGTCGTGAAACAGCGCCGTCAGCCCCCAGAACTCCAGAAACGTGTTGGCCGCGCTCCGGCGCTGCCGGAGGTTGTTTTCGTCCGTGTCGAAGCCGTAAAAGCGCTTGAACTCCCGGCGGAAGGCCGCGTTCGTCTCGTAGATCGCGAGCCCCAGCGCGAACACATAGACCGAGTGGGAGTAGTGATCCCGGTGCTTGAGCAGCAGCGAGCTGCCGTTTTCCTCGTATTCGCTCAGCAGCTCCACCATCTTTTTAGAGCGCCCGTAGCTGCCGAGGAACATCTCCAGATAACAGTAGTAGACCATGTATGCGTCCTCGGACACGCCCGAGTCGATGAAGACGCCGAGCGCGCGCTCGAGGCACATGCGGTCCACGTCCATCTGCATGTTGTAGGGGATCTGTCCCATGCGCAGGCTCCTGCCCAGCAGCACGCCGTTTTTGCGTTCGAGGCGCTCCTTTTTCCTGTCGAAGCGCAGGCGCTCGCACTCCTCGCGCACGAAGCGCAGCGCTGCGCTCTTGAGGCCGTTGGGCTCTGCACACACCGGGAACGCCGGCTGCATGGGGCCGAGATCCTCCCCGAAGCGCTCCAGATTGTCAAGCCGCATGTACTCCAATGCCGTAT
The DNA here is from genome assembly GCA_030531585.1 of Eubacteriales bacterium. Taxonomy (GTDB): domain Bacteria; phylum Bacillota; class Clostridia; order Oscillospirales; family Oscillospiraceae; genus Limivicinus. The sequence continues at coordinate 14,708 of JAUNNC010000016.1, read as the reverse complement.
AGGCCATGCCGATCCCGTCCTTTATCGTTGATTTCCGCTGTGAGACGCAGCGCATAAGAATCCCCATTTCACCATTTTGTACTATAGCAAAAGAACCTGCCCCGCGCAATCCCCGGAAAGGCAAAAACAGGGACCGCTCCGGAAAGCGATCCCTGTTTTGCGTTCGGTTTTCTCAGTCGACCCGCTCGCCGCCCCAGAAGAAGAGGGCCACGGTGCCGGGTCCGGTGTGCGCGCCGATCAGGCCGCCGATGTTGTTGATGAGCACCTTCCCGTTGAGCTTCGGGAACTTCTCCTCCACGAGGCGGGCCACCTCCTCGGCGTCGGCGCGGCAGGCGGACATGGAGATGTAGCACTTGCCGCTGTAGTCGGTGCCGTCCTGCGCGTTTTCTACCATCTTCTGCACGATCTCGCGGATGACGTTCTTCTTGGTACGGATCTTCCTGCGCGGGACGAGCCTGCCGAGATTGTCCATGTTCAGCAGGGGGCAGATCTCGAACACCCCGCCGAAGAAGGCCGCGGTCTTGGAGATGCGGCCGCCGCGCACATAGCTGGACAGATCGGTGGAGAAAAACCAGTGGTGCAGCTTCAGGCGGTTGGCCTCGATCCAGTCGGCCAGTTCCCTGGCGCTCAGGCCCTTGTCGCGCATGGCCGCCGCGGTGTCGAGGATCAGGCCGTAGCCGGAGGACGCGCCGAGCGAGTCGATGACGTAGATCTCGCGCTCGGGATAGCGCTCCCTGACGATGAGCGCCGCGCTGGCCGCGGAGCCGTAGGTGCCGGAGATACCGGAGGACAGGGAGACATGGACGATGTCCAGCCCCTGCTCGCAGAAGGCGCTGAAGTAGTCGACATACTCGGAGATGTTGATCTGGGAGGTGGAGGTCGAGGCGCCCTTCGCCATGCGGGCGTACATCTCGTCGGCGGGCATGGACTGTCCCAGGTCGTCGGGGTAGCTCACGCCGTCGAGCGTGAAGTGCATGCAGATATAATGGACGTCGATCGCCTCGAAGTGCTCCTTCGAGAGGTCTGCCGAGGAGCAGCCGGAGAGAACATAGTCAGCCATATTCAAGTTCCTTTCTGTTTCCTGATGCTTCCATTTTACCCGACGGCGCGGCTCTTTGCACTCTACGAAGCGGAAAGGACGGGCAGAGCAGACTCTACCCGTCCTTTCCCGGGACTCTACGAATCGTAGAGTCGGCGTATTTCCGTCATTTGGCGCTCCTGCGGGGCCGCTTGCGGATGTTGCAGCCGAGGAAGACCAGTGCGAGCGCCGGCACGGCGATCAGGAACAGCTGCCAGTTGTTCCGCCACGGCAGCATCAGCACATAGAGCAGCACGAACACGCTGAGCACGAAGCACGCCAGAACATACTGCAGATGCTTCGTATGCTTGAAATATACCGCCAGGATCAGGACCGCCAGCAGGGACACCGTCAGCGCCACGGCGAAGACCGGCCACCAGAGGATGCCGACCCACCAGAGCACGACGAAGGCGATCAGCGCCATGGTCCAGACAGCCAGAACGGCCACGGCGTAGATCATGCCGCGGCTGTACTGGGGGCCCTCCTCCCCGGCGTTGGGCGGGACCCAGGCGTCGTGCACGCAGAGCAGGAAGTCCACCGTCACGCTGAAGATCTCGGCCAGGCGCGTGAGCACCCAGGCGTCCGGGATGGCTTCGCCGCGCTCCCATTTGGAGACGGACTTGTCCGAATAATTCAGCATCGCGCCGAGCTCCGCCTGCGTCATGCCCGCGGCGGTGCGCAGACGGATCAGGTTGCTCGCGAATACCAGTTTGAGTTCCGAAAGCTGCACGGTCCGTCCCTCCTTCCGTCGTCGGCGTTCGTCTGCGGTGTCTCATATTGTAGCGATTTCCCCCGTGTAAGTCAAGCAAGAGAAAGCTCCGGCCCGATGCCGGAGCTCTCTTTTGTCTGTTGTTTCAGCCCTCGCCGTGCTCGCAGTCCTCGCAGTCGACGATCTTGAACTTCTCCTTGTCGTAGGGGATGCCGTGCTTCTCATAGTAGTCGATCACCGCGGCGCGCACCGCCTGCTCGGCCAGCACCGAGCAGTGCAGCTTGTAGGCGGGCAGGCCGTCGAGCGCCTCGACCACCGCCTTGTTCGACAGCTCCAGCGCCTCCTCGATGGGCTTGCCCTTGATGAGCTCGGTCGCCATGGAGCTGGTCGCGATGGCGCTGCCGCAGCCGAAGGTGTTGAACTTCACGTCGGTGATGATGTTGTCCTCCACCTTGATGTACATGCGCATGATGTCGCCGCACTTGGCGTTGCCGACCTCGCCGATGCCGTCGGCGTCGTCGAGCTTGCCGACGTTGCGGGGATTCTGAAAGTGGTCCATGACCTTGTCGCTGTATAAAGCCATTTTTCGATCCTCCTTGTCTTCAGCAGAGATGCTGCCTTGTGCCCTTCTGCAGCTCGTCCCAGACCGGGGACATGTCGCGCAGGTACTGCACCGCCTTCGGTACGGTCTCGATGATGTACTCCATCTCCTCCATGGTGTTGTACTCGCCGATCGACAGCCGCAGCGAGCCGTGCGCCAGCTCATGCGGGATGCCGAGGCTCAGCAGCACATGGCTCGGGTCCAGGGAGCCGGAGGTGCAGGCGCTGCCGGAGGAGGCGCAGATGCCGTGCTTGTCGAGCAGGAGCAGCAGGCTCTCGCCCTCGATGCCCTCGAAGCACATGTTGACCGTGCCGGGGACGTGGTGCTCAAGGCTGCCGTTGATCTTGCTGTGGGGGATCTTGCTGAGCCCGTCGAAGAGCCGGTCGCGCATGGCGATCATTTTCTCGGCGTTTTCCTCCATGTGGTCGCAGCTCTCCTTCAGGGCCGCGGCCAGGGCGACGATGCCCGCCACGTTCTCGGTGCCGGCGCGCTTGCCGCGCTCCTGGGCGCCGCCCTCGATGAAGGAGAACAGCGGGATGTTCTTTCGGCAGTATAGCACGCCCACACCCTTGGGCGCGTGGAACTTATGTCCCGAGAGGCTCAGCAGGTCGATGTTCATCTCCTCGACGTCGACCGGGATATGTCCCGCCGCCTGCACGGCGTCGGTGTGGAAGGGGATGCCCTTCTCGCGGCAGAGCGCGCCGATCTCTTTGATGGGCTGTACGGTGCCGACCTCGTTGTTGGCGAACATCACCGACACGCAGCAGGTGTCCTCGCGGATGGCGGCGGCGACGTCCTCGACGCGGACGACCCCGTCCTCGTGCACGTCCAGCAGCGTGACCTCGAAGCCCTCCTTCTCCAGGGCCTTGAGGGTGTGCAGGATGGCGTGGTGCTCGAACTTCGTGGAGATCAGGTGCTTCTTGCCCTTTCTCGCGCCGAGCCTCGCGCAGGAGACCAGCGCCTGGTTGTCGGCCTCGCTGCCGCAGGAGGTGAAGTAGATCTCCCGCGGACTTTTCGCGCCGAGGCAGGCGGCCACGGTCTCGCGGGCCTCCGCCACGGCCTCGGCCACCTTCTGCGCCGAGGAGTACAGGCTCGAGGGGTTGAAATAGCTGACCGTCAGGAAGGGCAGCATGGCGTCGAGCGCCGCCTTGCTGACACAGGTGGTGGCTGCGTTGTCTGCGTATACAAACATGTCTCTGTTCCTTTCCGTTATGTGTTTTTCCAGCGCTCCCCGCTCATCAGATCGCGGAGCGTCACGCTTTCGAGATATTGCCGGGTCAGTCCGTCGAGCTCCCGCCACATCGGCAGGGTCGGGCAGCTCCCCGCCCGCTCGCAGTCGGCGCCGCCGGCGCGGATACAGGCCACCGGCGCCAGCGAGTCCTCCACGCAGTTCAGGATCTCCCCCACGCTGTAGCCCTCCGGCTCCCGGCTGAGCTGATAACCGCCCTCCTTGCCGCGGGCGCTCTCGATGAGCCCGGCCCGCCGCAGGGCGCAGACGAGGGTCTCCAGATACTTCAGCGAGATCCCCTGCCGCTCGGCGACGGTTTTGAGCGGGATGACGCCCTCGTCCCGATGCTGCGCAAGATCGAGCATGACCCGCAGGGCGTAGCGCCCTCTGCTTGTCACCTGCAAAGGCATCGCCCCTTTCTGTTTCTTTAATCTACTATAAATTCAGTAGGAATTAAAGCGGCATTTTCAACAAATATTGCCCATACTATTTGTAGGCTTTCACAATATCACAGGTTCAGCGCCTCCGCCACCTGCCTGGCCGACAGACAGAGGGCGCGCGCAAACTCCGTATCCTCGCTCTGCACGGCGATGCGCACAGCGGAGCTGTGCGCGCTGGGGCTGATGTGCATCCGGAAGCCCTTCCCCTCGAGGCGGATCCCGTCGTCAAAGCGCGCGCCCATGTCAAGCATCAGCTCCGAGAGCGTGCCCATGAGCCGGGCGCGGTCCGTGCAGGCGCAGCTCTCGCAGACGCCCTCCTCGTCCTCGTCCGCCGCTTCCGGCTCCTCCGGGGTTTGAAAGGCCTCGCCCGGCGTCAGGCGCAGCTTCCCCTCGAGCGCGTCGGCCCAGCAGCGAAAGTAGGCCTGCGGCGTGCCGATGTCGCACCAGTAGCCGTCGAGCCGCACGCCCGCGAGGCGCTCGCCCCTCTCCAGCAGCAGCGGGAACAGATCCTTTCCGAAGTCGAAGGCGCCCTCGGCGGGGATGGTGTCGACGGCGCGTTTCGAGAGCACATAGATCCCGGTGTTGACCAGATCCGTCACCACCCGCGGCCAGGCGGGCTTTTCGATAAAGGCGCGGATGTCGCCCGCCCCGTCGGTCACCGCCAGACCGTAGCGCAGCGGGACGGCGCTGCTGCAGAGGGCGACGGTGGCCGCCGCCCCGCGCGCGCGGTGCTCGTCCATGAGCGCGCTCAGCCTGAAGTCGCAGGCCGCGTCGCCGCTGATGACCAGCACGTCCTCCCCTCCGATGAAGTTCCGGCAGCCGCCGACGCTGCCCGCGGTGCCGAGCGGGCGCGTCTCGATGCGGTACTGCATGGCCGCGCCGAAGCGGCTGCCGTCGCCGAAGTGCGCCATGATCTCGCCCGCGCGGTAGCGCAGGGTGCAGCAGATCTCGTCGAAGCCGTTCGCGCACAGCAGTTCCACGATGTGCTCCATCAGCGGCCGTCCGAGCAGCTCCGCCATGGGCTTGGGGTGCTCCCCCGTCACGCTTTTCAGGCGCGTCCCCAGACCGCCCGCGAGGATGATCGCTTTCATAGGCCGACTTCCTTTCCCGTTTTTCATTATTATGGGAGAGCTTCCGGAATTTATGATTGTAAAGAGCGGCCAGATTTGGTATAATGTAACATCCTAACTGTGAAAAATGTCATTTGAACCTGTCTAATGGGGAGGTGTCCCGATTGAACAAGACGCTGCAGCGGCTCACGAGACCAGGCTGGCTGCCGTTTGTGCTGCTCGCCGCCTTTGCGGGGGCGGCGCTGTATCTGCGTCTGTATCACTTCGCGGCCGCGGCGGCCGCGGCCATCGTGCTGCTGCTTCTCATCACGCTGATCGCCTGGCGGCAGCGGACCAAACAGCTCACCACTTTTCTGGAGGCGGCCCTGTACGACACGGAGAGCGCCAAGAGCAGCACGCTGACGAGCTTTCCGCTGCCCATTGCGATTTTCGCGCTGGAGGACTCGCGCATCATCTGGGGCAACGACGCCTTCTTTGAGATGTGCGGCGAGGCCGGAACGCGCCTCGGCGCGAGTCTTGTGCAGCTCGTCCCGCAGTTTTCGGGCAAGTGGCTGCTCGAGGGGAAAAGCAGTTATCCCGCGCTGCTGGAGATCCGCGGACGGAAATACCAGCTGCACGGGAGCATCATCCACTCGGACCAGGATGCGGACCGGCCGGCGGAGAACCGCCCCATCATGGGCATCACCTACTGGATCGACGTCACGGACTACGACAACATCCGCATCACCTTTGAGCAGACCCGTCCCGTGGCGGGCATCGTGGTCATCGACAATCTGGACGAACTGGTCAAGAACGTCCCCGACCGCGTCAAGAACGACCTGCGCGACGCCGTCGAGGAGAAGCTGGGCCAGTGGTGCGCGGCCTTTCACGGCATTTTCCGCCGCTATGACCGGGACCGTTATCTGCTGATGATGGAGCACCAGGCCATGGAAAAGCTCAAGCCCGGCAGATTCTCCATCGTCGAGGAGATCCACAGCGTGGTCAACCCCTTCGGCATCGCCGCGACCATCAGCATCGGTCTCGGCGCCGACTGCGAGACGCTGGGCGACGCGCTGCAGGCCGCCGACAACGCGGCCGAGCTTGCGCTGTCGCGCGGCGGCGATCAGACCGTCATCAAGAACCGCATGGGCTTCGAGTTCTTCGGCGGGCGCGGGGGCGAGGTCGAGAAGCGCACCAAGGTCAAGTCCCGCGTCATGGCCAACGCCTTTGCCGAGCTCGTACGCGACTCCTCGCGGCTCTACGTCATGGGTCACCGCTTCGGGGATCTGGACAGCTTCGGCGCCTCGGTCGGCGTGTGTGCGATCGCGCGCCTGCTCGGCGTGCGCGCCGAGATCGTGGCCGACCTGCAGCACACCGCCGCCACGCCCCTGGCCGACCGGATCTGCGCCGAGGACGCCTACCGCGACACGGTGCTCGCGCCGTCGGAGCTGCCCGCCCACATCGACCCCTCGGCGCTGGTGGTCGTGGTCGACACCAGCCGCCCGGAGCAGGTGGAGGTCCCCGCCCTGCTGAGCGCGTGCAAACGCGTGGCGGTCATCGACCACCACCGCGTCGCCGCGACCTATATCCAGGACAGCGCCATCAGCTTCATCGAGCCCTACGCCTCCTCCGCCTGCGAGCTTGTGGCCGAAATGCTGCAGGAGTTCCCGGAGAGCAGCTCCCTCCTCCCCTGCGAGGCGGAGGCCCTGCTGGCCGGCATCGTGCTGGACACCAAGAATTTCACGCTGCGCACCGGCGAGCGCACCTTCGACGCGGCCGCCTGGCTGCGCCGCTCCGGCGCCGACACCGGCGACGTCAAGCGCCTGTTCCAGGCGGATCTGGATCACGCGCTCGCCAAGTACCGGATCCTCGGACAGGTGGAGGTCTATCGGGAGATCGCGGTCGCCTCGCCGCGGGAGGCGCAGGACCGCGTCGTGGCCGCCATGGCCGCGGACGACCTGCTGAACATTGCGGGGGTCAAGGCCTCCGTCGTCCTCGCGCCCGACGGCAGGGGCGGGTGCTTTGCCTCGGCCCGCTCGATCGGCGAGGTCAACGTCCAGCTGATCATGGAGGCGCTGGGCGGCGGCGGCAACCGCAACGCGGCAGCGATGCAGATGCCCAACGCCGCGCCGGAGGAGGCGCGCAGAAAACTATACGCTGCCATAGACGACTATCTGAACAGTGAAAGGGGAAGTCAGAGATGAAGGTAATTTTCAACGTTGACGTCAAAGGTCAGGGCAAAAAGGGAGAGATGAAAGAGGTCTCCAGCGGCTATGCCCGCAACTATCTGATCCCCCGGGGACTCGCCGCCGAGGCCACGACCGACAACATCAACGCGCTCAAGCTCAGGGAGAAGGCGAAGGCCGCCCAGATCGCGCGCGACAGGCAGCTTGCTCTGGAGAATGCGAAGAAGCTCGAGGGCGTACAGGTCGTGATCCGCGCGAAGGCGGGCGGGGCCGGGAAGCTCTTCGGCGCTGTCACCTCGCAGGAGATCAGCGACGCGCTCAAGGAGCAGTTCGGCATCGAGATCGAGAAGAACAAGATCGTCCAGGCCGAGCCGATCAAGACCTTCGGCAGCTACACCGTCAAGGCCAAGCTCGGCTTTGAAACCAGCGGCAATATCAATCTTCTGGTCATCGAGGCCTGAGAAGCGAAAGGACAAGACTCATGGATGAACTGCTGGGCAGGAAGGTGCCCTACTCCGCCCCGGCGGAGCAGGCGGTCATCGGCTCCATGCTCATCGACCCCCGGTGCATCCCGGAGGTGCTGGAAAAGCTGAAGGCGGACGAGTTCTATCTCCCGCTCAACCGCGGGATTTACGAGACGATCTACGCCATGTTCTCGTACGCGCAGGCGATCGACCCGGTCACGGTGCTGGACCAGATGAAGGTCCGCGGCGTGTATCAGGACAACTGTGAGGAGTACCTGGCCGAGATCATGCGCGTCACGCCCACCGCGGCGAACGTGCTCGAGTACGCGGCCATCGTGCGCGACCGGGCGCTGCTGCGCCGTCTGGGCGAGACCGCCGACGAGATCAACAAAATGGTCTATGAGGGCGCGGGCGAGGCCGACGCCATGCTCGAGGCCGCCGAGCGCCGCATCTACGCGCTGCGCCAGGGCCGGAACATCGGCGGTCTGGTCCCGGTGTCCTCCGTGGTGCAGACCGTGTTCGACAATCTCGCCGAGGCCTCGGCCTCCGGCAAAGCGATCCCCGGCCTGTCCACGGGTCTTGCCGATCTGGACCGCGTGACCCTGGGCCTCAACCGCTCGGAGCTGATCCTGGTCGCGGCGCGCCCCGGCATGGGCAAGACCAGCATTGCGCTGAACATGGCCCTGCACGCCGCGCTCAACGAGCATCAGACCGTCGCGATCTTCTCGCTGGAGATGTCGCGCGAGCAGCTGGTCATGCGCCTTTTGTCCCGCGCGGCCCTGGTCCCCTCGCAGAACCTGCTGACCGGGCAGCTCAGCGACCAGCAGTGGCGGGACATCACGACCGCCGCCCAGGCGCTGAGCGCCACCGACATCCGCATCGACGACAACCCGACCCTGACGGTCTCGGACATGAACGCCCAGTGCCGCCGCGTACCGAACCTCGGCCTCGTGGTCGTGGACTACCTGCAGCTGATGCAGTCGGCGGGCAGCGGCCACTCCTGGTCGAACGAGAGCCGCACCCAGGCCGTCAGCGACATCAGCCGCATGTTCAAGATCATGGCCAAGGAGCTGGCGGTGCCGGTCGTGTGCCTGTCGCAGCTCTCGCGCGCCAACGAGTCCAGGCAGGACAAGCGCCCCATGCTCTCCGACCTGCGCGAGTCGGGCGCCATCGAGCAGGACGCGGACGTGGTCATCGGTCTCTACCGCGACGGCTACTACAACAAGGAGAGCGAGAACCCCAATCTTGCCGAGGCCATCATCCTCAAAAACCGCAAGGGTCAGACCGGCACGGTCGAGCTCACATGGCTGCCCGAGTACACCAGCTTCACGATGCTGGAAAAGCGGCGCGATGACGAGTATTGAGCTGGACCGCGGGCTGATCGCCGGCAAAAGGCTGCTCGCCGCGGTCTCCGGCGGGGCCGACTCCATGTGCCTGCTGCATCTGCTCATCTCGGAGGGCTTCGACGTGACCGCCGCCCATTTCGAGCACGGCATCCGCGGCGAGGAGTCGCGGCGCGACGCCGCTTTTGTGGAGGGCTTCTGCCGCGAGCGCGGCATCCCCTTTGTGACGGACAGCGCCGACGTGCCCGCATACGCCGCGGCGCACGGCCTCGGACTCGAGGAGGCGGGGCGCGCGCTGCGCTACGCGTTTCTCGAGCGCGCCGCGGACGCGCACGGCTGCGATAAGATCGTCACGGCCCACACGCTCGACGATCTGGCCGAGACCCTGCTCTTCAACCTCGCCCGCGGCAGCGGTCCGGCCGGGCTGTGCGGCATCCCCCGCGCGCGCGGGCGGATCGTGCGGCCGATGCTGAAGGTCTCCCGCACCGAGGTCGAGGCGTATCTCGCGGAGCACCATGTCCCCCACGTGGAGGACAGCACGAACCAAAGCGACGATTACGCCCGCAACCTGATCCGCCATCACGCCGTCCCGGCGCTGAAGCGGATCAACCCCCGCTTTGCCGAGGCCGCGGCCCGCGCCGCCGCGCTCGCCGCCCGGGACGAGGATTACTTCCGCGCCGAGGCGGACCGCTTTCTCGCGGCGCATTACCGGCAGGACAGTCTCCCGCTCGACGCGCTCGCCGCCCTGCATCCGGCCGTCGCCTCCCGCGTCGTGCGCGCACTGCTGCCGGGTCTGTCCTCCCTGCACACCGACCGGGTCTTCGCCTTTCTCTCCGGCACGGAATACGCCCTGCTCGAGCTGCCGGGCGCCGTGCTCCGGCGCGAGTGCGGACGCCTGTACTTCACCCCCGCGGAGATAAGGACGCTCCCGGTCCGCCGCGTGGTCCCCGGCCAGGTCCTTCTCCTGCCCGAGGCGGGCCTGTCGCTTCTGGCCGAAAAGACCGTTTATGCGGGAGAAATTCACGACTTGTTCAAGACTTCTTATTTCAAATATGAGATGATAGGCTCCGATCTTTTCTGTACCGGGCGCATGCCCGGCGATCGGCTCCGCCCCCCGGGCCGCGGCTGCACCAAAACGCTCAAGGCCCTCTTTTCCGAACACGGCTGTCCCCGCGCCGTCCGGGACCTGACGCCCGTGATCCGCTGCGCCTCCGGGCCGCTGTGGGTCTACGGTCTGGCTCTGGACGAGCGCGCCGCTCCCGCGCCGGGCGATCCGGTGTGGAAGCTCACGTTTTCCGAAATACAAACAGGAGTAGATGCAGAATTATGACACAAGATATTGAGAGAATCCTGCTCACCCGCGACGAGATTGAGGCCAAGGTCAGCGAGGTCGGCCGCCGCATCACCGGGGATTTCCGCGACAAGGACCCGATTTTCGTCGGCGTTTTGAAGGGCTGCTTCATCTTCATGGCGGATCTGATGCGCCATGTGGACATCAAGTGCTCGATGGACTTCATGGCCGTCTCCTCCTACAGCGGCACGAGCTCCACGGGCGCGGTGAAGATCAACAAGGACCTCAGTCAGGACATTGAGGGCCGCCATGTCATCATCGTGGAGGACATCCTCGACTCCGGCGTGACGCTCAGCTACCTCAAGCGCTACCTGATGGGGCGCAAACCGGCCTCCATCAACATCGTGACGCTGCTGGACAAGCCCGCGCGCCGCAAGGCCGACGTCTTCGCCGACTACTCCTGCTTCGAGGTGCCTGACGCCTTCGTCGTGGGCTACGGCCTCGACTACAACGAGCACTACCGCAACCTCCCCTACATCGGGGTCCTGAAACCCGAAGTTTATTCCTGATTGCATTCAATCCGTTTTTTGAGGCAGCTTTGCCGCCTCAAAAACACCCTGAGCCGAGCATTGCGAGGCCTCGCGCCGACCAAAGCGGGCCGCCGGCCCGCTGCGATAAGCGCGAGTCCTCGATTGCGAAACGCAGTTTCGCAATCGACTAAAAAGGAAGTGACATACACTTGAACCAGAAACGCGCCCGGGATTTGGGCTTTTACGTCCTGCTCATCGTCATCATGATCGCGGTCATCTTCACCATGACCCAGAGCTCCGACGCCAAGAAAGTCAAGACCTATTCCGACCTCGTGGATCTCTTCAACGACAAGAAGGTCCAGTCCTTCACCACCGAGGGCAATACCATCATCCTCCAGGTCCGCACCGACAGCGGCGAGCCGCCGACGGAGGAGTACACCTACGACCTGATGAGCTTCAGCGTCTTCTATGAGGACTTCAAGGACGTCATCAAGGAGCAGTACGAATCCGGCGTGCTGGAGCAGTACGACTATGACGAGGGCTTTGTCGTCCCCTGGTGGGCCAGCATGCTGCCCTACATCCTCGTGATGGGCGGGGCGATGGTGCTCTGGTACTTCATGATGAGCCGCTCCGGCGGCGCGGGCGGGATCGCGAAGTTCTCCAAGGCCCGCACCCGTCTCGGCAGCGACGAGAAGAACAAGAAGACCTTCAAGGACGTGGCGGGCTGCGACGAGGAGAAGGAGGAGCTGGCGGAGATCGTCGACTTCCTCAAGGACCCCAAGGCCTACACCTCCATGGGCGCGCGCATCCCCAAGGGCGTGCTGCTCGTCGGCCCTCCGGGCACGGGCAAGACGCTGCTGGCGAAGGCCGTCGCGGGCGAGGCGGGCGTGCAGTTCCTGTCGATCTCCGGCTCCGACTTTGTGGAGCTCTACGTCGGCGTCGGCGCGGGCCGCGTGCGCGACCTGTTCGAGCAGGCCAAGAAGGTCGCCCCGGCCATCATCTTCATCGACGAGATCGACGCGGTCGGCCGTCAGAGAGGCAGCGGCCTCGGCGGCGGGCACGACGAGCGCGAGCAGACGCTCAACCAGCTGCTCGTGGAGATGGACGGCTTCGGCAGCAACGAGGGCGTCATCGTCATGGCGGCCACCAACCGCGCCGACATTCTGGACAACGCCCTGCTGCGTCCGGGCCGCTTCGACCGCCAGGTCTATGTCGGTCTGCCCGATATCCGCGGCCGCGAGGCGATTTTGAAGATCCACGCCCGCGACAAGCAGCTCGCGGAGGACGTCGATCTCAACTCCATCGCCAAGGGCACGCCGGGCTTCTCCGGCGCGGACCTCGAGAACCTGATGAACGAGGCCGCCCTGCTGGCCGTGCGCCGCAGGCACCGCTTCATCAACATGGAGGATATCGACGAGGCCATCCTCAAGGTCCAGATGGGCCCCGAGAAGAAGAGCCGCAAGATGAGCGAGAAGGCCAGAAAGCTCACCGCCTACCACGAGGCCGGCCACGCCGTCACCGGGCGGTATCTCGAGCATGTGGACCCCGTGCACTATATCACGATCATCCCGCGCGGCGCGGCGGGCGGCTTCACGCTCTTCCGTCCGCAGGAGGATCTGGAGAACTTCAAGTCCCGCGCCGAGATGTTCGAGAGCATCGTCATGGCCCTCGGCGGCCGCACCGCGGAAAAGCTGTTTCTGGACGACATCTCGACCGGCGCCTCCGCCGACATCCAGCAGGCCAGCTCCACCGCGCGCGACATGGTCATGCGCTACGGCATGAGCGAGCGGCTCGGCCCCATCTCCTACGATAACTCCGCCCACTCGATCTTCATCGGGCGCGACTTCGGCCAGACCAAGAGCTATTCCGAGGAGACCGCCGGCATGATCGACGAGGAGGTCAAGAAGATCTTCGACGAGGCCAGCTCCCGCTGCGAGAAGATCCTGCTCGAGCACGCCGACCAGCTGCGCGCCATTGCCGAGTACCTGCTCGAGCACGAGACCATGGAGGCCGAGGAGTTCAACTACTTCTTCGAGCACGGCGAGTTCATGCCCATGCCCCCGCAGAAGCTGCGCAAGGTCAAGGAGGACAGGACCATCGAGCGCCCCGCGCGCAAGATCTCCATGACCGACGGCGAGGCGCCGGAGGCGGAGCAGAGCGCCGAGCCTGCGTCCGAACCCGCCGCGGAGCAGCCCGCCGCGGAGACCGAGCCTCCCGCGGAGGCCGGAAAGGACGGGGAGTGAGCCCATGGACGCCGTACAGCTCTGCGAGATCGCCATGCTGGTCCTCTTCGGCCTGTCCTGGCCCTTCAACATCGCCAAGTCGTGGCGCTCCCGGACGGCCAAGGGCAAGAGCGTGGTCTTTGAATACTTCGTCGTCATCGGCTATCTGATCGGGCTTCTGGGCAAGCTGATCACCTTCAGCCGCACGGGCGTTCTGCCGTATTCGACCTGGTTCTACGTAGCCGATATCCTGATGGTGCTCACCGACATGGTGCTCTACTACCGCAACAGCGCCCTGGACCGCCGGCGCGACGCGGAACAAAACGCGAAATAGTCTTTGAAATCCCGGAGGATTATCCTCCGGGATTTTTCTGTGCAGACACCCCCGCGCGTCATTCCGAGCAAGTTTCGCACACTGGCGTGGGAATCCGTTTCTCCCGGCGGCCCGGTTGGTTTCCCTCCGGGGTTTTCCTATGCTCCCCCCTGCACGTCATTCCGAGCCAGTGCTCACACTGGCGTGGGAATCCGTTTCTCTCTCCGGGATTATCCATTTTTTCCAGCCTTTTCATTTTACAGTTGACAAATGTAGTCTCATGTGCTATGGTATAGCCGTCCGGACTACACGTGTAATCTCTATTCTCCACAAAGGAGGATCTTTCCATGCAAAACGAACTGGCCGAGAAAATCTCCGACTCCGAGCTGGAGGTCATGAAGCTGCTGTGGCAGGCGGGGGACGCCCTGCCCGTCACGGAGATCCGCGAGACGCTGCAGCGCACGCGCGGCTGGGAGGCGACCACGGTCAAGACCCTGGTCTCCCGCCTGGTCTCGAAGGGCGCGCTGCGGCAGGAGAAGCGGAACGTTTTCTACTATTCCCCGCTCATCACGGAGCGCGAATACAACGCCTGGGCGACCGACAGCCTGATCCGCCGCCTGTACAACGGCAGTGCGCGGGATCTGGTTGCTGCCCTGGTCCGCTCCGACGGGCTGACCCAGCAGGACATTGAGGAGCTGCGGACGATGTTCAAGGTGGAGGACTGAGCCATGGAGACCTTGCTGACCCTGACGCTCAGCGGCAGCGCGCTGGCCCTGCTGCTGCTCGCCCTGCGCTATGTGTTTCTCCGGCGCATGCCGAGCACCGTGTATTACTACGCCTGGCTGCTGGTGCTGCTGCGCTTTGCGCTGCCGCTGCCCGGCCTCGTGCCGACGGCGAAGGCCGCCGCGCCCGCGCCGGTGCCTGCGATCGTGGCGCCTCTGCTCCCGGAGGCGGAGACCGAGGCCGAGACGCCCGCCTTCCCCCTTGTCCCCACCGCGGGACAGCCTGCGCCGAAAGAATCCGCCTCGCCTGCGCCCGCCGCCCCGGAGGAGCCTCCGACGCCCGCGGCGCGGAGGCTGCCGCGGATCGACCTGCGCTCGAGCGCGCTCTGGCTGGGCGTCTGGGCGGTCGGCGCGGTTTTGAGCTTCCTCTTCACCGTCGGCGCCTACCTGCGCTTCACCGCGCGCCTGCGGCGGGAGCTGCGGCGGCCGGAGCGCTTCACCCGCCAGGTCTACGCGGCCATCCCCGGTCGAA
>JAUNNC010000159.1 GCA_030531585.1 Eubacteriales bacterium | reverse complement strand
TGGCGCAGTGGTCGGTGCACTGGCCGCAGGCCACGCACTTGGCCTCGTCGATCTCCGCGACGTAGTTGCTCTTCGAGGTGGCGGGCGTGTTGTAGTACTGCGTCACGCCGAGGGCGAGGCAGCTCTCCGGCGCGCAGTTGCAGATGGCGAAGGTCTCGCCCTGGTGCAGGGTGGTGATCTGGTGCACGAGTCCGCGCGCGTCGGCCAGACGGACCAGCTCCTTGGCCTCGGCCACGGAGACCGGGCGGCCCTTGCCGGTGTTGTTGAACATGTCGCCCACGTGGCCCATAAAGATGCACAGGCCCTCGTCCAGATCGCCCGCGCCCTCGCCCATCAGGCGGCGCACGCGGCGGCACTGGCAGGGCGTGACGCTCAGGTGGCCGTCGTTGTCCTCGATGTACTTGCTGCAGCGCTCGTTGTCGATCTGCTGCGCGTCGGCGGGGATGGCGCTCTCGACCGGGATGACGCGCATGATGCCCGCGCCCATCGGGGTGTTCGGCGCGTGCTCGATCTGGCTGGTAGTGGCGTGCTGGTGGAAGGCATAGGCGATCTCGGGGTGCGCCAGACAGAACTTCTCGTTGATGAGCAGGAACTCGAAAATGCCGGGGGTATAGGGCGGCAGGAGGTAGATCTCCAGCCCGACCTTGGGCACCACGACCTGCACGACCAGACCGATGTCCGTGATCTCGTGCAGCACCTCGCGGGTGCGCTTGACGCTCAGTCCCGCCTTGCGCGCAATCAGCGGCACAAAGGCCGGCTTCATGCTGGTCAGCGCCATCATGACGGCGATCTGCTCGTCGGTGATCCACTGCTCGAAGACGCGGTACTCCGCACAGTCCGGGGTGATTTTATAATGCCCGTCGTTGATCTTCTCGCAGAGCTTGATCAGATTCTCTCTCACTTCCAATGGTTGTCCTCCTTGTCGTTGAAAATTTGCATGGATTTCCCGCTTTTCAGTTTATTATGGAAGCCGGGAAAAGTCAATCGCTTTCCGGCCGGGGTGTCTTGTTGAGAGCGTCATTCGCACATTGCGGCGGTTTTGCGGGAAGGTACGGCGGCTGTTCCCGCCCGGCTTGCTTTTTGAGCGTCAACAGCCATCCGACAGAAACCAGCACGCCTCCCGCTGCCCAATAGACTGCGGTGAGCGGATTGCTTGTCCCGTAGATCTCCAGCACGCCCTGCAGGATGCTTCCGACGGTCAGCGCGGCCACGCCCGCGTGGATGAGATCCGCGGCCCTGCCGGGAAAAGGCTTCCAGTGCTTCCACATTAGGAAGAATGGGATGACGCCGAGCAGCAGCGGGAGAGCGAAGGCGCAGACCATAAAACAGGACCAGACCCCGTGGCTGAACAGCTCGTAGACCGCGCCGAAGAGGGCGCATAATACCGCCGAGAGCAGATAGGCCCTTATGACGGCGGCGTAGCTTCTCTCTGAAACAGGCTTATCCGATGTATACAATGTCGCTCACGCTCCTCTCTTTGATGCTTATGCCCGAAGTCGGGTTGTTGACGACCCGGCCGTTGAACACCATCGTGGACGAGCCGCCTCCGTCCAGATTGTAGGCCGTCTGCACGCCCCTGCTCTGCAGAAAGGCGGCCAACTCGTACAGGCTCAGTCCCTCGCTTTCATTCGTCCGCCCGTCCGAGACGACGAACAGATAGTGCAGCTCGTCGATCACGGCGATCGCGGTGCGCGGATTGCTGGCCTTCGCACGGCCCACCTCGTCATTGACCGAGACGGAGATCACGCCGTTTTCGACCAGCGCGGGGCCGAAGCTGAGCACGTCCCGCGCGCCGCTCTCCAGAAGCTCCTGCGCCGTGATCTCCGCTTCCCGGATGATCCCGAAGCGTCCGCCGGTGTAGATCACCAGATCCTCCGCGCCCTTTTTGGCGCTGCTCCGGTAGAGGACGCCGCCCCGGATCACAAAGCCGGACTGCTGCGCGCCGTAGAAATCGCCGTTAACGGCGAGGATGGCGTCCACGGATTCGGCAATGCCGGACGTCGTGTCTGTGACGTTCCGTCCGTAGGTGTTGTCGGCAAACGCGGTCTTCAGATGGTCCGCGGAGGTGAGATGCACGTCCGCAACGTACACGGTGGTATCGCCCACGCGCTCCTCGGTGAGCTCGATGGAGATGTTCCCGTCGTGATAGCTGTTCTCCGTTATGACAGGCTCTGCTTTCTCTTCCGGCGAGGCGGCAAGCCACAGAGCGGCCGGCGTATCCGGGACCGTCGTTTCCGTCTCGCCGCCGGGCTGCGCGCTCACGGCCTGCGGCTCGGCCGCCGTCTCCAGCCTGCGCTCGATGACGAAGGTGTCGAGCAGCACGTAGACGGTGAAGAGCAGGAGCGCGCACAGAAACGCCGGCAGGAACACGCGTTTTCTGCTTCTCATGATGAAAAGACTCCTTTCGTGGTTTCTTTGTCCATCATAGCCGCCGAACCCTAAAGCAACCTGAAACAAAACAGATGAAATTTTCGCCCGGCCGTGGTATATTTGGAATGAGGTGAAGCCCATGAGACTTCTGTATGCTGAAGATGAAAAATCCCTGGCCCGGGCCGTTTCGACGATTTTGGTCAAGAACAACTATTCCGTCGACGTGGTCTATGACGGACAAGCCGCGCTGGACTATCTCGCAACGGAGAACTACGACGGCGCGATCCTGGACGTGATGATGCCGAAAGCGGACGGCTTCGAGGTACTGCGCCGGATGCGCGCGCGGGGCGACAGCACGCCGGTGCTGCTGCTCACCGCCAGGGGCGAGATCGACGACCGGGTCACAGGTCTGGACAGCGGGGCCAACGATTACCTGACCAAACCCTTCGACATGAAGGAGCTGCTGGCCCGCATCCGCGCCATGACGCGCCTTCTGTCCGTCCAGCCGGACAAGACCATTTCCTTCGGCGCCGTCACGCTCGACTGCGCAAGCTACGATCTCACCGGACCGGGCGGCAGCACCAAGCTCGCCGGGAAGGAATTTCAAATGATGGAGATGCTGATGCGCAATCCCCGCAAGCTCGTCTCCACCGAGACCTTCATGGACCGTATCTGGGGCTATGACAGCGAGGCGGAGCTGAACATCGTCTGGGTGTATATCTCCACGCTGCGCAAGAAGCTCAAGGGGATCGACGCGGATATCGAGATCAAGGCCCAGCGCGGTCTCGGATACTATCTGGAGGTCAAGACATGATACGCAGGCTCCGGAAAAAGTTCATCGCCGCCGCCCTCGCCGCGGTCTTTCTCGTGCTGCTCGTCCTGATCGGCGCGATCAACGCGCTCAGCTACCGCAGTCTCGTCACCGACGCCGACGAAACGCTGCAGATCCTTGCGGATAACAATGGCTCCTTTCCCCGACAGATGTTCCGGGCACAGGATCGGCCTTCGGATATGAAGACTCCGCCGAGCGGCGGAGGCAACGGTCCCTCCGGTGAGAGACGCGGCGGCAGCGGAGAGCTGGCCTACCAATCCCGCTTTTTTGCGGCGTGGTTCTCCGACGGCAGTCTCTCCCGCGTCAACCTGGACAACCTCGCTTCTCTGAGCGAGGAAGAAGCCGCCGCCCTCGCGGAGCGTGTGTACACCTCCGGGCGGGAAAAGGGCTTTGCCGACCAATACCGCTATTGCCGCACGGCCTGCGGCGGGGAAACGATGCTGGTCTTCCTCAACTGCCAGCGGGAGCTCGCGACCTTCCGCGACTTCCTGTACGCCAGCATCGGCATCTCGCTCGTCGGCACGCTCGCGGTCTTTCTGCTCCTGCTGTTGTTTTCCGGGCGTATCGTGCGTCCGATCGCGGAGAGCTACGAAAAGCAGAAGCGCTTCATCACGGACGCCGGGCACGAGCTGAAAACGCCGATCACGATCATCCGGGCCGACGCGGACGTGTTGGAGTCCGAGCTGGACGGAGAAAACGAGTGGATCGCAGATATCCGAAGGCAAACGAGTCGGCTAGCCGAGCTCACTTCCGATCTGATCTATCTGTCCAAAATGGAGGAGGAGAACCCCGCGCTGCAGATGCAGGACTTCTCCCTGTCTGAGCTTGTGGACGAAACCGCGCAGTCCTTCCAGTCGCTCGCGCTCGCAAAGGACAGGCGCTTTTCCGCTTCCGTCGCGCCCGGGCTGCAGGTCAGCGGCGATGAAAAGGCGCTCGGAAAGCTGGTCTCCATTCTGCTGGACAACGCCATGAAATACTCACCGGAGAACGGGACGGTAGACCTGACACTTGAACGGGCCGGCAGAAATGCCCGTCTCATTGTCAAAAACAGCACGCCGCCTATGGAGAAAGGAAATGCGGATCGGCTGTTCGAGCGCTTTACCCGGGAGGATCGCTCCCGCAATTCGGAATCCGGCGGCTTCGGTCTGGGGCTTGCAATTGCGAAGGCTGTGACCGAAGCGCATGGGGGGACGATCCACGCGGAATCCGAGGACGGCGTTTCGCTGACGGTGACGGCAGAGCTGCCGCTGCGCTGACGCCCGAAAACAAAACCGGGACCCGGAAATGATCCGGGTCCCGATTTGTTTTCTGTCAGGGGCGTCCTCCGCCGGGGCCTCCGCCGAAGCCTCCCTGCCCGCCGTGTTTGCCGCCGAAGCCGCCTTGTCCGTCCATGCCGCCC
>JAUNNC010000158.1 GCA_030531585.1 Eubacteriales bacterium | reverse complement strand
TGTCAGCGTGGACGGCGGCAACCGCATGGCCTCGATGGACAACTTCAACATCAAGGTCAAGGGCCTCCAGTCCCACGGCTCCGCCCCGCAGGACGGCCACGACGCCATCGTCGCCGCCTCCGCCATCGTGCTGGCGCTGCAGACCTTCGTCTCCCGCGTCAACAATCCCACCAACCCCCTGGTGCTCTCCGTCGGCAAGTTCCACGGCGGCGCCATGTACAACATCATCTGCCCCGAGGTCGAGCTCGTCGGCACCATCCGCACCTACTCCCGCGAGCTGCGCAAGGTGATGAAGGAGAAGCTGCAGCAGATCGTCGAGAGCACCGCCGCCGCCTACTTCTGCGAGGCCGAGCTGGAGTTCATCCCCCTGCTGCCCGCCGTCATCAACGACAACGCCGAGCTCAACGAGATCGCCCAGAACGCGGCGCTCAAGCTCTTCGGGACCGAGGGCGTCAAGGAGATGCCCACCCTGATGGGCAGCGAGGACTTCGCCCTGTTCATGGAGAAGGTCCCCGGCTTCTTCGCCTTTATCGGCACCCGCAACGTCGCCAAGGGCATCACCGCCACCAACCACAACGAGAAGTTCACCTCCGACGAGGAGGTGCTCTACCGCGGCAGCGCCCTGACGGCCCAGTTCGCCGTCGACTTCCTGGCAAAATAATCACTTCATACGAAGGGTAGAGAGATGGACAGAAAGATTTACGACACCTACGTAGCTCTGATCCGTTCGGAGCTTACGATGGCGACCGGCTGTACCGAGCCCATCGCCATCGCCTACGCCGGTGCAAGGCTGCGCGAGGTGCTCGGCGGAATCCCTGAGCACTGTACCGTCTTTTGCAGCGGCAATATGGTCAAGAACGTGTTCGCGGTCACCGTGCCGAACTCCGGCGGCGCGCGCGGCATCGACACCGCCGCCCTGCTCGGCATCGTCGGCGGCGACGCCGCGGCGGGGCTGGACGTCCTGCACGCGGTCACCGAGGAGCACATCGCCCTGACCCATAAGCTGGTCGACGCGGGCGTGTGTGACTGCGAGCTGGCGGAGGGGGTGGCGAACCTCTACATCCGCATCGAGGCCGAGGCCGGGGACGACCGGGCCCTGATCGAGATCACGGACTACCACACCAACATCACCCGTCTGGAGAAAAACGGCGTCAGCCTGCTCCACAGCGAGCATCACGCCGCCTCCGCCGCCTCCGCCGCGCCCGACAAGAGCCTGCTGAACCTGCGCGACATCTACGCCTTCGCCGGCGCGCTCGACGTCGACGACGTGCGCGAGACCCTGGAAAACCAGCTCGTCTGCAACCGCGCCATCGCCGAGGAGGGGCTGAAGCACCCCTGGGGCGCCCAGGTCGGCAGCACCATCCTCGAGGGCGAGAACGGCGACAGCCTCATCAACCGCGCCCGTGCCTGGGCGGCGGCCGGCTCCGACGCCCGCATGAACGGCTGCCCCCTGCCCGTGGTCATCAATTCCGGCAGCGGCAACCAGGGCATCACGGTCTCCATGCCCGTCTGGATCTATGCCAAGGAGTACGGGATCGCCGAGGACGACATGCTCCGCGCCCTGGCTCTCGCCAACCTCGTGTCCCTGAACCTGAAGCGCCACATCGGCTCCCTGTCCGCCTTCTGCGGTGCCACCAGCGCGGCCACCGGCGCCGCCTGCGGCGTCGCCTACATGCTGGGCGAGAGCTACGAGACCATCTGCGGCGTCGTCACCAACACGCTCAACACCATCGGCGGCATGGTCTGCGACGGGGCCAAGTCCTCCTGCGCGGCCAAGATCGCCGCGGCGGTCGGCACGGCGCTGCTCGCCCTGGACATGAGCCGCAAAAAGCGCGTCTTCAAGCCGGGCGAGGGTCTGGTCAAGGACGACGTCGAGGACACGATCGCCAGCGTCGGCCGCATGGGCCGCGAGGGCATGAAGAGCACCGACGTCGAGATCCTCAAAATCATGCTCGGAAAGTAACAGTTCAATCTATACCCGGGGAGGAATTACCGTGTACAAAGAAATCCTGGAAACCTTTTATCCCGAAATGGTCGAGCTCCGCAGGGAGTTTCACCGCCATCCGGAGCTGAGCTTCAAGGAAGTGCACACCAGCGCGATGATCATGGAGAAGCTCAAGGCCTTCGGCTGCGACACCGTGGAGCAGATGTACAACACCGGCGTCGTTGCCACCATCAAGGGCGGCCTGGGCGAGGGCAAGTGCATCGGCCTGCGCGCGGACATCGACGCCCTGCCCGTCACCGAGGAGACCGGCGCGCTCTTTGCCTCCAGAAACCCCGGCGTCATGCACGCCTGCGGCCATGACATCCACATCACGGGCCTGCTGGCCGCCGCGCGCATCCTGTGCCAGTGCCGCGATACGTTCCGCGGCACGGTCAAGCTCATCTTCCAGCCCGGCGAGGAGGCCGCCTCCCCCGAGGACCCGCACGGCGGCGCGTACTACATGGTGCAGTCCGGCTGCCTGGAGAACCCGCATGTCGACGCCATGGTCGGCCTGCACAACAACCCCAGCGCCGAGGGCCACGGCGTCTTTGCGCTGCGCAAGGGCGTGTGCACCTCCGGCTTCGACCTCTACCAGTTCAACGTCTACGGCAAGACGGCCCACGGCTCCGCCCCGCACATGGGCAACGACGCCATCGTCGCCATCAGCAACGTGATCGTCCTGCTGCAGCAGATCATCGCCCGCAACGTCAATCCGCTCGACGCCGCGGTCGTGAACGTCGGCACGATCAAGGGCGGCTCCCGCGTCAACATCGTCCCCGACTTTGCCACCGCCGGCGCCGTGTTCCGCTACTACAACAACGACGTCGCCAAGGTCATCTATGAGCACACCTGCGCCGTCTGCAAGGGCGTGGAGGAGATCTCCGGCTGCCGCATCGAGATCGAGCACCACACCGGCTACGCCTGCGTGGAGAACGACGACGCGCTGACGGAGCTGACGGAGAAGGCGCTCAAGCAGGAGCTCGGCGAGGACAGCTGCTTCTATATGAAAGACCCCGTCACCGGCTCGGAGGACTTCAGCGAGTACCACCTCGTCGGCGGGATCCCGACCACCTTCATGTGGGTGAACGCCCGCCCGATGGAGGGCATGCCGGTCGCGCCGCTGCACAACTCCAAGTGGTGCCCGGATGTGGACATCATCCGCTACACCGCGCCCGCCATGGCCGCCATTGCGGTCGAGTTCCTCAACAGCTGATTGTACCCCCCAACGAAAAACACCGGTCGGTTTTCCGACCGGTGTTTTTCGGGTTCACACCCCGGCTTTGACCGCGGCCTGCACGCGGCCGGCGCAGTCGTCGAGCGTCACGCGTCCTGAGATGAAGTCCTCCGAGGAGACCAGCTGCACGCCGACGCGCGCCATGTCTTCGAGATTGGCCCGCTGCACGTCGTCATGGATCGACGAGGTGCAGTCGGTGAGCACGGCGACGTTGTACTCGAGCGACAGGCCGTCGTAGGCGGTGGTGCGGATGCAGTTGGGCGTGGTGGTCCCGGCCAGCAGCACCGTGTCGCGCCGCAGCCTGCGCAGCATGAGATCGAGCTCGGTTTGGAAGAAGGCCGAAAAGCGAGGCTTGAACAGCACATAGTCGCCGCGCTCCGGCCCGAAGCTGTCGGGCATGGCCTCGCCGATCGCCTCCGGGCAGCCGGGGGAGAGGGCCTTCCCGCCGCGCAGCCACGCGTCGAAGCGGGTATGCTCCACGTCCGAGCCGTCGGCGCGGTAGGAACGGATGACGAAGAAAACCGGGATACCGCGCGAGCGGCAGGCGCGGATCACCGCGGCGCAGGCGGGGACCGTGGCGGCGGCGCCGTCGATGTACTGGGCGGAGGCGGGGGAGAGAAAGCCCCCCTGCATGTCGATAACGACGAGGGCGGTGCGTTCGTCCATGAAAAACACTCCTTCGGCTTGATGCCTGTATTATATCGGAACGCGGCGCGCCGCGCAAGCCCCGCGCCCCTTGAAAACTGTTGACAGGGGCGGCGCGCGGGGTCCATAATAGAAACAGAAAAACAGAAAAAGGGGGCCCCGGCATGGAAAAGAAACTCGAAGAGATGAACGAGCGGGAGCTGCTGCGGGAGCTGGTCGCGCGGCATGACAGGCAGAAGCTCGTCGGCTGGATCGCCGCGGCGGCGGTCTCGGTGCTGGCCGTCGTGCTGCTGATCAGCGCCGTGATCCTGGTGCCGCGCTTTGTCGCCACGCTGGAGCAGGCCAACGTCACGCTCGCACAGGCCAACACGACCCTGGCCGAGACGGAGACCCTGGTGCGGCAGGGTCAGGAGGAGCTGACGGCGGTCGACGCCCTTGTCAAGCAGGCCGGGGAGTCCCTCGAGGGGGTCGACGCCATGGTCGAGAACATCGACAAGCTGCTGCTGGAGAACACCGAGAGCCTGCACAATACGGTCGAAAAGCTCAACGCGATCGACTTCGGGAAGCTCGCCAAGGCCATCGACGAGCTCAACAAGGTCATCTCGCCGCTGTCCAAGCTTTTCAGCCGCGGCTGAGGACGGGAGGGGAGGACAGAACGCCCCCTTCAGACTGTAGACAAAGGCCAAAACGAGGTCATTTCGAGCGAGCATAGCGACGCGCGGGAAGCGTGCGACGATCCTTGCTTGC
>JAUNNC010000157.1 GCA_030531585.1 Eubacteriales bacterium | reverse complement strand
GGAGGCCAAGGCCCGCTACGCGCATCTGATGAAGCTCAAAGCCCTCTACGAATAAGCCAATCGCACAAACCCAACGAAAACAGCTCTGCGGAGAAATCTGCAGAGCTGTTTTCGTTTGGAAAAAGTTCAAAAAGGTTTCAGTTGACCGGGGCGGGACAAAATGCTATGATAAGTAGCTGTAATCGGCACGCGTTCCAAAGCGCTTTTGGAGGATACTATGAAAAATCGTGTGGGTAGAATCATTGTCGGCCTTGTGTTCCTGTTCTTTTTCGGGATCTATTTCTATAAACAGCTCGGCATCCGCACCTTCAGCGACGACATCGCGGACTGGGGCGAGGCGACCGGCTTCCACCGCGACACCGTCGAAACCAGCGGCTCTATTGGCGAGCAGAGCGCCGAGCAGCCCGCAGCCCCCGCGGTACAGGAGCAGCCCGCCGCGCCCGTCGAGACGCCGGAGCCCACGCCCGAGCCGCTCAGCTTCGATCTGTCGAGCTGGGAGTATATGCTGGTCAACGGCGACCACTCCATCGATCAGTATGAGCCGTCGGAGCTGGTCTATCTGGATCAGGCGGTCGAGGCGCTGGACATCCAGACCTCCTACAACCCCAACCGCGTCGCGGTCGACGCGCGCATTGCCCAGCCTCTGCTGGATATGGCAAAGGCCTGCAAGGACGCGGGGCTCCCGGTCTGGCTCTCCTCCGGCTACCGCAGCTATTCCGAGCAGGCGGCCAACTTCCAGCGCATCTGCCAGAACAACGGCATCACCGACGGCAAGGACGCCAAGGGTCACTACATCACCATGCCCGCCGGCTGCAGCGAGCACCAGTCCGGCCTGTGCTGCGACATCACCGACAAGTACCGGGAGATCAAGAACGACGAGATCTTCCAGACCGACACCTACGCCTGGCTGCGCGACCACTGTGCCGAGTACGGCTTCATCCTGCGCTTCCCCACCGGCAAGGAGGACATCACCGGCGTCATGAACGAGGGCTGGCACTTCCGCTATGTGGGTCTGGAGGCCGCGAAGTATATGACCGAGAACGATCTCACGCTCGAGGAGTTCTGGCAGCGCTTCGGCCCGGCCGAGACCGCCGCGCCCGCCACCGCTTGACAATAGTATAGAAAAAGCAAGGGTTCATACGAACCCTTGCTTTTTTATCTGTCTGTTTTAGATCAGCCTTCGATCCGGATCGTCCTGCGCTCCGGCAGGCTCACGGGCTGCTCCTTCGGGAAGTCCAGCGTCAGGACGCCGTCCTCGAAGCGGGCCTTGACCTCGTCCTCCTTCACGTTCTCGCCGATGTAGAAGCTCCTGGTCATCGAGCCGCTGTAGCGCTCCTGATGCACGATCCGGCCCTTCTTGTCCTTGCCCTCTTCCTCGACGCCCTTGGAAGCGGTGATCGTCAGGTAGCCGTTCTGCAGCTGCAGGTCGATCTGGTCCTTCTTGAAGCCGGGCAGGTCGATCTTGAGCTCATAGCCCTCGTCGTGCTCCTTGAGGTCCGTCTTCATCACATGGGCGGCGCTCTTGCCGTACAGCTTGCGGTCCACATCGGAATCGAAGCCCCGGAACGGGAAGCCCATCCAGTCGTCAAACAAACTCTCTCCAAAAATACTCGGTAACATACGTCATGCCTCCTTTTTGCTGTGCAATCCATTCTGTTTGTTACCTGAGCCGGGGATGGAGGTCTATTTATCTGATCTCTGTTCCTCTGTTCGATTGTGATTATAGCACGGTTTTTAGCACTGTCAAGTCGAGAGTGCTAATTTCTGTGAACAGGCTGTGAACAAACATTGCATAATTTGAAAATCCATTTATTGCCATCTCCCGCCTCCGAACCCGTGTGCCGGGGTGCGCGTTCCGCCAAGGCGGTGATATCCCTTTGCGCGTTTTTGCTCAGAGGGATTTTTTGTTTTCTTTAAAGTTGGATTTAGTTTGGGCACGTATGATGGCCTCAGAAACAGGGAAGGAGGTCATGGCAAATGGACGCGGCATGTACTTTCAAGAGGATCGAGAAGAAGTATCTGCTCTCCGAGGTGCAGCAGGAGGCGCTGTTTCAAAAAATCGGCGCGCATCTCAAGCCGGACGCGTTCGGCCGCAGCACGGTGCTCAGTCTCTATCTGGACACGCCCGATCACCGCATCATCCGCAATTCGATCGAGGCGGCGGACTACAAGGAGAAGCTGCGTCTGCGCAGCTACGGCACGGCCAGGGCGGATTCCACCGTGTTTCTCGAACTCAAGAAAAAGTTCGGCGGCGTGGTGTACAAGCGCCGCGCGGCCATGACGCTCACGGAAGCGGAGCGCTATCTGCGCATGGGGATCAAGCCCTTTGAGAGCCAGATCCTGTCCGAGCTCGACTGGGCGATGAAGCTCTACGGAAGGCCGAAAGGCGCGATGCTGATCGCCTGCGAGCGCGAAGCCTGGTTCGACGAGGCGCATCCCGACCTCCGCCTGACCTTCGACCGGAACATCCGCTTCCGCGAAAACGAGCTGCGCCTCGACCGCGGCTCCGCAGGGTGTGCGCTGCTGCCGAAGAGCACGGTGCTGCTCGAAATCAAAACGGCGGGCGCCATGCCCCTGTGGCTGGCGGACGCGCTGGACGCGGAGGGCATCCTGCCGGGCAGCTTTTCCAAATACGGAGAAGCCTATCTGCGGACGCTGGAAAAGAAAAAGCGCCCTGTTGTCATCATAGAAGGAGGAAAAAGACATGTCGTCAATCTTTAGTTCGATCCTGACCGGGAGCTTCTCGGTCGGCCAATATCTGCTCTGCCTGCTCGCCGCCGGACTGTGCGGCGTGATCGCGGCGCTTGCGCTGGGACGCGAGAGCAGCGCCACCCGCAGCTTCCTGATCTCTCTGGTCGTGCTGCCGATCATCGTCACCACGGTGATCCTGATGGTCAACGGCAATGTGGGCACCGGGATCGCCGTGGCGGGCGCCTTCTCGCTGGTGCGCTTCCGCAGCGCGGCGGGGAAGGCGCGGGACATTTCCGCCATCTTTCTGGTGATGACCGCAGGCCTTGCCTGCGCAGCCGGTTACGTCGCGATCGCCCTGCTGTTCACGCTCATCGCATCCGGCGTCATGCTCCTGCTCTCTCTCGTGCCGATGCGCTGCGACCGCTTTCTCGCGCTGCATATCACGGTTCCCGAATCGCTGCATTTTGCCGACGCCTTTGACGACCTGTTCGAGCAGTACACGAAGAGCCGGAAGCTCGTGAAGGCGAAGACCTCCAACATGGGAAGTCTGTATAAGCTGGATTATAAAATTGAAATGAAGGACCCCGCCGCCGTGCAGGAGTTTCTCGACGCCCTGCGCTGCCGGAACGGGAATCTCGAAATCGCCATTCTGAACAACAACGAAGAAGGAGAAGAATTATGAAAAAGTCTTTGAAGATCACGCTTGTCGGCGCGCTTGCGCTCTTTATGCTGGCCGGCTGCGGGGCCGCCCCCGCAGGCTCGGCAGAATCCTCATCCGCCGCCCCGGCGGGGACTGTGCTGACCGCCGCGCTGTCGGCTTCCGCGTCGGATGCCGCGGTGTCCAAACGCGACGCCTCGGGCGAGTACGACGCCTCCGAAGCGGTAACGCTCGCCCCGGACGGCGACCTGACGATCACGAAAGCCGGTACCTACATCCTCTCCGGCGAATACAGGGGCATGATCGTGGTCGAGGTCGGCGAGGAGGACAAGGTCCAGCTCGTGCTGGAGAATGCGGCCATTACCAACGAAAACGGTCCCGCCGTCTATGTCCGTAGCGCGGACAAGGTCTTTCTCACCGCGGCGGAGGGCACGGTCAACACGATCTCCGACGGCTCGGATTACACCCTCACCGACGGCGACACCACGCTGGACGCGGCCGTGTTCAGCCGGGACGATCTCACGATCAACGGCTCCGGCAGGCTGACGATCACCGGCAATTACAAACATGCGGTTGTTTCAAAGGATGACCTTGTGATCACGGCGAAAGACCTGACTGTGAACGCGCAAAACGTCGGCCTGAACGGCAAGGACTCCGTCAGCCTCTCGGAAGCAGCGGTCAGCATCACGGCCGGAAGCGACGGCATCCGCTCCGATAACGACACGGACGCGGACAAAGGCTTCGTCTCTGTCGTCGATTCCGCGATCCGCGTCACGGCGGGCAGCGACGGCATCCAGGCGGCCGCTTCCATTGAGATCGACGGATGCTCCTGTGAGATCGACGCGGAAGACGACGCCATCCACGCGGACGGGTCGATCGCCATCCTCAGAGGCAGCTTCACGATCAGCTGCGGGGACGACGCCATCCACGCGGAAGAGAAGGTGGAGATCTCCGGCGGTACGCTGACCATCACGGGCCGCGAGGGGATCGAGGCGACCTACATCCTGATCGGCGGCGGGGACATCACGATCACGGCCTCGGACGACGGCATCAATGCGGCGCGCAAGTCCTCCGCGTACACGCCGACCGTGGAGATCACCGGCGGCACGCTGACCATCACGATGGGCGCGGGCGATACCGACGGCATCGACTCCAACGGCGATATCATCATCACCGGAGGAACCGTCAGCGTCAACGGCAATTCCTGTTTTGACTATGACGGGACCGCGACCTTCACCGGCGGTACGGTCTACGTCAACGGCCAGCAGGTCT
>JAUNNC010000015.1 GCA_030531585.1 Eubacteriales bacterium | reverse complement strand
AACAGCTCGTAGCTCGGTCCGATCAGCTGCGGGCGGGCGGACTTGTTGATCTCCCACT
This sequence comes from Eubacteriales bacterium, assembly GCA_030531585.1. GTDB lineage: Bacteria > Bacillota > Clostridia > Oscillospirales > Oscillospiraceae > Limivicinus. The sequence continues at coordinate 27,036 of JAUNNC010000015.1, read as the reverse complement.
TGTTCAGCTCGAGATCGGTCTCCTGGTTGAAGCGCTTCATGCAGGTGAAGTAGGCGTCCCAGGACCACTTCGCACCGGTCTGCTCCTCGATCCACTTGATGCAGGCCTTGATATCCTCGGCGCCCATCTGCACGGTCTCCTCATCCAGGTAGCGGACGGGGAAGCAGAGGTGGAAGACGGGGATGTTCGGGAAGCGGCGGGAGAAGTAGGAGGAGGCCATGGTGGAGCCGTCGCAGGGCATGGAGCTGGAGATGAAGCCGGAGCCCATGTCGGGCAGGGCGTCGATGACCAGCGCGCCGCACTCGGAGGAGGGGACGGGGCAGGTGTCCGCGGGCAGACCGTAGGACTCGACCGCGTCGATGTAGGGGATGCAGACCAGCTGGTCGATCTCGGAGACCAGGAACATGGGCAGCAGCTGATGCGGGATGCCGCACAGGTCGGGGAAGCCGGCCATGATCTGGCCCATGGTCATCTCGTCGAAGGTGACCATCATGCGGTTGAGTTCGGTGCTGTTGCCGTTCTTGCGGTCGGCCTTGCTGAGGAGCACCAGGTTCTCCGCCACGTAGCGGAAGATCTGGTAGGTGAGCTCATGGCTCATGCGGAGGTTGGAGCCGCGCAGGCCGAGGATGTTCTTGTCCATGAAGCCGTGGCAGCAGAAGTAGGAGATCATCCAGCGGTACCACAGCGCGCTGTTCATGGCGGGGATCAGGTCCTTGGAGAAGGTGCCCAGCAGCATGCCCCACATCCGGGCCCACTCCCAGAAGTCGTAGGCGGTGTCCTTGACGCCGCGCCACTCGCGGCGGACGGTGGCCATGGCGCCCTTGCGGTAGAGGCGGCCGAGGCTGCGCTCGCCGTTGACGACGCGGTCCCATTTCTCGTTCTTGTCGAGGGCCATGAAATCGGCGTACTCGCCCTTGACGCGCTCCCAGTCGGCCTTGCAGTCGTTCAGGCGGTCCTGACCGAATTTCTTCCAGTCGGTGGCCTTGAGAAGCTCCCAGGCGATGGTGCCGACCTCGGCCAGGTTCTCGCCCTGCTTCTTCCAGTCGATGTTATCTTTGGCTTTCCAGAACTTCGGGTTCGGATAGACGGGTTTCTTAGCCATTCTTCTCTGCCTCCTTGTGGATACGTTTGATCTCAAGCGATTCTACGAAGGCCTGCACGCGGGTACGGAGCTGACCGGAGTTGCCGTTGTTGTACAGACGGTCGACGGAAAGGACGGGCCAGCCGTATTCGTCGTGCATGATGTGGGAGACGAGCGCGCGCTCGAAGCCCCAGTAATCGCAGTACTTCATTTGCTCGTAGATGATGCCCTCGGCCTTGTACTCCTTGGCCAGGCGGTCGGCGGTCTCGCGGCGCTGGAGCACCTTCTCGTCGGCGATGTAGCGGGCGCACTCGGAGTGCTGCATGATATGCAGGCAGATCTGGCGCAGGGCGTCCTCGTCGTCCTTGAGCTCGATGATCTCACGGCCCGGGGTGGAGCCGAAGCAGTAGCGGTCGGACACGACCAGCGCGCCGCAGCCCTCGATGAGCTTGGTCAGGCTGGGATCGTCGATCTCGGAGCCGACGATGGCCACGCGGGCGCGGTAGGGGTTCTTCTTGTCGGGCTTGCGCTTTTTGATCTCCTCGAGCGTCTCACGCAGGTAGGGCAGGATCAGGCGCTTGGGGCAGGTGTAGGACACGAGGTTGAGCACGTGGAACTCGTAGCCGGTGACGACCGGGTTGGTCTTTTTGCGAAACTCGCCGATCTCGGAGAGGATGGCGCAGACCTCGTTGTGCTCTTCAACGGCCTTGCGGATGGCGGCGTCCGAGGTATCGACGCCGTACTTCTCGGTCAGCACGTCGAGCACGCGCAGACGCATCTGCTTGACATAGGAGTCGAGCGTGTAGTCGGTGACCTTGAAGGGGATGTCGCAGTGGGTGACAAAGAAGTTGGGCTTGTCGTTGACGTGGAGGATCTCGAAGTGCTCCATGGCGCGGTTCATCATGGAGCAGGCGTCCACGCCGATCATGGCGTCGAGGAACTGATAGCCGCCCTCGATGCCGCGTTCCACCAGCGCTCTGGCATACTCGCAGGTGTAGTTGGACATGTAGTAGGTGGCGATGTCGATGGAGCCGGTGTTGGGGGCGCGCAGACGCACGGAGAAGCACTTGTCGACGTTGAGCAGGCACTCGGGGATGTGGTAGCAGGTATAGCCAAGGGCGAGGTCGCCCTCGGCCTGGGCCTGTTTGACCAGCTCATTGTCAGCGTTCTCAAGCAGGTTCTCGAAGAAGATCAGATGCTTAAGATCTTTCAAATGTTTACACCTCTTTTTACAGAATTTCTATATTGCGGAGCGCTTCCTGCGCTCCCTTGAGCATAAGGGAATCCGGCGGCAGGGCCATGACGCTCCTGCCCATGATGTCGTTGGCGGCGAAGGCGCTGTCGGCGGGGATGAAGGCCAGCACGTCGACGCCGGGGGCCTTGAAGGCGTCCACGAGCTCGGGGTTGGTGACGCGGTTGACGATGACGCCGATGCGGTCGTAGTCGATCAGCTCGTCGGCGACCTGCTTGATGGTGCCGATGACCTGCGCGCCCTTTTTGCTCTGGTCTGTGACGAGGATGAGGTGCGTGACCTTTTCCATCACGCGGCGCTGGATCTGCTCGATCCCGGCCTCGCCGTCGATGACGACGTAGTCGAAGCTGTTGGCGAGCAGGCTGATGACCTCCTTGAGGTAGGAGTTGACCTTGCAGTAGCAGCCGGAGCTCTCGGGTCGGCCGATGGCGAGGAAGGCGAAGCCGGGCATCTCCACCAGCGCGTCGAAGATGCGGAAGCGCGCCTCGCTCAGCAATTCGAGAGCCTCCCGGGTCTCGCCGTTTTCGACGCTGTCGACGATGCCCTGGCGGATATCGTCCAGCGTCAGCTTCACGTCGACCCCCAGCGCGACCGACAGACCGACCGCGGGGTCGGCGTCGATGGCGAGGATCTTCTTGTCCGGGCAGTTCTCGACCAAAAGCCGGACGATCGACGCGCAGATGGACGTTTTCCCTACACCGCCCTTGCCTGCGACCGTGATGATCCGGGCTTTTTCTCCCATAAGCGTTCCTCCAATCCGAAAAATGCACAGAATAATCCTACGATACTATCGTCCGTATTCTAACACACGGCCGGGCATTATGCAAGATAAACACTTTAAAAAGAAGAGCGCAGAACTTTTTTGGGCAATTCGTTGTTTGAACCGGGCAAAAATGTATGGACACTTGAAAAGAAAACGTAAAAAAGCGGCGCCGTATCGAACGGCGCCGACAGGGGGGTCATCGGTTCAGGACCCAGACTCCGAGATTGAGGTAGCCCGCGAAGACGAGCCAGACGAGATAGGGGATCAGCAGCTTTCCGGCCCGGTCGTCGATCGCGGAGAAGCGCAGGGCGGAGGCGGCGACCAGCGCCAGCAGCACCAGCAGCAGGAAGAAGGCGAGCAGCCAGGCCTGCATGGTGAAGAACAGGATCGGCCAGAGGAAGTTGGCCGCCAGGCTCAGCCCGTAGACGGTCAGCGCCCGCTCCTTGCGCGCGGGCGAGGCGTCGGAGACCCAGACCAGATAGCTGGCTGTGCCCATCATCAGGTACAGGGCGGTCCAGGCCACGGGGAACAGCCATTGCGGCGGACTCAGCGGGGGCTTTGCCAGCGCGTTGAAGCGGCGCATCCCGTCGCGGGTCAGAAAGGCGGACAGTCCGCCCGTCGCCAGCGGGAGCGCCAGCGAGATCAGCAGAGGCTTCCATTTGATTTCGTGTTTCAATTCCATCACCCGCTTTAGCTTATGCGGGAGGTGGACAAATTAAAACTGGAAATAAATGAAAGGACTCTGCCCGGTGTAGGCGAGCGCGAGCGTCAGCCCCACGAAGAGGAAGAACAGCGTCAGCCCGCCGAAGCGCGTCAGATCGACGGTGGGATACCAGCCGTCGGGGCGCGTGCCGTTTCTGCGGCTGCGCAGGACGGCGGCGAGAGAGCACAGCGCGGTCAGGACCAGCGCGGTCACGGCCCAGAAGCTGACGAAGGTCACGCCGTCGTGGAGGGTAAAGATGTTTGCGATGATGCGGAAGGCCTTGCCGATGCTGTCGGCACGGAACACGACCAGGCAGAGGCTGACCCAGGTGAAGGTCAGCAGCACGCTCAGCGCCGTCCGGACCGGGCCGCCGTCCCCGATGCCGCGCGCCCTGCGCCATCTGGTCCAGAGCTTGTGCAGGCAGAGCGCCGCCCCATGCAGCGCGCCCCAGGCGACGAAGGTCCAGGCCGCGCCGTGCCAGAGCCCGCCGACGGTCATGGTCAGAAAGAGGTTGAGGTAGGTGCGCGCCTCACCGCGCCGGTTGCCGCCGAGCGGGATGTACAGGTAATCCTGCAGCCAGGAGCCCAGCGAGATGTGCCAGCGCTTCCAGAACTCGCTGACGTTGCGGGAGAGGTAGGGGAGGTTGAAGTTTCGCGGCAGCTCATAGCCGAGCACGCGCGCGCAGCCGACGGCCATGTCGGAGTAGCCGGAGAAGTCGCAGTAGATCTGGATGGCATAGGCGTAGGCCATCAGCAGCAGGGTGCCGGCGCCGTAGGCGTCGGGCGCGGCGTGCACGGCGTCGACGAAGACGCCGAGGTTGTCGGCCAGCACGATCTTTTTGAACAGGCCGAAGGCGAAGCACTGTATGCCGCGGGCGAGGCCCTCTGCCGTGATGGTCCGCTCCTCGTGCAGCTGGGGGATGAAGTCCCCGGCCTTGACGATGGGCCCGGCCACGAGCTGCGGGAAGAAGGCGATGTACAGCGCGGTCTTCACAAAGTCGCGCTCGGGGGCGAGCTTGCCGCGGGAGACGTCGATCGTGTAGCTGAGCGACTGAAAGGTGTAGAACGAGATGCCGACGGGCAGCAGGATGCTCAGCGTCCCGGCGCGCGCAATGCCGAAGAGCGCGCAGAAGGAGTCGACGAAGAAGTTGAAGTACTTGAACACGCCGAGGATCACCAGCGGCAGCACGACCCCGACGCCCAGCGCGAGGCGGCGGCGCCTGCCGTCCATGTGCAGGGCGCAGACGTGGGCGGTGAGCGTGAGGAAGAGCATCAGCGCGCAGCATTTCCAGTTCCACCAGCCGTAGAAGACATAGCTCGCCAGCAGCAGCAGGAGGTGGCGGACGCGCATGCGCTTTTCCCGCTCCATGCGGCGGAAGGGCGCGGTGTTGGTCAGGGCGGCGAGGATGCAGACGAGGGTGAAGAAGACCACAAAGGTCGGACTGTTGAACAGCATGCTCAGCCCTCCCTCTCCGCGATCCGGGCGGCGACGGCGTCGGCGAAGAGCCGGTGTCCGTCCCGGTTCAGATGGCCCGCGAGGGGCGCGGTGTTGGAAAAGCCGAAGGGCAGGACATGCTGCTCGTAGGCGTCGAGATAGGTCTCCGTGAGATCGAGGAACTCGATGCCCTTTTCTTCGCACAGCCGGGTGAAGAGCGCGAGCTTTTCGGGATCGGTCCCGGTATAGGCGCTGCCGTCGGGGGCGACGAGCAGCGGCGGCGAGAAGACGACCAGCGCGCGCACGCCGTGCGCCTCGCTCTCCCGGGCGAGCTTGTCCAGCAGCCCTTCGAGCGCGGCGGCGTAGTCGCCGGAGAAGGCGGCGCCCTCCTCGTACTGGCCGTCCGCCATACCGCTGAAGAGCTCGCCGAACTTGATGTACTTGGTATAGAACAGACGCAGGACGGGGATCTTCTGCAGCATCGTGAGCAGGCCGCCGGAGCGGGAGGGGATGTCGGGATAGCTCCCGTCGACGACGGCGTCCATGTCCTCGGGGGCAAAGTCCAGACTCATGGTCTCCAGCACCACCCAGCCCGAGGGCGCGTAGGCCGCCAGCGCGCGGTCGAGGTGCTTGACGCAGTAGAGCAGGGTGTGCCCGGCGGTGCCGAGATTGTAGACGTATCGCTCCCCGCCGTAGCGCTCGTTGAGCAGGGCGGCGGCGTTCTCGTCTTGGGCGACGTTGAAGGCCTCCATGTGCGACGAGCCCATCAGCAGGAGATCGACCGCCTCGCCGGGCGTATAGTCGCGCAGGTTGTTGAAGCCGTCGCTGTTGGTGCGGCCGAGAGCAAAGCCCTCGGTGCCCCTGCTGTAAAAGCGCCGCGCCTCCCACTTGTACTCGGTGGCGCCGTCCGGGTTCGTGTAGTGGACGGGCACGTTGTAGTAGAACACGCAGAACAGATTCAGCAGGGCCAGCGCGAGCAGCCCCGCGCCGACGGCCTTGCCTGTCCATTTGAAAAAGCGTCTGATCATAGGAACCTTCCCGATGAAGTGGATTAGTGAAGCGAGGAGAAGAGGCGGCAGCGGCCGAAGTCGCCGTCGCGGACGGCCTGCTCCAGGACCCGCCAGGCGTCGCGTTCGGTCGAGAAGCCGGAAAACTCCCGCAGCAGCTCGCGGTAGAGCACGAAGACCGCGCGGCAGACCGCGTCGCCGAGCTCCTTTGTGCGGCGCTGGCTCAGCACGAGGGAGTTGAGCAGGTATTCGTAATAGGCCTGATCGTGTTCAAGGCCCAGCGCCAGCCGGTCCCGGTGCAGCGAGCGGGTGACCCAGAGCGCGTCGATGCTGTGCGCGTCGCCGTGGTTGCGGTGCCCGGTGCTCTGCGGGTGGACGCGGTACTGAAAGGCCTCGCGGTCCAGTCCCTCCGCCCGCAGCCCCTCGCGTTCGGCCCAGGGCATCAGCAGCTGGGAGAGGACGCTGTCCTCAAAGCGGTAGCCCTCGGGGAAGCGGATGCGGTCGAACAGGGCGCGGCGGCAGAGCTTCCCGGGCGGGAAGCCGTTGAGATCCCACAGCGTAAGCTTCCCCGCGGGATGCGGGAAGCAGCGCTGCGTCTTCCCGTCGGCGCCGATCACGCGGTAGCCCGCCTCCACGAGATCCGCCCCGCTCTCCCGCGCGGCGTCGAGCAGCGCCCGCAGACAGCCGGGGCTCATGAGATCGTCCGCGTCCAGGAAAAAGATCCGGGGCGCGCGGCTCTCCGCAAGGCCGCGGTTTCGCGCGGCGGCCGCCCCGCGGTTTTCCTGATGCACGACCGTGAGCCGCCCGTCTGCGCGCGCGTCGAGGAGCGCCCCCGAGCGGTCGGCGGAGCCGTCGTCCACGGCGATGACGCGGAAGCGGACGTCGGTCTCCTGCGAGAACACGGAGTCCAGACAGGCGTCCAGATACCGCTCCGCGTTGTAGACCGGGATAATCACGTCCACGTCGAAGCGGTCGTCGGCGGCGGGCAGGGGCGTGTCGAACAGGGCCGAGCGCCCCGTGTCGGGGTGCAGACCGGTGAGCAGGGCTTCCGCCTCCGCCGCCGAAGGCAGCGGGGCGCGGTCCTTCGCCAGCGGGGCGAGCAGGCTGCCCGCCGCGTCGCCGAGCCCCAGCTTTTTGATCGCTTTTGCGGTAAAACTCATCGTCTTCCCTCCGGCCGACTCAGTCATTCTCCTGCCGCGGGTTCCACGCCCCCGCACCGTGGTCGGCGATCTTGCGCGCGGGCGCCCCGGCGACGGTGATGTCCGCCTCCGGGAAGCTCTTGTTGACGACGGCGTTGGCGCCGACGGCGACGCGGTCGCCCAGCGTGACGCCGCCGAGGATCACGGCGCCGAGCCCGACCACGACCCCGTCGCCGAGCGTGGGCACCCCGTTGTCGGTGCCGCCCGCAACGACGGCGGTGTTGAAGTGGAAGGTGCAGCGTTCGCCCACGGTCACGTGGGCGTTCATGAGGATGGGCCCGACATGGGCGATCTGCAGCCCCCTGCCGCAGCAGTTGAGGGCCACGTGCATGCCGTAACGGTTTTGCAGCCTGCGCAGACGCAGCTTCCAGAGCCCCGCGCGCAGGCGGTGTCCCGTGTTGATGTGGTATTCCGTGGTCCGCAGCAGAAGGATATGCCGCCGCAGGATGGCGGCCTCGTTGCCGTCGATCAGGTTCAGGAGCTTCTGCATCCCGCCGAGCTCATAGTGGGACAGCTCCACGGCCAGCCACTCGCGCAGCTGCGCCCTCGTGCGGATGCGCTTGTCCTCAGGGAGCATCGCACTGCCCTCCGTTCTCCGGCGGCTTCGGCCCGCCGAGCTTTTTCGCGGGGACCCCGGCGATCGTGACGCCGGGCTCGAGAAAATCTCTGGTCACGACGGCGCCCGCTCCGATGTTGACCCCGTCGGCGATGCGGATGCCGCCGACGAGCAGACTGCCGATGCCGACCGTGACATGGTCTCCCAGCGTGGGCGCGTGATCCTGCTCCCCGCCGGCGAGACTGATCATGGGCGCGAGGAAGCAGTACTCCCCGAGCGTGGCGTTGCCGTTGATGAGCACGGGCGCGACGTGGGCGATCCACAGCCCCTTGCCGGCGCAGTTGACCGGGACGTGCAGGCAGTAGCGGTTCTGGAATTTCATCAGGCGCGCGTGATAGAACGCGGCCAGCAGCCGCCTGCCCGTGTTGGTATAGTACTCCGTTTTGCGCAGCAGCACGATGTGCCGCCGGAGGATGGCGCCCTCGCTGATCTGCAGCAGATAGGGCAGGATGCGCCGCGCGGACATCGGATAGCGCGCGCAGTCGGCTTCGAGGTATTCCCGGAGCTGCGCGCGCGTTTTGATTTTTCTCTCTTCACTGAGCATGGCATGGCCTCCCGGAAGAAAATCAGGCGTTCCGCCGCCCCTTGCGGAGCATGGCGAGCAGGTAGAAGAAGCTCTCGTTCTTCAGGGCGAGATTCAAAAGCACATAGACCGCGCCGCCGAGCAGGACCTGTAAGCAGAGCTTGACGAGAAGCGGCAGGGCGAGCAGACCGAAGGCGTACACCGCCGCGGCCATCAGTGCGGAGGCGAGGGCCGAGCGCCAGGTGTCGCGCAGCTGCTCGCGCCAGCCGTAGCCGAGCAGCCGTTTGACCGGCCGCAGCGTCACGAAGGCGTCGAGCCAGGCGCTGAACACGAAGCCGGCCGCGATGGCGGTCACGGAGTTGAAGGCCAGCACGCTGAAGGCGAGCACGGAGAGCATCAGCACGCGGCGCAGGACCTCCTGCTTGGCGTAGAGATCGCTGCGCCCCATGGACTTGACGATCACGAGGTTCGAGGTGGTCAGCGGGACCTGGGCCTCCCCGAGACTCAGCAGCACCACGAAGGGAACCGCCGGCAGCCACTTGTCGGTCAGCAGCAGCCGCACCATGGGCTCGGCCACGGCGGCCATGCCCAGCATCACAGGGAAGATCAGAAAGGCGCCCATGCTTTTGGTGCGGCGCAGCATGGCGCGCAGCACGTCCGGGTCGTCCTGCGAGCGGGAGAGCACCGGGAACATGACCGACTGCACCGCCGTGTCCAGGTTCAGACTGACGGTGCTCGAGAAGGTCTGCCCGCGGTTGTAATAGCCGAGATCGGCTGTGGTGAAGCGCCTGCCGATGATGAGCGGGCGGAGATTGTTGTACACCGTGGTGATCAGCGAGGCCGCCAGCATCTTGAAGCCGAAGCCGTAGAGGCGCTTTGCGCTGTCCTTCGAGAAGCGTCGGTTCGGGATCCAGCGCAGCACGAGCAGCATGGCGAGGCTCGAGACCACGATCTGCGCAAAGAAGTAGAGCACCAGCGCCCAGAGCCCCGCCCCGCGCATGGCGAGAGCAACGCCGAGCGCGCCGGAGACCAGGGTCGCGGCGAGGTTGCAGAGCATCATCTCCCGAAAGCGCATGGCCCGCTGCAGGCGCGCGACCTGGATGGAGTTGAAGGAGCTGAACAGCAGCGAGAAGGAGTAGACCCGCAGCGGGGCGACGAGCTCCGGCGCCCGGTAGTAGCGGGCGATGGCGGGGGAGGCGAGCTGCAGCACGGCGATCATCACGAGCGACAGGGCGCAGGTGATGTAGAACACGGTGGAGTAGTCCCGGTCGTCCGCCTCCCGCGCCTGGACCAGCGCGGTGTTGAGCCCGCCGTCGACCAGGGTCAGGGAGATGTCGGTGAACACCGTCACCAGCGCGATCTGCCCGAACAGATCCGGCGCGAGCAGCCGTCCGAGCACGATGCTGATGACGAGGCCGATGCCCTTGACGGCGAAGCGCTCGGTGAACTTGTAGGCCAGAGACCGGATGATTTTGCCTTTTTCCATGGGAATCCTTTCAGCCCGCCCGGTAGATCCGGGCGCAGAAGAAGATCAGGGCATTGAGATGCCCTCGCTTGAGCAGACGCAGCGCGATGCGGTTGAGAAAACGCTTGACGCCGCCGCGCCCGCCCCGATAGCCGACGGAGAGAAAGCTGCGGTAATAGTCGTTTTCGCGGATGCTCCGCAGGGCCGCGGCCGCGTGGTCCCTGTCCGAGCAGAAGCGGCAGATGCGCTTGAGCTCGATGACCAGCGCGTCCAGCAGGTGGTTGCGCAGGCGGTCGAAGTCCGCCTCTGTGAAGATCCCGAGCCGAACAAGCACGTCGTGGGTATAGGACTCCACGCTGTAGTCCGCCCGGTAATCGTCGTAGCAGATCGTGTGGGTGACGCTCGCCTCGTTCGCGCGGTAGAGGTAGAGCTCGTCCGGGAGAAAGTAAAAGCTGCGCGCGTTTTCCTGGATCTCCATGGACTGGATCTTGTCCTCGCCGCTGCGGATATGGTAGAAGGCGCTCAGATCCCGCCCGTCGAAGCAGGACGAGCGCGCGCACTTGCGGCAGACGGAGTTGTAGGCGTCGTCGCTCAGCAGATGCAGCAGCGCCTCGCGCCGGTCGGTAATCAGGCGGCGGCACATGGACGGCGGGGTGGTCAGGTGCTCCGCGCCGCCGGGCCGGTCCCAGCGGATGCCGAAGACCACGCAGTCGGCGCCGCTCTCGTCAACGGCTTTGCGCAGCGTCTCCAGCGCGTGGGGGACCAGCCTGTCGTCCGCGTCGAGAAAGACGCAGTATTCGCCCCGATGGTGCTTCAGCGCCGTAACGCGCGCCGCGAGCTGCCCGGCGTTTTCCTGATGAAAGGCGCGGATGCGCTTGTCCCGCTCGGCGTACTCGTCGCAGAGCGCGCCGCTCGAGTCGGTCGAGCCGTCGTCCACGAGCAGCAGCTCAAAGCCGCCGTCCGTCTGTCCCAGCACCGATTCGATGCAGGGCTTGAGCCACTGCCCGGCGTTGTAGACCGGAACGAGGACGGAAAAGAAGGGACGCTCTGCCATCGTCACAGCTTGTCGCGGTACTCGTTCCAGGCGGAGACGACCTGACCGCTCAGAAGGACGATGCCGATGAGGTTGGGGATGATCATCAGCCCGTTGAAGGTGTCCGCAAGGTCCCAGGCAAAGCCCAGCGTCGTCACCGAACCGACGAGGATGAAAACGATCCAGAGGATCTTGACAACGGGACGGCAGCGCTCGCCGAAGATATAGACGGCGGCGCGCTCGGCGTACACATAGTAGCTGATGAGACAGGAGAAGCCGAAGAGGATGACCGAGCCGAGGCAGATGTACAGGCCGAACTGTCCGGGCAGCATCTTCTCAAAGGCGCGCATCGTGAGCGCCGCTCCGTCAAAGCGCCCGTCGGCCCAGAGCCCGCTCATGACGATGGTAAGGGCTGTGATCGAACAGACGATGATCGTATCGAAGAAGACCTCCACCGGCCCCCAGATGGCCTGCTCTGCGGGGTGCGAGACCTTCGCGCCGCTGTGGACCATCGCAGCGGTGCCGAGACCGGCCTCGTTCGAGTAGACGCCGCGGGCAATGCCGTAGCGCATGCAGATGAAGACGGAGCCGACCGCGCCGCCGGTCACGGCACGGGGGGCGAAGGCGCCCTCCACGATCTGTACCAGAGCGGCGGGCAGCTGCGGAAGGTTGAGGAAAATGACGAGCAGCCCGGCCAGGATGTAGGCGCCGCCCATGAAGGGCGCGACCAGCTCGCAGGCGCGGCCGACGCGCTTGCTCCCGCCGAAGATCACGAGAGCGCATACGACGGCCAGTACAAAGCCCACGACCATGGGGCTGACGCCGAACTGCTCGTTGACCGCGGTCGCGATGGTGTTGGTGTCAACGACGGCGGAGATCACGAAGGCGAAGGGGATGACCAGAAACGAAAACAGAACGCCCAGCCATTTTTTTCCGAGGCCGTCGGCCAGATAGTACATGGCGCCGCCCTGCATGCTCCCGTCGGGGCTTTGCCTGCGCCAGAGCATGCCGAGGCAGATCTCGGCAAATTTGGTTGCCATGCCGATGAGCGCGGCGACGATCATCCAGAACAGAGCGCCGGGGCCGCCGCAGACGAGGGCGGTAGCCACGCCTGCGATGTTGCCGGAGCCGACGATGGCGGAGACGGAGGTCATCGCCGCCTGGAAGGAGCTTACCTCGCCGCTGGCGCCGTCTTCGCCGTTTTCGCGGACACGGCCGGCGGTCTTGCGCAGCATCCTGCCGAAGAAGCGAAACTGCAGGAAATCAAGACGTACGGTGAAAAAGATCCCGACAGCGAGGATCAGGACGAGCATGGGCACGCCCCATACGATGCCGTTGATAAAATCGTTGATGCTTTCCAGGTATTCCATCTTGTCTTACACCTTTCCCAAGTCAATCAGATCCCCGAGCATGCGGTCATAGGAGAAGGGCTCGAAACGTTCAAAACCCGAGGAATCATAAAGCGTGAGTTCCCCGACGTACAGCTGCCCGTCCGTATGGAAGAAGTCGACGCGCACATGGGGGAAAGCGGCGGAGAGAAGCGCGGACAGCGCGAGAAGCTCATCCAGGAAGTCCGGCCTGCCATCCGGCTGCTCGGACATGGGGATCCCCTGCTCAAAGGGGAGACGGTTCCAGTCCGTGTCGTAGTAATCCTGCGTATGGTGATGAAAGCGCCCATTGTGGACCTGGATCAGCCGGGGGACGCCGTTGAAGCACATGACCTTGTAGTCGCGCAGCTCGCCGCTCTCGTCCTCCAGGTACCGCTCCGCAAACACGCGGGGCTTGACGTCCTTGTACGGCCACTCGCGGTTGGACCAGTAGAAGTTGCGTCCGAGCGCTTTGGCGAGCTTTGCCTTCGCCGCCCCGCGGTCGAAGGCGGCCTTGTCCCGGCAGATCACGACGCCGCCGGAATCGTGGGTGCACTTGAGAACGAACTGTTCCGGCAGTGCGTCGAAATCGATCTCGTCCGCCGAATCCCACGGACCGCCGATGACCGGTACGACATACTGCTCGCCGATCTTCTCCGCGATGTAGCGCTTGACCTCATACTTGTCCACGATGCGCGTATACAGCGGCCTGCGGTCGTGCAGCTTGAGCCAGTTGAGCTTTTCGTTGAAGGTCTTCGGATGCTCGAGATCCGGCTCATAGCCGAGCGAATACTTGAACACCCGCCGGATATAGGCCTCGTCGTCCATGCGGTTGAGCAGGCCGCGGCTCGACAGGAAGAAGAACCAGCCGCCCGGCTTCGTGAGAAAGTATTTCAGTCCCGCCCAGCTCATGCTCCGCGCTCCTTTCCGTCGATGACCGACTGCACGTAGTGTTCCCATTGTTCAAAGATGACCTCCGGCCGGAAGCCTTCGGCGGTCTCCCGGGCCGCGCGCGCGAGCGCGGCGCGCTTTCCCGCGTCCTCCAGCAGCTCCCGCAGCGCATCGGTCAGGGCCGCCTCGTCCCCGACGGGGAAAAGCAGCCCGTTTTTTCCGCCGTCGATCAGCTCCGCGGGGCCGCCGCAGGGGCAGTCGGAGGCGATGCAGGGCAGGCCGAGGGCCATGGCCTCGAGCAGGGCGTTGGGCATGCCCTCATAGTCGGAGGACAGCACAAAGAGCTTTTTGTCCCCGATATCCCGCGGGATATCGGCGCTCAGCCCGGGCAGCAGCACCCGCCCATCAAGACCGAGCTCCCGTATCAGCGCCTCGAGCTGGGCGCGCATCTCGCCCTCGCCGAAGATCACGAGCCGGTCTTCGACCGGACCGAGCGCGGCGTAGGCGCGGATCAGCAGGGCGTGGTTTTTCTGCGCTGTGAGTCTGCCGACGGCGGCGATATCGTGCGGCTCCTTGCAGGCCGGGCGGTCGAAGAAGGCCCCGTCCACCTGGTTCATGATGACCGCGGACTTCCTTTGCAGCTTCTCGGGGAACCACGCTTGCGCGCCCTCGGTCTGGAAGACGCAGCCGTCGGCCAGCGGCAGGACGTGCCGCCCGACGAAGCGGAAGACGCGGTTGAAGTACTCCTTCTCCGGCGCGTTTCGCACCGAGACGATCGTCTTGACGCCGAGGCCGCGGGCCGCGAGCACCGCGCGGAAGTTCGGCTCGGCCATGAACGAGATCAGCGCCGCGGGTTGGTATTGACGGCAGAGCCTGCGCAGGGCACGGATGCGGCTGAGATTGCGCCGCAGCGCGTTCTGCGGCTTCTGCGCGTCCTCCATGGAGACGCGCTCCACCCCCTCGGGGACCGGGTACTCGTCCGCCTCGCGGTAGGAGGTGACGAGCACCGCCCGCCAACCGGCGCGCGCAAAGCGCCCGGCGAGCTGCACCAGCACGCGCTGCGCGCCGCCGCGGTGCAGGGAATTGATATAAAACAGAAGCGTCTGTCCGTCCTTTGTCATCTGCCCGCCTCCCCGCGCGCCTCGCGGTCGAGACGGGAGTAGAGCTCGAACATGCGCTGCGCCGAGGAACGCACGTCGAAGCCGGAGCGGACGATGTACGCCGTCGCGTCCGCGCGGTAGTGCCTGGGATCGAGCAGCTCGTCGGCCCAGCGCTCCGGGTCCTCGGGCGGGAGCCTCGTCACCAGCGGCGACACATCCACGTCGTGCGTGATCGTGTCGGAGATGATGCACGGCAGGCCCGCGGCCTGCGCCTCGACGAGCGTCACGGGCAGCCCCTCCCACAGCGAGGGGAAGCAGAAGCGGTCCATCGCGCCGAGCAGCTCCGGCACATCGTTGCGGTTTCCGGTCATGATGACGTCGTCGGCCACGCCGAGCTCGACGGCCTTCCGGACGGCCTGCTGCTGCAGCGCGCCCTCGCCCACGAGCAGCAGGGCGGCCTTCGGCTCGCGCTCGCGCACGGCCTTGAAGATCTCCAGCAGAAAGCCGTGGTTTTTCGCCTCGCTGAAGCGGCCGACGTGGCCGATCACGAAGCGGTCCTCGAGCCCGAGCTCGCGCCGGGTGCGCAGGCGTTTTTCGCTGTCGGGCCGGAAGCGGGCGGTATCCACGGCGTTGGGCAGGAAGACGAAGCGGTCGCTCTGCACGGCCTTGTCGCCGTAGAGCCAGCGCCCGGCCTCGGTCGAGCAGGCCATCAGGACGTCGGCCTGATAACGCAGGGGCTTTTGCAGCATGTCCTTGACGGTCGCGGTCATGCCGGTGCCGTTGGAGATGTTGTGGCTGTGGATGATGGTCTTGAGCCCGTGCTTCTTCGCCACCGGCAGATACAGCGAGGCGTAGGAGCGCACGTGCGAGTGCAGCACGTGGTAATCGGGATGGGAGTAGAGGAAGTTGTTCCAGTCGCGCCGGACCTCCCCGGCGTTGGTGCCGCGAAAGACGGGCAGGGTGAAGATCCGTCCGCCGAGCGCCCTGACGTCGTCGGCAAAATAGGTCTCGTCCGGGTGGTCGAGGATGAAGTCGAACTGCATCTGTTCCCGGTCGATGTTGCGGTAGATGTTGAGGATCATGGTCTGCGAGCCGCCCACGTTGAGGCTGCCGATCATCTGCAGAATACGGATCATGGCGTTTCCTCCCGGATGCGGATCTCGGTTTTGCGCTCCTGGGTGACGACGGAATTGGCGGGGATGTCGCCGCGCAGGACGCAGCCCGCGCCGATGACGCAGTTGTCGCCGATGTGCGTGCCGCGCAGGATGACGCAGTTTGCGCCGATCCAGACGTTGCTGCCGATGACGACGGGGCTGGTCTTGTATTTCATGGCGGCCACGCCGCCCTCGGCGCGGTAGTCGTGGTCGTGGTCGTAGATCTGGACGTTGGGGGAGAGGATCACGTCGTCGCCGAGCGTGACCGCCTCCTGACAGGCCAGCATGTTGTTGAGGTTGAAGGAGACGTTTTTCCCGATGCGGCAGACCGCGCCGCGGCGCACGCGGAGCACGGCCCCGGGGCGCATCTTGAAGCCGGAGCCGATCGAGAGCCTGGCTCCCCGGTCGACGGTGAGCTCGGCGCGGGGCGAGACCTGACACAGGGCCGGGCCGGAAAAGCCGCCGGCGTGCAGGAGCTTGAGCGCCCCCATTTTGACGGCGCCCGTCGGATAGACGACGAGCGCGCGGAGGTATTTGTTCATCCCTCGACCTCCCGCAGATAGCGTTGGACAATGATCTCGCGGTCGAACTCGCGCGCGGCCTTCTCGTGCCCGGCGAGGCCCATCTGCCCGCGTTCCTCCTTTGACAGGGCGAGGAAGTGCTCGACCTTGTCGATGAGGTCCGCGCTGTCGCCGGGGCGGAACAGAAAGCCCGTCACGCCGTCGTCCACCGCGTCGCGCGAGCCGTCGATGTCGGACACGATGCAGGCGCGGCCGGTCGCGGCGGACTCGAGCACCGCGTTGGGCACGCCCTCGCCGCCGAGCGAGGGGAGGATGGTGCAGTGACAGCGGCGGATCCAGCTGTCGATATCCTTCTGAAAGCCCAGATACTCCACGTACCCGGCCTTCTGTGCGGCCTCGATGGGGGCGCGCAGCTTCTCCTGCTCGATGAAGCCGGCAAGGTAGAAGCGGGTCTCGGGGTGCTTTTCGCGCACCGCTCTGGCGCAGTCGAGCAGTTGATCGATGCCCTTGACGGCCATGATGCGCCCGCTGTAGAGGAAGCGGATCTCCCCGTCGTCGGGCATGGGCGTGAGGGCGTGCTGCGTAAGGTTCACGCCGGAGCCGGGGATGACCTCCCAGTTGTCCCTCACGATGCGGTGGCGCACGAAGTAGTCCTTGTCGCCGCTGTTCTGGAAGAAGACCTTGTAGCACTTCTTGATCGACACGCGGTAGAGGGCGCGCACGGTCTTGGCCAGCAGGTTGTCGTACACCAGCGAGGAGCCGAGCCCCGTGATGTTGCAGACCTGCCGGTACCCCAGCGCGTTCGAGGCCAGCGAGCCGTAGATGTCCGGCTTGGAGGTGTAGCTGAAAATGACGTCCGGCTTCACCTCACGCAGAATGCGCCGGTACTGCCGGAGCAGCTTCAGGTCCTCGACGGGGTTGAGTCCGCGCCGGGACATGGGGGTGACGATGATCTCGCAGCCGAGGTCGGAGAAGTAGGAATTGCGCTCGTCGTCGGGCATGCTGAGCACGACCCGGTGCCCGCGGGAGACGAGGCGCTCGATCAGCTCGCGCCGGAAGAAATAGAGCGTGATGAAATGGTTGGAGAGAAAGAGGACGGTTTTACGTTCGGGCATGGATGTATTCCTCCACCTCGCGTTTGAGGCCGATCTCGAAGGGCTCGGGCTCGTAGCCGAAGTCGCGCGCGGCGGCCTCGTGCGAAAAGCTCCGGTCCTCGCCGAGGCGCAGCACCTTTTCCACATAGTCGATTTTGCCGAGGGTCAGCCCCTTGACGAGCCGGGCCCCGGCAACGCCGACGCCCATGGGCACGCTCACGAAGCGCACCTTTTTGCCGAGATACTTCCCGATCAGCTCGCACAGCTCGCGCACGCTGACCGGGCGCTCGCCCGAGCAGATGTGGTCCCGGTCCGGGAGCGTGGGATGCATGGCGGCCTTGTAGTAGGCCTGCCCGAGATCGCGGGCGTTGACCGGCTGCACGGGGGCGAGGCCGCGGTCGATCATCGGCATGACGGGGAAGCGGTCGACCATGCGGATGAACTTGGAGACGTTGTGATCCCGGATGTCCCAGAAGATCATGGTCGGGCGCAGGATCGTGACGTTCATGCCCCGGTCGAGACAGGGCTTCATGCTCTCCTCGATCTGCTTGTACACGCCGGAGGCCATCTTGTGCTTGGAATAGATACCGCTGGTGTGCACCAGCACGGCGTGGCCGACGCCACCCTCGGCCTCGATGGCTTCGAGCAGGCGCGGCGTGTCCCAGATCCCGGCGATGTGGACCACGGTGTCCGCGCCGCGCACGAGCGCGCGCAGAGATGCGTCGTCCTTCACGCTGCCGACGACCTTCTCGACCGTGAGGCCGGAGGCGTCCAGCGCGCGCGTGTTCGAGCTCTCGCGCACGAGGACGCGCAGCGTCCCGTCAAAGCGATTGTCGATGAGCTGGCGGAGCAGAAAGCCGCCGGAGTGGCCCGTGATGCCCGTGACCGCAAGAATCATGCCCTGTTCCTCTTTCCCCCGGCGCGGGGAAGTCCCGCCCGGATACAGACAATAATCATTCATCTTAGAATAGCACAATTCGATCCCGTTTACAACCGGCACTTTTTTGCACCCGGACGACAAAAAAGGACCGCCCGAAACGGGCGATCCGGAGACTGTAGACAAAGTCCGTCCCTCGTCATTGCGAGGAGCGAAGCGACGTGGCAATCCGTTTCTCCCCCCAGCCGGGAAAATCCTCTGATTATGCACCTTTCCGGCTTGGCCGCCGAGAAATGCGAACCGCCGCTGCCTGTGGCAGATGAAGGCGGTGCGCATTTTCCGCAGCCGCGCCTTTGGCGGGCCGTCGCGAAGCAGGCTCGGAAAAGGCAACGCGGCAAGGCGTTATGCGGATTCCCACGCCAGTGTTGCGATACTGGCTCGGAATGACGTGCAAATGGGTTTGTCTACACATTGTGACCGCCCTTTCGGGCGGCCACGAATTCGCTTTTCTTTTCAGCTCTGCGCAATGATCTCCCCGGCCATGGTGTACAGCGTCTCCGCGTCGAGCGGGGCGTCCGCCATGATCGTATACTCGGCCCCGCCGAGCGTGAAGGAGGCGAAGCTGTAATCGTACTCCCTCACGGCGTCGGAGCCGAAGGAGATGTAGAAGTGTCCGGCCTTCTCCGCGGCGAGATCGGCCCCGGTCTTTTCATAGTCCTCGGGCACGATCTTGTAGCGGTCAAACGAGCAGCGCACCTCCGTGCCGCTGACGGTCCGCGTCTCGCTCGGCTCCGGCGGCTCCGAACGTCCGGGCAGCTCGAGCACCGGACTCACCGAGACGCTCAGCTCCGGCGCGCCGGGCTTTTCATAGTACAGATGCACGGCGTAGTACTCCCGCAGCACGCTGTTGTCCTCGCCGAAGACGGCCTCGCCGTCGACGCGCATCCGATGAAAGGCGTAACCGTTTTCAAAGCGCTCTACGGCTTTGACGGGATAGCCGACGGTTTTCTCCACTCTGCCGAGCGCGGTAAGCTCGCTGTATTCCGCCTCACCGCCCCGGCGCCAGGTGCCGGTCCAGCGGGGTACGGCGAAGGCGGCGTAGGCCGTGCCGATCATCAGCACGCTCAGCACCGCGGCGATCAGCGTCACGCGCAGGGGATTTCTCATGGTTTTCACGGGCCTGTTCTCCTTTCCGGGAGGCAGCTCCCGCTCGAGCGCGGACCAGATGCGCGCCGCGCTGTCCTCGTCCAGAGTGACGCCGCGGTAGGCTCCGGCGATGCGTTCGTCGATCATGTCTCATGCCTCCCATTCCGTTTTCAGCATCTCCCGCGCGCGGGAGAGCCGGGTTTTGATCGTGTTGGGGGGACGGCGGAGCAGCGCGGCGATCTCCTTGACCGAATAGCCCTCGACGCCGTACAGATACAGGACGATGCGGTACTTCTCCGGCAGGGCGAGCACCGCCGCGAGCAGCGCGTTGTCCCCCTGCTCCGGCGCGGCCAGCTCCGCGTGATCGTCCAGATCCTCGTGCTGCCGCGCCTTCGCTCGGAGCAGATCGCGGCAGACGTTCGAGACCGTGCGGATCAGCCAGGCCCTCTCGTGCCGCGCGTCCGCGAAGGCGGGCCGCGCGCGGATCAGGCGCAGGAAGGCCTCCTGCACGGCGTCCTCGGCGTCGTATCGGTTCTTCATATACGTGTAGGCGACGCGGTAGATCGTCCCGGCATGCTCCGTGTACACATCCCTGACCGTTCTGCCCGTACGCAGCAGCAGGTCCTGCATGGTGTCCCCCGTTCCGGGAGCGGAAGCGTTTCGGTTCATCCGCTCTCATACGGTAAACGAATCAAGGGGGCAAAAGGTTTCATCGCCCGAAAAAAACCGCCGCGGGAAGTCTTGTCAAATCCCGCGGCGGTCGTGTGTTCAGCTGTTTCTCGTCAGCAGCGCCTCGTCGGTGTCGATCGTGCTGCCGGCGACCTTCTGGAACATCTCCATGAGCATCTGCTTGGTCAGGTTCTTTTTCTCCTCGCCCTCGATGTCGAGGATGATCTTCCCCTGATTCATCATAATGAGGCGGTTTCCGTGGCGGATCGCGTCCTTCATGTTGTGGGTGATCATCAGCGTCGTGAGGCGGTTTTCGTCCACGATGCGGTCGGTGATCTCGAGGACCTTTTTGGCCGTCGCGGGGTCGAGCGCGGCGGTGTGCTCGTCGAGCAGGAGGAGCTTGGGCTTTTTCATCGAGGCCATCAGCAGGGTCAGCGCCTGGCGCTGGCCGCCCGAGAGCATGCCGACCTTGGTGGTCAGGCGGTCCTCGAGCCCGAGGCCGAGGGTCGCGAGCTGCTCACGGTAGAAGGCGCGGTCGCTTTTTGTCACGGCCCAGCGCAGGCCGCGCTTTTCGCCGCGCAGCAGCGCGAGGTCGAGGTTTTCCTCCACCCACATGTCGGCGGCGGTGCCCATCATCGGGTCCTGAAAGACGCGGCCGATGTTCCCGGCGCGCCGGTGTTCGCTCTTGCCGGTGACGTCCTCGCCGTCGAGCAGGATGCGGCCCGCGTCGACGGGCCAGACGCCCGCCACCGCGTGGAGCATCGTGGATTTGCCGGCTCCATTCGAGCCGATGACGGTCACATAGTCGCCGGGGCGCAGATGCAGGGACAGATCGCAGAGCGCGTGCTTTTCGTTGACAGTGCCCGCGTTGAAGGTCTTGGAGATGTGTTTGAGCTTCAGCATGAGGCCGCGCCCTCCTTTCCGCCGCGGCGGAAGGAGACCTTCCGCTTCTCTCTGAGATACGGCACCGCGAGGAACAGCGCCACGATGATCGCGGTGATGAGTTTGAGATCGTTGGAGTTGAGCCGCAGCCACAGCACGACGACCACCACGAGGTAGTACATCACGCCGCCGAGGACCGCGAAGCTCATCCTGCCGTAGAAGTTGAGCCGTTTGCCCAGCAGGCCGCGCCCGACGGCCTCGCCGATGACGATGGCGCCGCGGCCCATGTTGATGTCGGCAAAGCCCTGGAACTGGCTCATCAGCGCGCCCGACAGGGCGACGAGGCCGTTCGAGAGGGACAGGGCGATGATCTTCATCAGCCCGATGTTGATGCCGAGGGCGCGGGCGAGGGCGGGGTTGTTGCCGGTGCAGCGGATCGCGCAGCCGCGCTCGGTGCCGAAGTACCAGTAAAAGACGCTGACGAGCACGAAGGCGATGGCGAAGGAGGTCAGAATGGCGGAGGGGATGGCGCGCGAGGACAGCAGGAGCTCATACTTGTCCACGCTCAGGGCCTTGTTGGCGGCCATGCCCATGATGTGCAGATTGATCGAGTACAGGGAGAACTGTGTCAGGATCCCCGCGAGGATGATGGGGATGCCGAGCTTGACATGGAGCACCCCGGTCACGAAGCCGGCGAGCATCCCGGCCAGCACCGCGCACAGCACGGCGAGCCAGGCGGGGCAGCCGCCGAGGATCATCATCACGGCCACCGCGCCGCCGAGGGTAAAGGAACCGTCCACGGTCAGATCCGCGGCGTCGAGGATGCGAAAGGTGATGTAGACGCCGAGGGCCATCAGGCCCCAGATCAGGCCCTGGGCGACGCCCCCGGGCACGCTCTTGGCCAGCTTCAGCAGGCTGAGCGACGAGAAATAGGAAGCAACTGACATACAGATTCTCCTTGCAGATCGTTGATGTTACGCGATGGCGACGTAGTCGGCGGGCGGCGTGATGCCGAGCGCGGCGCAGAGCTCGGCGTTGAATTCCTTGGTGAACTGGGGCGCGAAGCGGACCTCCATCTTGGACACATCGGCGCCGTTTAAGAGGATCTCGGCGGCCATCTCGCCGCAGGCGAAGCCGATGTCGTGGTAGCTGATGGACAGGGTGGCCACGCCGCAGCCCTTGCAGAGGTTCTCTTCCCCGCGGGCATTTCGTGGAATTGCGACAAAGATGCAAAAAGCGGAAACGAAAAACTTTGTGAATGATTCCGGCGGATTCGGGGCATACTTCCTGGCATGGACAATTTCTGCAAAGCGAGGCGAACACATGGACAGGAAAAGACGGATCAGGCTGGCGCTGGCGATCGGCTGCGGCGCGGCGGCGCTCGCCGCCGGCAGCTACATGGCCTGGGAGAAGCCGCCCGAGCGGGCGGGAGAGGCGCAGGTCAAGACGGAGCTGACGCAGCCCGCGCCGAGCGGGAAGCCCCGGCGCACAGCGACGCCGGAGCCGGACCGCGGCACGGCCTTCGACACGAGCCGCCAGGACGGCGTCTACACGGTGCTGGTCGCGGGCAGCGACGACGGCACGGGCAACACGGACGTCATCATGGTCGCGAGACTCGACACCGTGGAGCACAAGCTGGACGTGGTGAGCATCCCCCGCGACACGCTCATCAACGTGGACACGCCCATCCGCAAGCTCAACGGGGTCTACTGGGGCGCGGTCTACAACGGCGGGGTCGGCAGCGACGCGCTGCGCCGCCACGTGAAGAAGCTCACGGGCTTCGACGTGGACTGCTACGCGGTGCTCGACCTCGACGCCTTCGAGCGCGTGGTGGACGCGCTGGGCGGGATCTGGTTCGACGTCCCGCAGCGCATGTACTACGACCAGGGGCCGGTGATCGACCTTGAGCCGGGCTGGCAGCTGTTAAACGGCGAGCAGGCCATGTGGCTCTGCCGCTACCGCAGCAGCTACGTCAACGGCGATCTCGACCGCATCCGGGTCCAGCACGACTTTCTCAAGGCGGCGGCGGACCAGTTCCTCTCGCTCGGGAGCATCCCGAACATCCCGCAGGTGGCCTCGATCCTGGCCGAGTCGACGGACACCAACATGACGGCGGCGAACCTCGCGTGGTTTGCCCGTCAGCTCCTGCGCTGCAAGAGCGAGGACGTGCGCTTCTACACGGCGCCGAACACCCCGGCCTATGTCAACGACATCAGCTACACCTTTCTCAAGCTCTACGACTGGCTGGAGATGGTCAACACCCGCCTGAACCCGGGCTCGACGCCCATCGGCGAGGGCCAGCTCGACCTGGTGTATCTGCACAACGGCGCGGTGAGCTGCACGACGGCGATCCAGGGCGTGTCCTATTTCCAGCTCGGCAGGCGCCAGACGCCGAGCGAGCCGGAGCCGCAGCCCGCCTCGATCCCGGACGAGGTCTATGTCCCGCCGCAGCCGCGCCCGCGCATCCTGCCGGCGGCGCCGCCGGAGGAGTGGTTCACCGTCACGGAGCCGGAGCCCGCCTATGACGAGCCCGTGTCGGAGCCCGCGGCGGAGCCGGACGCGCCCGACGTCCCGGAACCGGCCTCGACCTGGCCGCCCTTCCTCAGCCCGACGGACGACGACTGGCTGAGCGAAATGTAAAAACAGAAAAAAGAATGTGCCCGCGACCTTCAGCCGCGGGCACATACGGTTTGGTAGTCAGCAGACGTTGGCGAACTTGGTCTTGACCTGCCTCAGCTGCTGGGGCTGGGCGACCTCGGCGGGATACCAGCCGTGGTCGGCCATGGCGGAGTAGACGCCGCTCTGCATGCCCAGCGCGTCGTTGAGCGCGCAGTTGAAGGCGTCCTGGACCTTCGGCGTGGCAGACTCGATGGAGCCGTGCATATACAGGTCGCACACGCCCTTGGCGGTAAGGAGGATGCCCTCCATGATTTCCTTGTCGTTCATGTCAGCGCCTCCTTAAATCAGATTGTAGAATTTGGTGAACTGGTCGCGGTTGCTGTTGACAAGCTGCTGCGCCTGCGAGCGCAGCGCCGGGTCAGTCAGGGTGTTCGCGGCCTCCTGACACTGGCGGATCATATACTGGGTGTGGCCGAGCGCGTCCTCGACATAGAGCAGTTCCTTGGGGCTCATGGGCTTCATCCTTTCCATCGTATTGCAGCACGCTGCAAGCCTAGTATCTGCGCTGCCGCACGGAACATGCGCGCCAGATTCTGCCCGGGTGCAAAAACGTCTTGCAGGCCGCCTTTTTGGGCGGCCTGCAAGGAAAAGGAAAAGAATCTCAATCCTTTTTTTTCTTGAACACGAAGAGCTTGCTGAGCACATAGTTGCCGACGACCACGGCGATGCCGACGATGACCGTGGAGACGAACACGCTGACGCCCAGCACGTTGACGAACAGCAGGTTGAGCAGATAGCCCATCACCATCGTGGCGAGGCGGGAGCCGACGAAGGTCGTGAGCTCAGCGAAGATGTGGGGGTTTGTGCTGCGGAAGACCCACTTGCGGTTGGTGGGATAGGCGAAGGCGATGCCGGAGACGTTCTCCACGATGGACAGCACCGTGTTCTGCGCGACCGTCGGGTAGGCGGCGCCGCCGAAGAAGAGGAAATTCCACAGGAACTTGCAGCCCCAGGCGACGACGGTGGTCAGCCCGCCCACGATGATGTAGACGATGAGCTCGCGGTATTTGACGCACAAGGCCTTGATTTTCTCGATCATTTCGTTTCTCCTTCCCGACCGCAGATGCGGGAGATGATGTAGCGCGGCCTGCCCTTGACCTCGTCGTAGATGCGGGCCAGATAGTAGCCGATGATGCCGAGGGAGATCATCAGGAAGCTGCCGATGAGCAGCAGCAGGAGGATGACGGTGGTGAAGCCGGGCTGGGCCGTGCCCGCGAACTTCTGCACGAGCGAGATGACGCCGAAGACCACGGCGACGATCAGCGTCACGATCCCCAGCACCGTCACCAGATGCAGCGGGGCCGACGAGAAGGAGGCGATGTTCGTGATCGCATACCGGATGAGCGAGCGCGTGGACCACTTGCTCTCGCCTGCGGTGCGCTCCTGCACGCGGTAGGAGACCTCGGCCTTTTTGAAGCCGACCCAGAAGGAGAGCGCGCGGAAAAAGACGGCGCGCTCGGGCAGGCGGTTGAGCGTGTCGACGACCTTGCGGTCGAGGAGCTTGAAGTCCGAGGAGGAGGCCATGTCCATCCCGGTGGCGCGGCTGATGAGGCTGTAGAAGGAGTTGGCCGCGAACTTGTGGAAGCCGCTCTCCTCGCCGCGGTCCTCCTTGATGCCCTCGACGACCTCGTAGCCCTCTTCCCAGAGGCGGTACATCTCGACGATCTTCTCGGGCGGATGCTGCAGGTCGCAGTCGATGACGACGGCGCAGTCGCCCTTCGCCTGCTCGAGCCCGGCGAACATGGCGGATTCCTTGCCGAAGTTGCGGCTGAAGTGGATGCCGACCACGTGGGGGTCGGTTTCCGAGCAGCGCCGGATCTCGTTCCAGGTGTCGTCCTTCGACCCGTCGTCCACGAACAGCAGCTCGTAGTCGATGCCCGCGCCGCCCAGGACGGCGGCGAGGCGTTCGGTCGCGGCGGCGATCATTTTTTCCTCGTTGTATGAGGGAAGGATCACGGAGAGCATAGCGTCTCCCTCCTTATTTGGAAATCAGATAGGTGGTGGACAGGCCGATCGTGAACAGCTGCTCGGCCTTCGTATAGTCCGTCTCGGCCTTGATCCGGCGGATGAGCGCCGCGTCGTCGTAGCCGCTGGACCAGAATTTGCTGATGTCGATGAACACCACGGCCTCGTCGGCGTCCCCGACGTAGTCGAGCATCGGCTGCAGGCTCTTCTGATCGGTGACGTAGACCTCCGGGAAGATCAGCAGCTGCATGAGATCCTCGGTCATGGGCACGAAGGCCCACTCCGGCTCGGCGAAGAAGACGCAGGGCGAGGCGCTGTGCTCCTTCAGCACGGCGTTGTATCCGGCGTGCTCGGGGTAGAGGTAGTCGGGCGGGGCGCTGCGCGCCTCCCACAGGGCGAGGGCTGCGATCGCGAGAAAGACGGCGGCTGCGGCGCGCTCCCGGTATTTCACGCCCTCGCATGCGCGCTCGAGCAGGTCCAGCAGGAAGCTGACCGCCAGCACGAACAGCGGCATGATGTTGTAGATATAGCGGGGCTCGTCCACGGGGGAGATGACCGCCACCAGCACGAGCGTGACGAAGGCCGGCAGGATGAGCACGAGCCATTCGCCGCGGATTTCCGCCTTTCTTCCGCGGACACGGCAGACGAGCAGGGCGGCCAGCGCCGCGAGCGCGGTGAAGATCGCGGCCTTGAGCCCGTGGCGGGCGGCGCCGAAGAAGACCTTGAAGCGCGCCGGGTACTGGGCGAGGTTTTTGAGGTTGTCGAGCGCGCTCTCGCCCGAGACCAGCTCCCCGGAGAAGAGATGGTCCAGCGCCGCCGGGAACACGAGCAGCAGGCTCAGCGCGCCGATGAGGGCGCAGGGCACGAACCAGGCCAGCGCCCGGTACTGCTTCTTCACGAGCGCCCACACGACATAGGCGGCGCAGAGGAAGAAGGCGTAGAACACAAAGTAGTACTGGGTCAGAAGCCCGGCCAGCAGCGTGAGGCCGACGAAAAGGCAGGTGCGCTTTTTGAAGTCCAGCATCAGGTCCGCGACGAAATACGCGAGCACGACGGTCAGCAGCGTCAGCAGCACGTACATGCGGATCATCAGCATCGTGGACAGACCGATCAGGCTCAGCCCGTAGAGCACGGCCGCGGCCGCGCCGTTGAGGCGGCTCCCGCCGAGCCTTCTCACCAGCGCGTACAGCATGAGCGCGCAGCCGAGGTAGATGACATAGTCGAGCACGAGCCCGATCCACATCGAGAAGCTGCCTTTGGCGAGGGTGGAGGCGAAGTTGAACAGCCAGTAGTACAGCGGCGGGTGCACGTCGTGCACCTGGTTGTAGTACACCGAGCCGACGTCGAAGCCCTCGTCCCCCATGACGCTGACGTAGTCGAGCAGCTCCGCGCGGGTAAAGACCCGGTGCTCGATGGAGCCGTACTTCAGCCCGCCGAGAAAGGGCGAATAGCTGGAGTTGGACAGCCCGAAGGTATAGATCTCATCGATGAACATGCCCTGCTTGCGCCCGGCGAAGAGGAAGCACACGCCGGTGATCAGGATGAGCGCCAGGAGCAGAGCCCAGCGGCGTTGGACGGATTGTTTCATGTCGGCCCTCCGTACGGCAGCTTGACT
>JAUNNC010000156.1 GCA_030531585.1 Eubacteriales bacterium | reverse complement strand
GATTGATTCCGTGCGGCTATTCCAAAATTGCTTACAATTATATAACTGTATTATAACATCTTCCTCATGCCTTTGTCACTTATACTTTCGCCGTTTTTAGACTTGCAAACTGTGCAGGTTTATCATTTATTCACGAAGAATCAGCAAAAGGGGTGATTGCGCCTTGACAAATCCTTCATATATGATATACCATACTTAGATATCTGTCGAAGCGGCAAGGGGGGGAGTATAAATGCCGGATCAAAGGAACAACGGGCAGAATGGAAGTCTGTCGAACCGCGCCATGATACTGTTCAACATGCTCAATGAGATGGATTCACTGGACGCGCTCATTACGCTCACCTGCACTGCGCTGGACGTCTCCCTTTATATCTGCGATCAGCAGGGAAACCTTATTGCGCACGGCACGAACGACGATGTGAAGTGTCAATACTGGGAAAACATCATTACCTCCGGTCATGTCGAAAAGAAGCTGCTCAAAGCCATACAGTCCCCCCGACCTTACAACACTTCCATGAAGGAGGAGCAGTGCGGCGAGCATAACTGCTCCCGACTGATCTTTCCCCTGGACGAGGACAACGCGCCGGGGCGCTATATGCTCTGCCTCTTTTTCTGGGATCGTGCCCTGACCTATGAGGATCAGTGCATCGCCGCCGTTCTGGCGGGGGCCTTCTCCAACTGTCTGCAAAAGCATTCTCAATACGGGCAAACGCTTGAATCCCGCCGAATCCAATTGATGCGGGAACTGCTCGGCTACAAGGCCGGGCTGAAGCCCTATTTTATCAGTTCAATACGCCAGCTTGAACTACAGAGCATCGCGCCGCCATATCGGTTGGTTTGCGTCCGTCTGACGAGCGCGCATCAAACGAAGGCCGCAGAAATGGCGCACCGATTCTCGGCGCGCCTGAAAACATGGTGCTTTGATTACAATGGCTGGCTTGTCGCCATATTCATGCAGCGTTCCGTAAAACAGATCGCGGAAGACCTGGAAGATATCCTGAATGAGAATGCGTTGTGCGGCTGTGTCAGCATGGCGTTTTTCGACCTGCTGAAAATGCGGGGCGTTTTCGAAGACTGCTGTTCCGCCTATTCGATCGCCCATGCCAAGGAGTCAGACAAGCGCTTGTATATGGCGGAACACTATCAGTGCATGACTTTTCTCGCACGCTGCCAGCAATTCTTCTCGCTCGACGACCATTATCCCGAATGCCTCACCCGACTGATCCGCTATGACCGGGAAAACGGGCGCAGCTATCTGATGACCCTGACGGCTTACCTGGAAAACAACATGAACGCCAACGCCGCCGCCAAGCAGATCTTTATGCACCGCAACACGATGACCATGCAGCTGGAAAAGATCGAACAAATCATGGGCATCTCGCTCAGCGACAAGGAGCTGTGCCTGTATCTGAGGCTGTGCCTGCGCATGAATGAACTGATCGAACTCTCTGGGCCCAGGTAGGGCTCAATGCGTCACAGGACGCCGATGTATCATGCGTCTCTCCCGGAGATCACATTCTCTTTCTCCTGTTTTTGGCCTGGCAGCGGATGCACAGATCTTCGTCGCTTTCCGGACGGACGGGCGCGCCGCAGGTGACGCAGGTCCGGGCGTTGATCTTCATGACAATATGCTCTATGTCTGCCTCGACCGGCAGGACGCCCTTTCCTTCAATGGCCTTTTCGGGGCACAGGGCTTCGCAAATGCCACAGTCCGTACACATCCCATGAGAAAGCACAAGTCTCCAGCTTCCATTTGAGTTCTCGAAGTGAATGGCCTGGGTCGGACAGGTTTTTTCACAGATGCCACAACCCCAGCATCGCGAAGTGATTCCCGGGATCACCCACTTAAACCTGTATTCAGGCTTTTGCCTTCGAACGGCAGTCAGCAGCAAATCTCTGGCGGATGATACCGCTTCATTGTTTTGTGCTTCATCCTGTTTTTCTCTGCGATCCGCCGCACGCGCGGCCCTTCCGAGCATCGTGCCAAATGCCCGACGCCGTGACAGGTTTTTATCGAAGCTTTCTCCCGGCGCATGAAGCATCAGGTTTTCCTTATAGGGCGTCTGCTCCAGAAATAAACCCGCCCGTTCAAGGGCCTTGTCAAACAGTGAAAACTGTGCCTGAAAACTGCAGGCATCGCAATGCCCGTGAACAAGATGTACCTTTCCTGCAAGCGCCATGGCGGCAAGGGCCTCCCAGGGCAGTGACGCCAGGCACGGGACGCGCACATCCACATCTCCCGCGGCCTCCGCGCAGCCGATCGTCCTCGAAGCCCCGGACAGGCTCACAGCCTGAACAATCGTGGTCATTCCCGTTTGGGAAAGATCAATCGCTCTGGCGGGGCACACGGAAGCGCATATGCCGCAGTTTATGCAATTCGACCAATCTGCCTCTCCCTTTTCCGGGCATATGATGCACTCGCCGGGACAGGAAAGCTTGCATTTGTCGCAATGCATTTTTCCCTGTCTTGCGTTCAAGCACTGCTTTTTCATGATTTCCGGGTGCTCAAGCTGCCTGTTGACCATCGTTCTGACCGCCTTTTGCCAGATCATGTCGATTCCTCCGTATTATATTCCGGTCCAACAAAAGGATTACCCATATATTTGGTTTGTCCGAAATCTATAGTACAGTATAGTGATAAGCACATCAGCTTGTCAAGGGATAATGCATCGGATAGCTGTTCATGCACGCTGTTTCCTGCTTGCCATGGCGCGCATAAAGATTCTGGCTGCAGCCAAAAGTGCGGTGGCCTGTTTTATTCAGCGACATTCAGATTCTTTCAGTTTGCTGAAGAATCTAGTCCAGACGGTGTAAATTAGATCTGGGGGACAATCTGAGAGAGAATGGATTGCAGGACATCGGCCAGACAGCGGAGGCATTGTATCGGGTGGTGAAAACAGAGACCTGTGAATTGCTACAGGCGATACTTGAAGCAACTGACAAAGAGATTGTCGACGCGAAATCAGAGCGAAAGGCCAGCGGGCTGAGGATCAAGGAGCGCAATGTGAAACGCAGGCTACAAACCTCGTTGGGGGGGAACTGGAATACAAGCGGACCTATTATGAGACGTAGGAGGGCGAGCGGGTTTATCTGCTGGATTACCTGATCGGGGTGGAGTCCTATGAGCGGGTAAGCAAGGCGCTGTGCGCGAAGCTGGTAAACCTAAATGCCGAGATTTCCTATGGGAAAAGTGTAAATATCGGGGAAGCGGAGGTCAGCCGACAGACTGTGAGCAACAGGGTGAACGCGCTTAAGGAGGTCGTCCGGGATGTGGAACGGGTCGAGGAGACGCCGGAGGAGCTGCATCTGTTTGCGGATGAAGACCATGTGCATCTCAAGGATGGAAGAAGCGCGATCGTGCCGCTGGTAACGATCACGGAAGGCATTGATACGAGCAACCCGAAGCGGCATCAATTGATCGATCCGCTTCATATCGACGGTTACGGGACGGATGCGGAGGCGTTCAACGACCAGGTAGAGTCGTGCGTGGACGAACGGTACGACTTCAACAAGGTGAAACGACTATACGTTCACGGAGACGGGGCGAGCAGGATCGTGGCGCTTGGCTAGCAGTTTCCGAATGCTGAGCATGTGTTGGACGGCTTTCATCTGGAGAAATACCTGAAGAAACAGGGGCATTACAACAGCGCTGCGCAGAGGATGGGTGCAATTCGTACCGCCCTGAGAGACGGAAAATGGAAGACATACAGGAAACTGCTCGGGAATATCTATGCCCTGCAAACAGGCAAGGACAGAGAAAACTGCAAGACCGTGATTCGCTATCTGTGGAACAACCGACAGGCGGCGCATTTGCGGTATGATCCCGATATCTGCGGCAGCTGCACGGAATCGCTGGTCAGTCATGTGCTTTCAGAATGTCTAAGCTACACACCAATGGCTTGGTCTGAGCAGGGGCTTGAACAGATGACCATGCTGGTCGTTTAAAACAAAAACGGACAAGTTGTTTCAGCAAGTGATATCCGGGTTTTTTGAACCGCGACGAGTAGTGCCGGAAGGCATGTCTTCGTCAAAACGGTTGGGACAAGTACAACAACTACATGGACCGACAGCTTGACCTGACACTCAGCACCGATTGAGCCAACGCCTTCCAGAAAGAGGTGGGTATCCTTCGACAAGGTTGATGCTTCCTTCATCATCCGAAAGGCCTTCAGTGTTCTACGCTCTGTTGTCTGATCCCCCAGTACAACTTGACACGGTCCAAGGCTGATAAAGAATTGACACAAAGTGAAAAACTGTTATAATTGAGCTGAACCTGGTCTATGCCTTTACGCTGCTGTTCTGCGTGGTGACGACGTACAACGTGCTGAAACTTGCGCTGGCTTCGCTGGGCGCGGCGCGCCTGGGCATGGGGCCGATACTGTTCGGCGAGTTCACTGCCGCGTGGGACATGCTCTTCATCAGGATCAAACACACGGCGCGGAAGGTGCCCGCCGACGCGAGGCGAGCCGCCGGGAAGGGAGAGTGACGCCATGGAGTTTCGGTGCATCTATTTGGGTTCCGTCTCCGCCTGCTTCGAGCTGGACAATGCCCGGCCTTACTACGCTCCGGAGAGCTATGAGGTGTCCCTCGACGGCGCGAAGGCACTGGAGGGCAACGCCAAC
>JAUNNC010000155.1:1977-4679 GCA_030531585.1 Eubacteriales bacterium | reverse complement strand
GCCATCGACATCAGCCACAGGATTTTTTTCTTCATGCCGCGCACCATCCTTTCGTTTTCCCGGCAAAACAGATTCTGAGGATGGATTATAGCACCAAAATGTTACGAATTCAAGTCCGTATCCGGTTTTGATCCCCCACTTCGGCGGAGCGTCCTCCCTCACGGCTCCCCCACCGCCCGCCGCAGCTTCTCCAGCGCCCGCTTTTCCAGGCGCGAGACGTACGATCTGCTGATGCCGCATTCCCGGGCGGTCTCCCACTGGGTCATCGGCTCCCGGCCGTCGAGCCCGTAGCGCAGGCGGATGATCTGCGCCTCCCGGCTGTCGAGACTGCTGTCGATCAGCGCGCGCAGGCTGCGGCAGAGCTCCCGGCTTCCGATGCGCTCTTCCATGTCGTCCTCCGGCGCGAGCACATCCATGACGAACAGGCCGTTGCCCTCCCCGTCCACATCCAGCGCGTCCGAGAGACTCAGATCCCCGGCGCTCTTGCGCTGGCTGCGGAAGTACATCAGGATCTCGTTTTCGATGCAGCGGCTGGCATAGGTCGCGAGTCTCACGTTCTTATCCGCCCGGTAGGTATTGATGCCCTTGATGAGCCCGATGGTCCCGATGGAGATCAGATCGTCCGCGTCGTCGGCGGAATAGTACTTCTTGACGATGTGCGCCACCAGCCGCAGATTGTGCTCCACAAGCAGATTGCGCGCCTCCAGGTCTCCCTGCGCCCAGCGCTGCAGGTATTCGCTCTCCTTCTCCCGGCTCAGCGGTCTCGGGAAGGAATCCCCCGGCGAGATGCGGAGCATCAGGAACAGGCTGTTCATCAACAGCAGAATCGCACTTTCAAGCACCATGCATCACCTCCGTTCATCCTATTCCGACGGAGACTGTCCCCATTCGTGCAAAAAGCGCCCGCCCTCCCGAAAGAGAGAGCGGACGCATGCTTCACAGGGGAATTCTCCGGCGTTCAGGGTGTTCCCGGGATCTGGGCCGCCTCGCGCGCCTTCAGCTCCCGGTGCATCCTGACGGCCAGCGGCAGGGCGAGGCAGAAGGCGAAGAGATCCGCCGTCGGCTGGGCGAGATACACGCCCCGGATCGGTTCGGCGAACAGATGCGGCAGGATCAGCACCACCGGGATGAACATCAGCCCCTGGCGCGCCACGGCGAGCAGCGTGGCCCCGACCACGCGGCCGATGTTCTGATAGAGCATGTTGGTGATCGTGACCAGTCCCATAAGCGAAAAGGTGCAGCACTGGCAGCGCATGGCGACCGCGCCGAAGGCGATGACATTCGGATCGTCGCGGAAGACCGCCACCAGCCGCTCGGCAAAGACAAAGCCGATACCGCTCATGACCAGCAGAAAGGCGGTCCCCACCTTCAGGCAGAACAGATAGGCTTCGCGTACGCGATCGTACCTTGCCGCGCCGTAATTGAAGCCGCAGACGGGCTGAAACGCCTGTCCGAAGCCGATGAGCGCGGAGAAAGCCAGCATCATGATCTTGCCGACGACGGAGAAGGCCGCGATGGCAGCGTCGGCATATCCGGAGGCGACGGCCGCCCCGGCCGCCCCGTTGAGGCAGAGCGCCGCAATGCTGGCGAGGCCCTGGCGGCAGAGGGAGGGGATCCCGCCGATCACGATGTTTTTCAGATAATAAGGGGTCGGGCGGAAGTTGCGCACGCGGATGTTCAGGCTGTCGCTGCGCCGCGTGCCGACAAAGAGGATCGCACAGCCCACGGCCTGGCTGAGACTGGTCGCCAGCGCGGCGCCCGCCGCGCCCATCTTCGCCCCGAAGATCAGGATCGGGTCGAGGGCGACGTTGAGCACCGCCCCGGAGACCAGGCCGATCATCGAGAAGAAGGCGTTGCCCTGAAAGCGCATCTGGTTGTTGAGCACGCAGGACAGGCACATGAAGGGCGCGCCGCAGAGGATGAACCGGAGATAGGCGGCGGCGTTCAGAACAGTCTGCTCCGACACCAGATCCGGCCGCGCACCGATGAGCCGCAGCACCGTGCTCTGAAAGACGGTCCCGAGCGTGAGGATCAGGCATCCGAAGAGCAGCGCACAGATGCTCCCGGTCGCGGCCATGTATTCCGCCCGATCGAGCTTCCGCGCGCCGAGCGAGCGCGAGATGTAGTTGCCCGAGCCCTGGCCGAAAAAGAAGCCGAAGGCCTGGATGATCGTCATGATCGGAAAGACGAGCCCGACGCCCGCCGTGGCCTCGGTCCCGATCCGGCCGACGAAAAAGGTGTCGGCGATGTTGTACAGCGCCGTGACCAGCATGGAGATGATGGTCGGCACGGCCAGCTTGCAGATCAGGCCCTGCACGGGCTCGGTCGTCATCCGGATGAATTTGCTGTCGTTCTGCTGCATATCTCTGCTCCGTTTCCTCTGATGCTCACAACGTACCACCAAACGCCGCTCCCGTCAATCGGGAAACTTGACACCGGCTCCCCTTTTGCCGTATAATACCGGCACCGAGACGTCGGCTTTTCCAGGGTACAGCCCGGGGCGGCGTCTCTGTTTTCATCTGCGGGAAGCCGCAGCCCCGGCGCGGGACATGGCCGAATCAACGAAAACGAGGTAAGTATCATGCTGGATATCTATGGGACGCTCGGTCCCCGCTGCTCCGACCGGGAGACGCTCGCGGCGATGTTCGCCGCCGGGATGAGCGGGGTGCGGCTCAATCTCTCGCACGTCACGCTCCGCCACG
>JAUNNC010000155.1:0-1967 GCA_030531585.1 Eubacteriales bacterium | reverse complement strand
ACGCGGAGGAGCAGATCGAACATCTCCACGCCGCCGCGGCCGACGCGGGCCGGACCGCCCAGCTCCTGATCGACATGCAGGGTCCCGAGCTGCGCGTCGGCGCGCTGGAGGCGCCGCTGTCGCTGGAGGAGGGCGCGCATGTCACTCTGGGCGCGGGCGGTATCCCCGTCCCGGCGCTGGTTTTTCCGGCCCTCGTCCCGGGGCAGGAGGTCCTGATGGACGACGGGAAGCTCCTGCTGGAAGTCGTCTCCGCCGGAGAGGACCGCGCCTCGGCCCGGGTCCTTCGCGGCGGCGTGCTGCAGGGCCGCAAGAGCATCGCCCTGCCCGGTTCCTCGCTCCGCCCGCCCACGATGACCGAGACGGATCTGACCAACATCCGCCTCGCCAAAGCCTACGGCGTCACCGCCGTCATGCAGCCCTTTGTGCGCGACAGACAGGATCTCGAGACCGTGCGCGCCGCGCTGGCCGAGGCGGGCGCACCCGACATCCGCCTCTTCGCCAAGATCGAGAATCTCGAGGGCGTGCGCAATCTGCCGCAGCTGCTGGGCGCCTGCGACGAGATCGTGATCGCCCGCGGCGATCTCGGCAACGCCATGCCGCTCTGGGAGCTGCCGCGCGTGCAGAAGGAGATCGCAGCGGCCTGCCGTGAGGCGGGAAGGCCCTTCATGGTGGTCACGCAGATGCTCGCCAGCATGGAGCACAGCGCGGTCCCCACCCGCGCGGAGGTCAGCGATATCTTCAACGCCGTGCTCGATGGGGCGGCCTCCGTCATGGTGACCGGAGAGACCGCCGTCGGCGGCTATCCGGTCGAGGTCATCCGATACATGGCAAACACCGTCCGGGAGGCCCTGGCCTATCTGGGACGCTGAGGATAAAACGCCGCCGGCTTTAGCCGTGTGTTCATAAGACAGTTTTGAAAGTCAAACTGATTTAGGCATCTGGCTGATAGGGTTGGAAAAACAACAAGACGAGTTTTCTCATCGCGGAAAACTTCGTCTTGTTGTTTTTTCGTTCATTTGAGAGGACTTGTTAATGGGGACGGGTTGAAGAGCGGTGCTTCAAGAGACTGTTAAAAACCGCGCTACGGCTTCAGACAGCAGAGCAGCAATGAAGTTCGAGAGCGGACTCAATCAGCTTAAGATACATAATACGAAACTCTATTGGCTTGACAACAGTGGCTGACTACCGTGCGTTTCATCACCCTATGTTCCTGTTGCTTCAGCAGTCATACTGTTCTTCCTGCATTTGTTCCTTATACTCCATCCCCCAAGTTTCCATGGCCTTGATGATCGGGCGCATAGACTCGCCGAGCTCTGTCAGCGAGTATTCCACCCGGGGCGGGACTTCCGGATAGGCGGTGCGGCGTACGATGCCGTCGGTCTCCATGGAGCGCAGCGCCTCGGTCAGGGCCTTCTGGCTGATGCCCTCGATGCTCTTTTGCAGCTCGTTGAAGCGCCAGGGGCGCCCAAGGAGATTTCGCATAATGAGCAGCTTCCACTTGCTGCCGATCAGAGAGACCGTGGTGGCCACCGGGCATTGCGCCAACACCCATAAGAGAGTTTTGAAGCGAAAAATGACTTGGTAGCTGTCTATAGGATTGGAAAAGCATCTTCAAGGCAAGGCAGATAGGGAAAACGAATGACTTTCTGCCATAAAGTTTCAAAACATATTATGGGAGGTATGCCTCGAATCGCCGGATCATATCCAGCAGGAAGGCCGCAATCTCACCGGGAGTGCAGTCATTCCGAATCAACCACTCACGCACCGTGGAGACAAAACCCCTCGCAAAACATGTGACCTGATAATACATAAAGTATTCAAAAGCACGTTTTTCTCACCGCTCAGGGACCGTCCATTAATCGCCGGATCGAATAGCATACAGCCGAAGCTAACTCTACGGGAATAAGGAAATACTTCATCTATACCCGGGACGGATTGCGAGCCTGCCTGGAGTCCTCCGGCGGGAT
>JAUNNC010000014.1 GCA_030531585.1 Eubacteriales bacterium | reverse complement strand
CGCCGGAGACGAAGATGGAAAGGCTCAGGGACCCCAGCAGATACGCGCCGATCAGGATGCCCAAATACTTGATGAACATGGCAGAAAACCCCTTTGCCTGTTGTCCGCCGCCCGGTTATTTAACCGGCGTTAGAAAATATTATACGCTTTCCGTTCCTCCATTGCAAGCATTCTCCGGCGAAAGGCTCGTCTTGTTTTTCACAAGCGTCCAAGGCTCGCAGGCGGGCGGCTCCATTTCAAAGCGCAGCCGCTCCCCCGTCTCCGGGTGCGTGAAGCCGAGCGCGCAGGAGAAGAGCGCCAGCTCCCCCGCGTCACCGAGGGTGCTGTACTTTCGCTCGCCCCAGAGCGGGAAGCCCCGCGAGGCGAACTGCACGCGGATCTGATGCGTCCGTCCGGTGTCGAGCCGGATATGCACCAGGCTCAGCCCCTCGCCGCGGCCCTGCGTCTCGAAGCGCAGCCGCGCCTCCTGCACGCCCTTGCCGGGCGCGTCGGTGACGAAGCTCATCTTCCTCGCCTTGTCGCGCAGCATCAGGTCTCTCAGCGCCCCCTCTTCGGGCGTCTGCCCGTGCACCACGGCGAGGTACTCCTTTTCAAAGCTGCCCTCGCGGATCTGCCGGCTGAGCGCGGAGGCGGCCTGTGCGCAGCGCGCGAGGACCATCAGTCCACCCGCCGCGCGGTCCAGCCGGTGCACCGTGCGCACATCGGCCCGCGCGTCCCCCAGCGCCTCGCGCACCAGCTCCGGCACACCGCCGGGCTCGTCCGTGGAGAGCACGCCCGCGGGCTTGACGCAGACCAGCAGCGCGCGATCGGCGAACAGGATCTCCATGCCGTCCCTCCTTCCCGCGCGAAACGCCGCAGGGCGTTTCGCCGTGCACTCGTCATCATTATACCAGAGGGGCTTGATAAATCAAGCAGAGCTCCCGCGGGGATTTCAGTTGACACGGCGGATCGCTCGTGTTAAGATGATCCAGTAAGTTCATTTTTAGATAATAAAAGGTGTTATGTAAAAACAGCGATCTCGAATTTGTAAGTATTTGGAGATCGGACACCGCCGGCAAGGGGGATAAATAGATGGCTTTTGCCGTATTCGCAGACGGAAGCGCCAACCTTCCGCATGAGATGCTCGATGGGATCAGACTGCTCCCCAACGACTATACCGTGGACGGCGTGGCCCAGACCTATTGGGGCGACGTGGATCACTTCGACGGACACGCCTTTTACGAAGAGCTCCGCAAGGGCAAGGTCGTGCGGACAACGCTTCTGAACACCCAGCTCTTCCTCTCGCGCTTCGCGCCGATCCTCAC
Organism: Eubacteriales bacterium; assembly: GCA_030531585.1. Lineage (GTDB taxonomy): Bacteria > Bacillota > Clostridia > Oscillospirales > Oscillospiraceae > Limivicinus. Next base: position 26,127 of record JAUNNC010000014.1, on the reverse strand, counting down.
CCGGGGCGAGGATATCATCTATATCTCGATGAGCTCCGGCATCAGCGGCACCTACAACGCGGCCAAGCTCGCGGCGCAGGAGCTGATGGAGCTGTACGAGGGGCGCTTCGTGCACATCGTGGACTCTCTCGGCTGCGGCTTCGGCAACGGGCTGCTTGCCGTCCGGGCCGCGGAGCTGAGCCGTCAGGGCGTCTCCGCGCAAGAGGCCGCGGCGATCCTCGACGCCGAGGTGCCGCACACCTGTCAGTACTTCACCGTGGACGATCTGAACTTCCTCAAGAATACCGGCCGTGTCAGCGGCATGACCGCAAAGATCGCCACCGTGCTCAACATCAAGCCCATCCTCTTCGGGGACAGAACCGGCCACATCATCTCCTGCGGCAAGGTCCGCGGCCGCAAAAACTCCATCGAAGCGCTCGTCCAGAAGTACGCGGAGAAGCGCATGGAGACGGACGACCAGCACGTCTGCATCTCCCACGGCGACTGTCTGAAGGACGCGGAGCTTCTGGCGGAGCTCGTGCGCGGCGTGACCCCGGACGTGCCGATCACCATCTGCCAGCATGAGCCCTTCTCCGGCGCCCATGTCGGCCCGGGCATGCTGGGCCTGTTTTTCCGCGGCAAAGAGAGATAAACCGATCAACATGATTTCACCGGCTGCCTGTACGGGCAGCCGGTGTGGGTGTTGTTCGGTTGCTCAGCAGCCGCAGCCGCAATCGCTGCCGGAGTCGCCGCAGCCGCCGCACTCGCCGCAGCCGGTGCAGCCGCCCGCGCACATGCCCTCGCCCTGCAGGATTGGGAGCTGACCGAGGATCAGCATGTCCGCCGCGTCGTCGGCGCTTCCGGCGTAGCCCGCGATCGGGACGATGCCCATGCTCAGGAGCACCGCCTTGGCCTCGCCGCCCATGTTGCCCGCGATGACCGCATCCACGCGCTCGTCGCGCATGAGCTCTGCCATGGCCTGGTGGCCGTGGCGCTCGCCGACCTCGACGAGCTTCTTGGTGCAGCGCGTGACGTCCGCGCCCTCGTAGTCGTAGATGGCGAAGAGCTTCGCATGGCCGAAGTGCTCATAGATCTCGCCGTTATTGTAGGAGACCGCGATGCGCATGTCAGACCTCCTTCTCGATCACGTCGATCAGGCCGCTGACATAGCGCCCGGTGACCGACTCCACCTCGCCCGCGTCGACCATGGTCGTGATGACCGGGTCGATGGGGAGCTTCGCCACATGCGGGATGCTGTACTCCTTCGCCAGCTCCTCGACACGGCTCTCGCCGAAGATGGCGTGCTCCTTCCCGCAGTCGGGGCATTTGAAGTAGCTCATGTTCTCGACGATGCCGATGACGGGGATGTTCATGAGTCCCGCCATGTTCACGGCCTTCTCCACGATCATGCCGACCAGATTCTGCGGCGTGGTGACGATCACGATCCCGTCGACCGGCAGGGACTGGAACACGGTCAGCGGCACGTCGCCCGTTCCGGGAGGCATGTCGACGAACATGAAGTCGACGTCCTGCCACAGCACGTCCGTCCAGAACTGGGTCACGGCCCCGGCGATGACCGGGCCGCGCCAGACCACGGGCTCCCGCTCGTTCTCGAGGATGAGGTTCATGCTCATGATCTGCAGGCCCGTGTGGGTCGTGACCGGGAGCAGATACTCCTCGGTGCCCATGCAGTGCTCATGGATGCCGAAGGACTTGGGGATGGAGGGGCCGGTGATGTCGGCGTCCAGCACCGCGCAGTTGTGGCCGCGGCGCTGCATCTCGGAGGCCAGCAGGCACGTGACGAGGGACTTGCCCACGCCGCCCTTGCCGCTGACGACGGCGATCACTTTTTTGACGGACGCGCCCTCGCGCAGAGGCTTGCGGAAGCTCTCCGCCGTGCGCTCGGAACAGTTCTGGCTGCAGGTGGAGCAGTCGTGTGTGCATTCGCTCATAATTTTGACAACAACCTTTCGCTGAATAGAGTATCTGTATTATATCCTGTTTTTCCAAATAGTCAAATCCGCGTTTTGCGCAGGGCACGCAGCAGGTACATGGCGGCAAGGCCGGTGAACACGCCCGTGATCACGCCGGAGGCCGCCAGGATCGGCGCGTAGGCCAGCACGCCCGGCGTCTTCACCACCAGCACGCAGGCCAGGAGCTGGCCCGCGTTGTGCGCAAGGCCCGCCAGCGCCGACACAACCCAGAGCTGCTTTTCCGGAAACAGCCCGATCGTCAGGCACATCATCGCGTAAGCCAGCGCTCCGCCCGCCGCGCTGAACAGCAGCGTCGACGGGCTGCCCGCGAACATGGCCCCCATCAGGATGCGCACCAGCAGCACGACCCCGGCGTCGCGGCGCGAGAACAGCGCCATCGTCACCAGCGTGACGATATTGGCGAGCCCCAGCTTGACCCCGGGGATGGGGACGGGCGCGGGGATCTGGTTTTCGATGACGAAGATCGTCAGCGCGATCGCCGTCAGCAGAGCCATTGCGGCCAGCTTTCTTGTCTTACCCATCCAGTCCGTCGTCCTCGATTTCGATCATCAGCCGGTGCGGCATGCAGATGATGGGCATGCCCCCGTCGGTCGTGAGCCTGCCCATGAGCACACAGATATGGTCGGGGCAGTCGGCCTCCGTGACGGAGATCGCCCCCGGCTCCACATGCACGGTATTGCTGCCGTAGGCGGTTTCGATCACGATGTCGCGGCTCTCGCGGACTTTTGTCAGGTCGATCCTTTCCACGACCTGCCCGTCGACCGTGATGACCGCGACGACGCCCCCGCCGCGGGCGATCCCGACCGTCGCCGCGACGCCCGCGAGGACGATGACAGCAAAGACCAGAACCCAGATCCAGCTTTTCTTTTTCATGTTTCCATTGTAGTGGAAGCGTCCGTGCTTGTCAATAAGCCCCTGTCTGTGGTAAAATAATAAATTAGTGAATTCTATTTCCGGGGGTGAGTCTACGGGCGGTCTGAGCGACATGATCCTCATACTGAGCAAATACGTGCTGATCCTGCTGTCGATCGCGCTGATCGTCCGCTGCATCCGCTCCATGCTCTCCGAGCATTACGAGCCCGAGGTCTGGGGCTATCTGCGACACGGGAACGACACCTTCGCCCTGACGCACTGGGAGAACCTGATCGGCCGCGCCCTGAACGCGGACGTGCGCCTGGTCGATCCCGGCGTCAGCCGCGTGCACGCGGTGCTGCGGCGCGGCAGCCGCGGGACCTGGCGCGTCTATGACATTTTCTCCAAGGGCGGCGTGTGGATCAAGAGCGCCAAGGCCGGTCCCGGCGGACTGCCCGTGGAGGACGGGGACGTCATCAACGTCGGCGGCCAGCGCCTGCGCTTTCGCGCGGTCACGCCCGAGAAGTGGGAGAAGCTGGAGAAGAAGCGCACCTCCGCGGGTCGCCGGGTCTCCCCCGCCGTGACCCTTCTGGAGCTTACGGTGTTCCAGCTCTTTCTGCTGCTGCAGCATGCGATGAGCGCTTCTCCGGAGGACCTCAAGGCCATCGCCCTGGCCTGGGTCGCCCTGATTGCGCTCCAGTGGGCGTGCTACAATGCGATGCGCTTTCTCAACCGCTCGGGCTTCGAGATCGAGACCCTCGCCTTCTATCTGACCACCCTCGGCATGTCGGTGGTCGCCTCCTCGGTGCCGGGGGACATGCTCAAGCAGCTCGTGCTGACGATGGCCGCGGTGGTGCTGTTCGTGCTGCTGGGGCTCTGGCTCAGGAAGCTCGAGCGCGCGGTCGCCGCGCGCTTTACGGTGGAGGTCGTCGCCCTGGGGCTGATGGCCGTGAACATCGTGTTCTCCGACGCCGTGCTCGGCGCGCGCAACTGGCTGGTCTTTGCGGGCTTCTCCTTCCAGCCCTCGGAGCTGGTCAAGGTCGGCTATATCTACGTCGGCGCCTCCACGCTCGACAAGGTCTTCCGCAAACGGGACCTGTACTCGTTCATCCTCTTCTCCGGCTTCTGCGTGGTCTCCCTCGCGCTGATCGGGGACTTCGGCACGGCGCTGATCTTTTTCATCACCTTCCTCGTGATCTCCTACCTGCGCTCCGGCTCAATCGCGACCGTGCTGCTGGCCGTCACGGGTGCAGGGATGGCAGGCTTTCTGGCTGTGAGCATCAAGCCCTATATCGCCCGCCGCTTTTCGACCTGGGGCCACGTCTGGGAGGACGTGTACGGCGCGGGCTTCCAGCAGACGCGCGCCATCTCCGCCGCCGCGGCGGGCGGCCTCTACGGCAAGGGCGCGGGCGCGGGCTGGCTCAAGGGCATTTTTGCCGCCAACACCGACATGGTCTTCGCCCTGATCTGCGAGGAGCAGGGCCTGATCATCGGCGTCATCATGGTGGCGGCGATGCTGACGCTGGCCTTCTTTGCGGTGCGGACCGCGCGGCAGGGCCGCTCGGCCTTCTACTCGATCGCCGCGTGCGCCGCCATGAGCATGCTGCTCGTGCAGCTTGCGATGAACGTCTTCGGCTCGCTCGACCTGCTGCCGTTCACGGGCGTGACCTTCCCCTTCGTGTCGAAGGGCGGCACCTCGCTTTTGAGCAGCTGGATGATGATGGCCTTTATCAAGAGCGCCGACAACCGGCGCGACGCGAGCTTTGCGGTCAACGCGGCGCTCGAGGACAGGAGCGCCGGACGGGATGAGGACAGCTCGGACTGGGAGGTGGGGCAGCCACGCGAAAAATAACGAACCGGGCCTTTTCGGTGCTGCTGATCGCGGCCCTCGTCATTGTCGGCATGTCGGTCTACATGCTGCGCTACATCGACCACGGGAAGGAATGGGCGCTGTATTTCTCGCGCGCCAACACGGGCAGCACGGGCCACCTCGTCGACCGAAACGGCATCACCCTCGCCTATTTCAGCGGGGCGGACAACCTGTTCTCCCCGGACCGGGAGACGCGCGTCGCCAACTACCACGTCACCGGCGACTACTGGGGCCGCACCGGGACGGGGCTGCTCTCTCGCTTCTGGAAGGACACGAACAGCTTCAGCCTGCTCACGGGCACGACCCACGCCTCGGACAAGCTGCTGCAGCTGACCGTCGACGCACGCCTGAACAACAAGATCTATGAGGCCCTCGGCGAGGACTGCGAGGGCTGCATGCTGGTGTGCAACTACCGCACGGGCGAGCTGCTGGGCATGGTCTCCGTGCCCTCGACCGACCCGGTCGACGGCAACGCCGAGCTGCGCGAGGGCACCTTCATCAACCGCTGCATCTCGGCCTCCTTCACGCCGGGTTCGATCTTCAAGCTCATCACGGCCGCGGCCGCCATCGAGAACCTGCCGAACCTCGACAAGCGCACCTGGTACTGCGAGGACGGCGTCAAGATCGCGGGCGTGGAGATCACATGCATCGCCGACCACTACACCCAGACCTTTGAGCAGGCCCTCGCCAACTCCTGCAACGTGGCCTTCGCGCAGATCGCCGTGGAGCTCGGGCAGGACCGGATGATCCGCTACACCCGGGACTACGGCTTTCTCGACGGCCACAGCCTCGACGGCATCCCGACCGCCGCGGGCAGCTACCCGCTCGAATTCGTGGGCGACCCCGAGACCGGCTGGTCCGGCATCGGCCAGTCCACCGACATGGTGGTCCCCTACTCGATGCTGCGCTTCCTCTGCGCGGTCGCCAACGGCGGCACGCTGATCGAGCCGCACCTGCTGCTCGGTGAAAATCCGACGGCCTCGGTGCTGGTCAAGCCCTCCACGGCCGACAAGCTCGGCCAGATGATGAACTACAACGCCGTCTCGCACTACAATGCGGACGTGCTCTTCCCCGGCATGACGGTCTGCGCCAAGACCGGTACCGCCGAGCTCGGCGACGGGGACTCCCACTCCTGGTTCGTCGGGTATCTGGCGGACGAGGAGACGCCCTACGCCTTCGTCACGCTGGTGGAGCGCGGCGGCTTCGGCATCACCCGCGCGGGCGTGGTCGCCGGCGAGGTCATGCAGTGGGCCGTCGAAAACCTCGAGCGCTGAACACGCTTTTCAGGAACCGATACTATGACTGACATTTCCGTAAACAATCTGGTCAAATCCTTCGAGATCGGCAGAAACGTCCTAGACGGGCTCTCCTTCACGGTCACCGAGGGCGAGCGCGTCGGCATCCTCGGCCACAACGGCTGCGGGAAGACGACGCTGTTTCGCATCCTCACGGGCGAGCTGCGCCGCGACGAGGGGGAGGTCGCCGTCGCGCCGGGAAGGCGTCTCGGCCTGATCTCCCAGATTCCCGTCTACCCCGAGGGCTGGACGACCGGTCAGGTCCTGCGCGACGCCTTCCGGCGTCTCGACGCCATCGCCGGGCGGATGGACGAGTTGACCGAGCGCATGGAGCGCGACCCCTCCCCCGCCCTGCTGCACGAATATGACCGCCTGCAGGACGACTACCGCCGTCTCGGCGGCTATGAGACCGAGGTCGACCTCTCGCGCGTGGCCAACGGTCTGGACATCACCCCCGCCCAGCTCGACCAGCCCTTCGACTCGCTCTCCGGCGGGGAGAAGACGCGCGTCAACCTCGCGCGGCTGATCCTCGAGAAGACCGACATCCTGCTGCTCGACGAGCCGACCAACCACCTCGACCTGCACGCGACCGAGTGGCTCGAGGACTATCTGCTGCACTTCAAGGGCACGGTCCTCGCCATCAGCCACGACCGCTACTTCCTCGACCGGGTGGTGCAGCGCTGCATCGAGATCTCCGACGGCAAGGCCGAGTTCTACAGCGGCAACTACAGCTTTTACGTGGAGGAGCGCCAGCGGCGCTTTGAGGAAAAGCTCAAGCAGTACGAGAAGGACCAGGCCAAGATTGAGCAGCTGCAGCGCGCCGCGGCCCAGATGCATCTCTGGGCCTTCATGGGCAACGACAAGCTGCACAAGCGCGCCTTCTCCATGGAAAAGCGCATCGAAAAGCTCAGCCGCAGCGAGAAGCCGACCGAGCAGCGCAGGCTCACCGTCAAGTTTAAAGAGCGCGAGTTCGTCGGCGATGAGGTGCTGGTCCTCGACGACATCGCCAAGGGCTTCGGCGGCCGGACGCTCTTCTCCGGGCTGGAAGCCCTCGTCACCGGGGGCGAGCGCATCGCCCTCATCGGCGACAACGGCACCGGCAAGTCGACGCTCGTCAAGCTGATCGTGAACGAGGAAAAGCCGGACCGGGGATTCCTTTACCTCGGCCCAACCGTGCGCACGGCCTATCTGCCGCAGATCGTGCATTTTGAAAACGAAGCGCGCTCCGCGCTCGACAGCATGCTCTACGAGTGCCGCTGCACCCCGCAGCAGGCGCGCGACCGGCTCGCGGCCTTCGGCTTTCGGGGCGAGGATGTGTTCACCCCGGTGGGCGCCCTCTCCGGCGGGGAGAAAAGCCGTCTGCGCCTGTGCATGCTCATGGGCGGCGACGTCAACTTTCTCATCCTCGACGAGCCGACCAACCACCTCGACATCGCCAGCCGCGAGTGGATGGAGGACGCGCTGTCGGACTACGAGCAGACCCTGCTCTTCGTCTCGCACGACCGCTACTTCATCGCCAAGTTCGCCACGCGCATCTGGGCCCTGCATGACGGGACGATCACCGATTTTCGCGGCGGTTACGCGGAATATCTCGCCTGGCGCGAGCGGCAGGCTGTCTTCGCCCAGAACGAAAAGCAGCGGGAAAAGAAGGAACCAAAGCCGAAGCCCCAGCGTCCAAAGAACAACGACAAGGCGCTGCAGAAGCTCGAGCGCGAGATCCAGCGTCTGGAAGAAAAGATCGCCGAGCTCGACCGCGAGAGCGAGGCCAACGCCACCGACTATCAGAAGCTGATGGAGCTCGCCGCCGAAAAGGAAGAACAGGAGGCGGCGCTGCTGGAGAAGTACGAACAATGGGAGGAGCTGAGCGAATGAAAAAGAGAGTCTGGGCGGCTGCGGCCGGACTGAGCGCCGCCGCGCTCTTCCTTCGCTTTGCGCTGCGCGGCTACGCCTGGTGGGGCTATCTCTGCCTCTTCGCCGCGGCCCTGCTGCTCCTGCACGCCTACCTCCCCGTCGCGCTCTGGCGCGTCGTGGTCGCGCTGACCTGCGTCGGCTTTGCTTACTTCTGCTTTGTGGAGTATTTCATTATCAAAAATGCCCGGACCGACAGGGACCCGGGCCGGGACTATCTGATCGTGCTGGGCGCGGCGGTTTACAAGGACCAGCCCTCGCTGACCCTGATCCGCCGCCTCGAGGGCGCGCTGGACTATCTGGAGACTTACCCCGACTCTGTCGCCATCGTCTCGGGCGGCATGGGGGCCGGCGAGACCGTGACCGAGGCGCAGGCCATGTACGACTGGCTGGTCGCCGCGGGCGTCGATCCCGCGCGCTTGCTGACGGAGTCGAAGGCCTCGTCCACCGAGGAAAACCTCAAATTCTCCTTCGATATCATCCGCTCCCGCGGGGATGAGCCGGCCGGGAAGGTCGCGATCGTCTCGAGCGCCTACCACCTCTACCGCGCCAAGTGTCTGGCGGCAAAGCTCGGCGTCCCGGACGCCGCGGGCGTGGCCGCGCCGTGGGGCTATTTCTTCGTCATGCTCAACTACTTCATCCGCGAGGCCTTCGGCGTGACCCATCTCTGGGTCTTCGGGAACTGAGGACATGCCATGAGAGAACGTCTTTTGCGTCTGGACCGCTCCAGGGCCGTATCGGCCGCGGTCCTGCTCGGGATCTTCCTGCTGCTGCTGTACTGCAATCTGCACACGGCGCTTGTGGCCGACGATTTCATGTACTGCTTCAGCTTCTCCGACGGCAGCCGCATCACCTCCGTCGGCGCGATCCTGCCCTCGATGGCAGCGCACCGGCACACGATGAACGGGCGCGTGTTCCCGCACGCGCTGGTGCAGCTGTTCCTGATGCTGCCCAAGGGGATCTTCAACGTCTGCAACGCCGGGATGTTCACGGCGCTCATTTCGCTGCTCGCGCGGCCCTGCCGAGGCTGCGGGCGGCGCAGCGCCCTGCTCCTGCTCGCGGTCTTCGGCTGCGTGTGGGTGCTGCAGCCGGAGTTCGGGCAGGTCTTCCTCTGGCTCGACGGCTCGGTCAACTACCTCTGGTGCGCGGTGCTGTGCCTGCTCTGGCTGCGGCCCTGGGCGGGGTCCTTCCTCAACGACACGGAGCCCGGGAAGGCCGTGCGCGTCCTCTATGTGCTCTTTTCCTTCGTTCTCGGCGCATGGTCGGAAAACGCCGCCGTCGGGCTCGTCTTTATGGCGCTGCTGTTTCTTGCCCTCGGCTTCTTCCGGGAAAAGACCCGGCCGCGGGCATGGCAGCTCTGCGCGCTCGCATCCTTCCTCGCAGGCTTCCTGTTTCTGATGCTGGCCCCGGCGACCGCCGCCAACAAGGCCGCCGAGATGCGGCTTTCGGTGCTGCTCGGAAACTTTGCCGAAACCGGGCTGTATTATCTCCGCTTCTGGCCGCTGCTCGTGTGCTTCGCGCTGTTCTACACCCTGGCCCTGCGGAGCAAAACAGAGCTGAAACGCCGCCTGCTGTCGCTGGTGTTCCTCGGCGGTTCGCTCGCCGGGCACTTCGTGCTGACCTTTGCGCTCTACTGCGCGGGGCGCAGCACTTATATCGGCCTTGCGCTGCTGATCGCCGCGAACGCCGTGCTGCTTCATGCCCTCATTGAGGACGGTTGGCCGCGTCTGCCCGCCGCGCTCTGCGCGCTCTGCCTGCTCATTACCGCATGGCGGGTCGCGGTCGGCGTGAAGGACATTCTGCGCACGGACTACCTGCTCGACTTCAACGCCGCGCTGATTGAGGAGTGCGTCGCCAACGGCGAGCGCGACATCGAGGTCTACCGCCCCTACGCCCGGACCAAGTACAGCGCGCTCGAGGGTCTCGGCTATCTCAGCACCGAGGACCCCAACGACTGGTACAACGTATACATGGCCCGCTACTACGGCGCCGACAGCATCATCGGGACCTGAGGCGCAAACGAAGAATCCCACCGGTTTCCCGGTGGGATTTCGTTTAATCTCTCGCAAAAATGTCGCGGGTGTAGACCTTGTCCGCCACGTCGCGCAGCTCCTCGCTGAAGCGGTTGGCAATGATGACGTCGCACATCGCCTTGAATTCGTCCAGATCCTCGATCCTCGGACTGTTGAAGAAGTTGTCCTCCTTCAGGGTCGGCTCATAGACGACCATCTGAACGCCCTTGGCCTTGATGCGCTTCATGACGCCCTGGATGCTCGAGGATCGGAAGTTGTCCGAGCCCGCCTTCATCGTCAGGCGGTAGACGCCCACAACGCAGTCCTTCTTCCCGGCGAAGAAGCCAGCCTTCTTCAGCACACTGTCGGCGATGACGTCCTTGCGCGTGCGGTTGGACTCCACGATGGCGGAGATCAGGTTCTCCGGCACGTCCTGATAGTTGGCCCTAAGCTGCTTGGTGTCCTTGGGCAGGCAGTAGCCGCCGTAGCCGAAGGAGGGGTTGTTGTAGTGGGTGCCGATGCGCGGGTCGAGACACACACCCTCGATGATCGAGCGGGTGTCGAGGCCGCGGGCCTCGGCGTAGGTGTCGAGCTCGTTGAAGTAGCTCACGCGCAGGGCGAGGTAGGTGTTGGCAAAGAGCTTGACGGCCTCGGCCTCGGTGGGGTGCATGAACAGCACGCGCACGTCCTTCTTCTCCGCGCCCTCGACCAGCAGCTCCGCGAAGCGGTGCGCGGCCTGCCCCAGACGCTTGTCCTCCATCGGCGCGCCCACGATGATGCGCGAGGGGTAGAGATTGTCGTACAGCGCCCGGCCTTCTCTCAAAAACTCCGGGGAGAACAGGATGTTCTGCGTCCCGTACTTCTTCCAGATCCGCTCGGTATAGCCGACGGGGATCGTGGACTTGATGACCATGACCGCGTCCGGGTTGACGCGCAGTACCGTCTCGATCACGTCCTCCACGGCGGTGGTGTCGAAATAGTTGAGATTGGGGTCATAGTTGGTCGGGGTCGCGACGATCACGAACTCGGCGTCCCGGTAGGCGGCCTCCTTGTCCAGCGTCGCGGTGAGCCGCAGCCCGCCTTTTTCGAGAAAGGCCTCGATCTCCCGGTCCGCGATGGGGGAAACGCCGCTGTTGATCTTGTCCACTTTGGCCGGGGTCGTGCTCACGGCCTTGACCTCGTGATGCTGCGACAGCAGCACCGCCAGAGACAGGCCGACATAGCCGACGCCCGCAACTGCGATTTTCATAGATGCTCTCCTTAAACCTTGTAGTATTCTTTATACCAGCGCGCAAAGCGGCGCAGGCCCTCGCGCAGCGGCGTATTCGGCTTGAAGCCGAAATCCCGCTCCAGCGGCGAGGTGTCCGCGTAGGTGATCACCACGTCGCCCGGCTGCATGGGGGCAAGCTGCTTGTGCGCCTCGAAGTCATAGTCCGGCGGCAGCACGCCCGCGGCGACCAGCTCCTCCGAGAGGATGCGCACGAAGTCCAGCAGGTTCTCCGGGTGACTGTTGCCGATGTTGTAGACCTTGTAGGGCGGGACGGGCAGGCCGTCCTCCCCCGTCGCCCGCTCGGGCGGCCTCTCCATGACGCGCATGACACCCTCGACGATGTCGTCGATGTAGGTGAAGTCCCGCATGCAGTTGCCGTAGTTGAAGATCTGGATGATCTGTCCGGCGCGCAGCTTGTTGGTAAAGCCGAAGTAGGCCATGTCCGGCCGTCCGGCGGGGCCGTAGACCGTGAAGAAGCGCAGGCCCGTGCTCGGGATGTCGTAGAGCTTGGCGTAGGCGTGGGCCAGCAGCTCGTCCGATTTCTTGGTCGCGGCATAGAGGCTGATGGGGTTGTCCACCTTGTCGTCGGTGGAGTAGGGCACCTTCTTGTTGTTCCCGTAGACCGAGGAGCTCGAGGCGTAGACCAGATGCGCGACCGCGCGCTTTCCGCCGTCGCCCGAATGGCGGCAGGCCTCCAGCAGATTGTAAAAGCCGATGAGGTTGGATTCGATGTACACGTCCGGGTGGTCGATGGAATAGCGCACCCCGGCCTGCGCCGCCAGATTGACGACGATCTCCGGCTGATACCGGTCAAACAGCGCGGTCACGGTCGGCCTGTCGGCCAGGTTCCCGCGCACGAAGGAGAAGCGGCAGCCCGCCGCGGCGCGCGTCTTAGCCAGCTTTTCCAGCCGTTCGAGCCGGTACTCCTTGAGCGAGACCTCGTAATAGTCGTTCATGCTGTCGATGCCGACGACATGCACGCCCTCGCGCTCCCTCAGCAGTGCCTCCGACAGGAAGGCCCCGATGAAGCCCGCGGCGCCCGTGACCAGAATGGTCCTGTTGTCCAGCTTCATGTCTCTGTCCGTCTCCCCTCTCAGGCGTCGCCCTGCAGGGGGACAAAGACATGATTTGCCAGCTTGACGAGCTCCAGAACGCTTGCGCCCTCGGTCATGCCGAGGCAGTACTGCACGCCGGGCACGACGTCGAGCCAGGCGATATAGCCCGCCTCGCCGTTGGTATTGACGTAGGCCTTGCAGTACGCGACCTGGTCCTCCGCGGTCGTGTTCCACTCATAGTAGAGCCCGGAGATGTCCGGCAGCTGAGAAGCCTCGGTCTTGTCCGTGGCCTGGGCGCGCAGATACGCCTTCTGCCCGCCGAGCGTGAAGTTCATCTGGGCGATGGGCGGCTCCCCCTTGAGCTCGATATAGCTCCAGCTCACGTCCTCGGCTCCCTCCGGAGCGGGCAGGGAAATCCCCGTGGCCTCGGCAAGTCCCTTCTCGTCCGTCTCGTGGATCGGGTTCGGCACGCCGACGGCGGGTTCATCGGTCGGCGCGGGCGCGGCGCCGCCGCAGGCGGAGAGCAGCATGGCCGCGAGTACGATAAAAGCAATCAGGATGCGTTTCATTTTTATCCCTCCGTGTTGTTCCTTAACTTAGTCAGAATACCAGATTGACCGGCTTTTTGCAAGCCGTTTTCACCGATTCCCCGAATCGGCGCGGCGATCGCCCATTTCCTCCGATTCCCCCGCGAAAAGCTCTTGCTTCCTGCGGGAAAAGACGGTAAAATAGATAAGGTATGCTATGCCCTTTCCGTTTTACATCGTCTGCGCTTCGTAAGCCCCCCTGCCCGGACGTCATACCCTGGCGTCACTCTGAACAGGACGGACCTCTTTCATGAACAAGATCCTACAGTTTCTATTCGCCCCGGAGTTTGACGACTGCCGCGAGGAGATCAACCGGGAGAACCGTCTGGCCATCCGACTGCTGGCCTCTCTGGGTCTCCCGCTGAGCATCGCCAACGCCGTCACGCAGTACTTCGTCGTCGGTACGAGCATCCTGCCTCGCGTGGGGTGGCTGGCCCTCTACTGCGCGCTGCTGCTTGTGCTCGACCGCCATATCCTGCCGGAGGACGCAAAGCATACGACCCTGCGGCTGTATCTGGCGCAGGCCCCCGCTATGCTGATCGTCATCCTGCTCGGCACCGTGTGGGACCCCGGGCGCCAGGCGGTCACCTTCCTGCTGTTTCTGATGGCCATGCCGGTGTTCGTCTTCGACCGGCCGCTGCGCCTGACGCTGATCTACGCCCTGTGGAGCGCCCTGTTCCTCTGGCTGTGCCGCATGACAAAGAGCCCGGAGCTGTTCGTCGTCGACGGGATCCACGTGCTCGAGTATTTCTTCGCCTCGACCGTCGTCACCTATGTGGTGCTGTGGGCAAGGCTCCGCTCGCTGCGCAATCTCAACCGGGCGCAGTACCTGCTGGACCACGACCGGCAGACGGGCTGCCTGAGCCGCCACGATCTGGCCAGCCGGCCGAAGCGCTATCTGGGCAAGCCGCTGACCGTGCTGCTGTGCGACATGGACCGCCTCGGTCTGTTCCGCGATTTCTACGGCCACGATGCGACGGATCTGATCCTGCGCTCCTTCGCAGCCACTCTGCAGGAGTCCTTCGGGGCCGATTACACCTACCGCTTCGGTGGAGACGAGATCCTCTGCGTCATGCCGGACCTCTCCTTCGCGGCCTGTATGGAGCGGATCGCCGCCTGCCGCGAGCATCTGCACGACTATGTGCACGAGGGCAGGAAGCTCCCGCTGAGCTTCGCGCTGGGCTATGTGACGGGCACCCCCTCCGAGCCCAAGGAGCTGCAGGAGATGATCCAGCTCGCGGAGATCAACATGCACAAGGCCAAGGAGCACGGGGACAACCAGACCCTCGGCAGCGCCTTCAGCCGCGAACAGCTCCGGAAGGCCATCACCGACAGCACCATTTCCGCCCACGCGCGCTCCTATGAGATCAACCCCCTGACCGGTCTGCCGACCATGTCCTTCTTCGTCACCCGCACCGACGAGATGCTGTCGAATGTCGTGGACCCCGACCGGGAGGCGGTCATCGGGTATTTCAAGCTCACCAATCTGCGCGATTACAACAACCGCTTCGGCTATGCCCAGGGCGACCAACTGATCGCCGACGCCGCCAAGCTGCTGCGGAAAGCCTTTGCCCACCGTATGGTCTGCCACATTACGGCGGGACACTTCGGACTGATGTGCTACCGCGACGAGGCCGATCAGCGGCTGCGGCAGGTGCGCGACGCGCTGCTGGAGTACCGGCCCCAGTATCCGGTATACTGTTCGACGGGGCTTGCCGCCTCTTCCGGGACGGAGAGCACCATCTCCCTGTTGGACAACGCCCGCATCGCCCTGAAAAACCGGGACAAGAAGGCAAACCAGCTCATCTGCTTCTACACCGAAAGCCTGGACGCGGGGCGGCGTCTGCAGCGCTACATCATCGAGCATGTCGACGAGGCTATCGAGAAGGGCTGGCTGCAGGTCTACTATCAGCCCATCGCCCGCGCCATCACCGGCGAGGTCTGCAACGAGGAGGCGCTCTCCCGCTGGGAGGACCCGGAGAACGGCTTCCTGATGCCGGTGCGCTTCATCCCCACGCTGGAGGAAAACGACCTGATGTACAAGGTCAACCTCAACGTGGTGCGCCTTGTGCTGCGGGATTTCGCCCGCCGGAAGGAGCTGGGCATCCCCATCGTGCCGGTGTCCCTCAACCTCTCCCGCCGCGACTTTGAGCAGCACGACATGGTCAGCGCGATCGCTAAAATGGTGGAGGAGTCCGGCTTCCCCTGCGATCTGCTCAAGATCGAGATCACGGAGTCCGCCTTCATCTCCAACCAGGAGCTGCTGGCGCAGCAGGTCGAGGCCTTCCACCGCAACGGCTTCGAGGTCTGGCTGGACGACTTCGGCAGCGAATACTCGACGCTCAACCTGCTGCAGGAGCTCGACTTCGACCTCATCAAGCTCGACATGCGCTTCATGAAGGACTTCGCCGTCGGGAGCAAGAACTACATCATCGTCTCCAACGTCATCGACATGGCCAAGCGCATGGGCGTCACGACGCTCATCGAGGGCGTGGAGACGCAGGAGCAGTACGCGCTGGTGCGCAAGCTCGGCTGCGAGAAGATCCAGGGCTATCTGTTCAACAAGCCCAATCCCTTTGAATATATTGCAAGGCGCGCGCTGAACGGGACCGGTCTGACCTTTGAGGACCCGGAGGCCGTCCCCTACTACGAGGCTATCGGCCGCGTCGATCTCAACTCTCCCTCGACGCTGGCGGACGACTTCCATGTTTCAAACGAAATGCCCACCGGCATCGTGGAGGAGCGCGGCGGCGTCTTCACCTGTCTGCGCGGCACCTCGCGCTTCTATCGCCTGCTCACGGAATGGGGCGTGCTGAACGACACCTCGGACCGCGTGCTGAACGAGAACATGCCCGAGGTCTATCTGGACGCCGTGCGGCGCTGCGCCCCGGACGGGAGCTGGGTGAACTTCTCGACCGTGATGCGCAGCGGGCAGCGCCTGAACGTGTACCTGCGCAGCGTGTCCTCCGTCCAGTACCGGGACGGCACGGCGATGCTGATCTTGCTGCTGCCGGGCGGCAGCGTCGGGACCTGATCCCGGCGGAGCCGAACGAGTCATCGGCCATCCGGCCGAAACAGAATCGAGGTAATGAGCATGGCGGATTCCCTTTTGCTGATCATTCCCGAGGGAGACATGCGGGCAGCCTTTGCGTCCGCCCTTGAATCGAAATACGCGCTGCTTTCCGCGGACAGCGGCGAGCAGGGTCTTGCCCTTCTGCATGAAAAGCGGGACGACATCCGGGGGGTGCTGATCTCGCTGGAGCTGGCGAGGGAGAACGACTACGCCCTGATCCGTCAGATGGACGTCGGAGACGATTTCAACTCCATCCCGCTGATCGCCGTCACCCCGGAGCACCCCGCCGAGGGGGACGACGCCTGCCTCGAGCACGGCCTGTTCGAGCTGATTTCCGCGAGGACCTGGCCCGCCGTCCTGCGTCGGCGCATCGAAAACGCGATCCGGGCCAAGGACTCGGTCACCTTCTATGAAATCGAAAAAATGCTCAAGGGCCTGCCCTCCAACATCTTCCTCAAGGACCGCGAGGGGCGCTATGTCTTCGCCACCCATTACTGGCAGCACCTCAAGGACGCCGACAAGCCCGGCTGGAGCATCCGCGGCAAGACCGACCTGGAGATCCGCAAGGACCAGAACAACGCGCGCAAGGCCATGGAGGCCGACCGAAAGATCCTCGAGACCGGACAGGGCACCAGCTACGTCATCGAGGAAGTGACCGACGGGGTGAGCGAGTTTCTGCAGCTGATCAAGCAGCCGCTCTTCGACGACAACGGGAACGTCACCGGCATCATCGCGCTCATCAACAACGTCACCGATCAGCAGCTTCTGAAAAAGGAGCTGGAGAAGCAGGTGCGCCTCGACTCCCTGACCGGGATCCTGAACAAGCGCAGCACCGAGGATCTGATCTGCCGCATGCTGCACGAGCGCAAGCCCGACCAGCAGGACGCGATGCTGATGATCGACCTTGACGCCTTCAAATCCGTCAACGACCGCTTCGGCCACGCCGCCGGAGACTGGGCTTTGACGGAGATGGGGCATACGCTGCGCGGCTGCTTCCGGGCCTTCGACGCCTGCGGGCGCGTCGGCGGCGACGAGTTCATGGTCTTCCTGCGTGACATCGAGCCGGAGGCCGTGCTGCGCTCGGCGAGGCGCGTGCTGGAGCAGGCAAAGCGCCGCTTTGACGAGAGCGAACTGGCCGGGCAGGTCACAGTCTCGATCGGGATCGCCCTCTGCCCCGACCACGGCGGAGACTTCGAGACGCTGTACCACGCGGCGGACCGGGCGCTGTATTATGTGAAAAAACACGGGAAGGGCGACGTGCACGTCTTCTCCCCCGAGGACGACGCGTAAGACAAGTATTCATCCACCCGCAAAGCAGGTGGTTAGCCTGTTGAGAAAGTACCCTTTCCGTGTCATCTCGACCGAGCGAAGCGAGCGGAGAGATCTGATAAGTGCGGTTTTCCAATGTTTTTGGATCTCTCGACTCCGGCTGCGCCTCCGCTCGAGATGACATATACCGGGGTCTGTCTACACATTAAATGCCGTGAGGCGGGAGCGTTTGCTCCCGCCTCATGGCGTTTTCGGTTCCTTCAATCCCCGATGACGGTGTTTTTGCCGCGCTGCTTGGCCTCGTACATGCGTCTGTCCGCGAGGGAGAACATGCTGCGCAGCTCGTTCTCGTCCGTGACCGTGCCGCGGGTGAAGCCGACGGAGCAGGCCGCCCGCTCCCCCACGCCGATCAGCGGGCTGCGGTCGATCAGCTCGCCGAGCTTTGCGCGAAACTCCTCCTCGGTCCCGGCGGGCCAGAGGATCAAGAACTCGTCCCCGCCGAAGCGGTAGCAGTAGTCGTGTCCGAAGATCTCGTTGAGGTTCCTGCCCATGGCCGTGAGGACGCGGTCTCCCGCCTCATGCCCGTGCATGTCGTTGATGGATTTGAAATCGTCCAGATCCATCATGGCGACAAAGAGCTCCCGATACCGGTAGTCGTCGTAATCCCGGCGGAGCGAGACGCGGTTCTTGACGCCCGTCAGCCCGTCGATCAGGGACAGCTCCTGCAGGAGGCGGTTGTCCTCCCGCAGCTCCTCCGTCAGCCTGCCGATGCGGCGGTAGGCCATCCGCTCGGCCCGCTTGAGCTCGCAGATGAAGAGCATGTCCACCACGATGCCGACCAGCGACACCACGACCTTGCGCACATTCTGGTCACTGAAGGTGACGAAGTCGTTGTTCGTCGAGAAGAAGAACAGCGTGTAGCCCAGCATGATGACGGCGGCCAGCAGACCCCCGCTGTAGCCGAAGATCGAGGAGCAGACCACGAGCCCCGCGATCAGGATCATGTTGGGATTCGGGATATTGAAAAAGTAAACGAGCATGATCAGGACCAGCATCAGCGCGAGCGTGACAAGCAGGCGCTGCCAGAGTCCGAGATTCAGCTCCATCGGCAGGACGGGGCGGACACTCCCTTCGTCCTCTTTCCGCCCTTCCCCTTCGGTGTTCATCCGCGTTCTCTCCCTCTTTTCTCTTTCTTGTTTACGCATACCATTGATTACCATTTTTATCAAGCCTTTCGGCGCCCGAAGCTCTCAATAATTACAAAAAAATTGCAGGAAATTCTTGCACGAATCGTATGAATGTGGTATGATACGATTTAGCTAAGAATGTAAAGAAGGGGGCTGCGAGGATGGCGTTTTACCGTCGGCTCGGCGAGCTGCTGCTGGCAGCGGGCACGATCACGCAGGAAGATCTGGACCGCGGCCTTGCCCTGCAGAAGGAGCAGAAGGGCCGTCTCGGCGAGGTGCTCATCCGCAACGGCATCATCACCGAGGACCAGCTCATCGAAGCGCTGCAGATGCAGCTCGGCATCGAGTACATCGATCTGAGCAAGGTCAACATCCCCACGGAGCTCGCGGGTGTCGTGCCGAAGAGCATCGCCAAGCAGTATCAGGTCGTCCCGGTGCGCATGGTCAAGGACGAGATCTATCTCGCCATGAGCGACCCGCTCAACTTCTATGCCATTGAGGAGGTCCGCAAGGCCGTCCGCAAGAGGGTCGTCCCGATGGTGGCCCAGTCCGCCCAGGTCGAGCGCGCGATCCAGGTGCTCTACGGCAACGAGGGCGCCGCCAAGGCCATCGAGGAGATGAAGCGCGAGGCCGCCGCCAGCGGCGAGACCGCCGCCGCGACCAGCAACGCGTTTGTGTCCAACCAGCTCGGCGACGACTCGGCCAACAGCGCGCCGACCATCCGTCTGGTCAACTCCATCATCGAGCGCGCCATTACCGAGCGCGCCAGTGATATCCATATCGAGCCGCATGAGGGCAACATGCTCGTGCGCATGCGCGTCGACGGTCTGATGCGCGACATCCTCACGGTCCCGAAGGACCTGCAGAACAGCGTGATCTCCCGTCTCAAGATCATGTCCGGCCTCGATATCGCCGAGCGCCGCATCCCGCAGGACGGCCGCTTCAACGTGCGCATCCGCGACAAGGACATCGACCTGCGTGTGTCCACCCTGCCCACGGTCTTCGGCGAGAAGGTCGTCGCCCGTCTGCTGGACAAATCCGGCGGCAACATCACCAAGGAGAGCATCGGCCTGACCGGCCACGATCTTGAGCTCTTCGACAAGATGATCAAATGCCGCAGCGGCGTGCTGCTCATCGTCGGCCCCACCGGCAGCGGCAAATCCACCACCATGTATGCCATGATGGGCGAGCTCAACCGCCGCGAGGTCAACCTGATCACCCTTGAGGACCCTGTGGAATACCATGTCGACGGGATCAGCCAGGTCCAGATCAACGAGAAGCAGGGCCTGACCTTCGCCAGCGGCCTGCGCTCCATCCTGCGTCAGGACCCGGACATCATCGCCGTCGGCGAGATCCGCGACGGCGAGACCGCCGAGATCGCCATGCGCGCCGCCATCACCGGCCACGTGGTGCTCTCCACCATCCATACCAACGACGCCGTCGGCACCATCGAACGTCTCGAGGACATCGGCGTGCCGTCCTACCTGGTCGCCAGCGCTCTGCGCGGCGTCATCTCCCAGCGTCTGGTGCGCCGCATCTGTCCCAGATGCCGCAAGGCCTACGTCCCCGACGAGGAGGAGCTCAGCGAGCTGGGCCTGGAGCCGCGCGAGGATCTTCGCTTCTACCGCGGCGAGGGCTGCCCCGACTGCTTCAACACCGGCTACCGCGGCCGTATCGCCGTGTTCGAGATGCTGATCATCAACGGTCGCGTGCGTCGCCTGATCTCCGACGGCAAGACCCGCGACGAGATCGAGGCCGAGCTCAAAAAGCCCGACAGCGGCTTCGTCTCCCTGCGCGACAACGCGCTGCGCCTCGTGTACGAGGGCGTCACCACCTCGGAAGAGCTGATGCGCGTCATCAGCGAGGATGATTGAGCGAAAGGAATTCCTTCCATGTCCATGATCGACCAGCTTGTTGAGAAGGCCCGGGAAGACGGGGCCTCCGATATCCACCTCATCTGCGGCCTGCCCCCGAAATACCGCAAGGACGGCCAGCTTGAGGATATGCTCCCGGATCCGCTCACGGCCGAGGACTGCGAGCATATCGCCCACCTTCTGGCCGGAGACTCCTACCGCGAGATGGCGGAGATCGGCGAGCTCGACCTCGCGGACAGCTACGCCGGAAGCCGCTGCCGCGTCCACATCTTCCGCCAGCAGGGCGTGCCCTCCGTGGCCCTGCGTCTGCTGCGCGAGAAGATCCCCGATCTGACCACGCTCGGCCTGCCCCCCGCCGCGCTCGATCTGCCGAGCCATCACAAGGGCATCATCCTCGTCACCGGCGAGACCGGCTCCGGTAAATCCACGACGCTGGCCGCCATGCTCGACTACATCAACCACCACCGCAAGTCCCATATCGTCACGCTCGAGGACCCGATCGAATATCTGTACAAGCCCGACCTGTGCGCGATCAACCAGCGCGAGATCGGCAAGGATACCCGCAGCTTCGCCGATGGGCTGCGCGCCTCCCTGCGCGAGGACCCGAACGTCATCCTCATCGGCGAGATGCGCGACGCCGAGACCATCGAGACCGCCATCACCGCGGCCGAGACCGGCCACCTCGTGTTCGGCACCCTGCACTCCGGCAGCGCCTCCGACGCCGTCGACCGTATCGTGCAGGTCTTCCCCGAGGGCATGCAGCCCCAGATCCGGCTGCAGCTTTCGATGACGCTGCAGGCCGTGCTCACCCAGCAGCTCGTTCCCAAAAAGACCGGCGGCCGCGTGCTGGCCGTGGAGCTGATGATCGTCACCGACGCCATCCGCAACCTGATCCGCGCGGGCAACACCCCGCAGATCGCCAACGCCATCGCCACCAGCTCCGCCATCGGCGGGCAGACCATGGACCAGGCGCTGGTGCGGCTGGTGCGCAGCGGACAGATCACGCGTGACATGGCCCTGCAGTACGCGCACGACCGCGCCTTTGTGCAGAAGAACGCGATCTGACCGCCTTCCCCTTGAGGGGAAGGTGCCTCCGAAGGAGGCGGATGAGGTGGTGATCTGAGCTGCGACACCTCATCAGTCGCTGCGCGACAGCTTCCCCTCGAGGGGAAGCCTTGAAAAAAGGAAAGGATGTGAGGCTCTCTGGTTACATATAAATATGTGGCGCTGTCGCGCGACGGGCAGAAGGTGTCCGGCGTGGTCGAGGGCTTCAACGAGATCGACGCCGTCGACCGCGTCAAGCGCGATTACGACGTCGTGCTGAAAATGACCGAGGTCAACCCCGAACGGCCCGGCGGCCTTTTGAGCATGGAGATCGGCGGCAACAAGCTCGACTCCAAGGCCTTCACGGTCATGTGCAGCCAGTTCGCCATCATCCTCAGCGCCGGTATCCCCATCGCCCGCTGCGTGCATCTGATCGCAGACAAGACCACCGACAAGCCGCTCAAAAAGATCCTGAAGCAGGTCGCCGAGGACGTGGAGTCCGGCCGCAGCGTCTCCGTGAGCTTTGAAGAGCGCGGCGGCAAGCTGCTGCCCCCCACCTTTGTGGAAACCATTCGCGCCGGCGAGGAGAGCGGCAACCTCGACAAGGCCTTCCGCAACCTGCACGACCACTTCGACAAACAGGCCAAAATGGCCGGCAAGGTCCGCTCCGCCGTCGCCTATCCCCTGTTCGTGCTCGTGATCGCCGTGATCGTCGTCATCGTGCTGATGGTCAAGGTCGTGCCCACCTTCACCGCGATCTTCGACAGCTACGGCGCGGAGCTGCCCGGCATCACCAAGGCGCTGATCGCCATCTCCAACTTCTTCCGCGACACCTGGATGATCCTGCTTGCGCTCGGCATCATCATCTATCTGGCCTACAAGTTCTACAACAGCACCGAGCAGGGCAGGCTCAACCTCGCCCGCTGGAGTCTGAAGGTGCCCGTGCTCGGCGAGATCGGCGAGCTCAACGCCGCCAGTCAGTTTGCCAACACCATGGTCACGATGCTCTCGGCCGGCCTGCCGCTGACCAAGTCCATCTCCATCACCGCGAGCGTGCTGGACAACTACTACATCAGCAACGAGATCGGCAAGCTCGCCACCAAGCTGGAGGAGGGCCGCGCCCTCGGGACCAGCATGCGCGAGGCGGGGGTCATGCCCGATATTCTGGTCGACATGGTCGCCGTCGGCGAGGAGACCGGCGAAATGGAATCCACGCTGGACACCATCGCAAAGTTCTACGACGAGGAGCTGGATACGGCGGTCGCCTCGGCGCTGGCCAAGCTGGAGCCGGCCCTGCTGGTCGGTCTGGCGGGCATCGCGGGCTTCATCGTCATTGCGGTATACATGGCGATGTTCTCGATGTACAGCGTCATGTGACGCGGGAACTTTTTCCAGCGCGGACCGTCTGTATAGACGGAAAACAAAGCCGCAGACTATCGACAAAGTCCCCTTATCGTGTCATCTCGACCGAGCGAAGCGAGCGGAGAGATCTGGAAAGGGAGATTTTCTCCGGCATTTATAGATCTCTCGACTACGGCTGCGCCTCCGCTCGAGATGACAAATACCAGGTTTTGTCCACGCATTGAGTCCTCCCCTTTTCAGGGCGCAGCATACGGTTTTTGAACGATGCCCGGATCGTTTGAAACATATTCGCATTCCCCCGCTGTGTTTGTCGGCCAATCCGGATGCCGATAAGCAGGCAAACAAAATCTATGAAGGAAAAAAGGAGAAAACCCGATGAAGAAAAACAACAAGGGCTTTACCCTGGCCGAGCTGCTGATCGTCGTCGCGATCATCGCAGTCCTCGTCGCCGTCGCAATCCCCGTTTTCACAAAGCAGTTGGAGAAGAGCCGTGACGCAACATCAGTTGCGAATATGCGTTCTGCCTACGCCGAATCTCAGGTCGCGGTCCTTACGAACGAAGAAAGCGGGAACGCCGGTGCGCCTGCTCCTGTCACCGGCGGCGGCTGCACTGTCACAGTTAAAGACGTTATTATCAAGACCGAGCAGGCTAACGATTGGAGCGAACAGGCTAAAGATCTGCCGTTTAAAGCTCCTGACGATCCCGGTACATCCGGCGAAAAAAGCATGGTATTCACCTACGACAAGGACTACAATATCACGGGTGTCACTCTTAATTAATTGAACATCTGATGAGTCTCAGGCCGCCGGGATGGTCTGAGGCAACACAAACAAGAGGGCGCGCCCGATGCTAGCCGGGCGCGCCCTTTGTATTTTCGGGCGGTCCATGTGATTTCGATATAGCATTTTGGAAAAAGCTGTGCTATACTGTTTTCATCAATACAAAAGATCACAAGGAGGACGGAGATATGGAAGGTAAAAAGAGACTGGTCACGAGAAGCGATTTTGACGGGCTCGCCTGCGCAATGATGCTGCGTGAGCTGGACATCATCGACGAGATCAAGTTTGTCCATCCCAAGGACGTGCAGGACGGCAAGGTGGAGCTGAGCGCCAACGACATCACCACCAACCTGCCCTACGATCCGCGCGTCTCCATCGCGTTCGACCACCATGAGTCCGAGATCGACCGGCTCAAGGCGCAGGAGACCGGCGGCAAGCTCATCATCGACCCGAACGCCCGCAGCGCCGCGCGCGTCGTCTACGACTACTACGGCGGGAAGGCCACCTTCCCCCGCATCAGCGACGAGCTCATGACCGCCGTCGACAAGGGCGACAGCGCCGACTTCACGCTCGACGAGATCCTGCACCCCACCGGCTGGGTGCTGCTGCACTATCTGATGGACCCGCGCACCGGTCTGGGCCGCTTCCGCAGCTTCCGCATCTCCAACTATGATCTGATGATGGAGCTGATCAGCTACTGCATGGACCACTCGATCGACGAGATCCTCGAGCTGCCCGACGTCAAGGAGCGCGTTGAGCTCTACTTCGAGCAGAGCGAGCTGTTCGAGGCGCAGCTCAAGCGCATCGCAAAGATCTACGACAAGGTCGTGGTGCTCGATCTGCGCGACGAGGAGATCATCCACGCGGGCAACCGCTTCATGATCTACGCCCTGTATCCCGAGACGCAGATCTCCGTCCATGTCGCGTGGGGCTTCCGCAAGCAGAACACCGCCGTCATGATCGGCAAGTCCATCGTCAACAAGGGCTCTCAGGTCGATATCGGCGAGCTGTGCCTGCAGTACGGCGGCGGCGGACACCGCAACGCCGGGACCTGCCAGCTCGACAACGACAAGGTCGACGCGCAGCTGCCCGACATCATCCGCGCCCTCAACGCGTGAGGGAAACGACACAAACAAGACCCCGGGCCTGTTGGAAAACAGGCCCGGGGTTTTTCCGTATGTTGGATTTGTTCACTTCGCCGCGGCGGAGGTTGCCGGAAGTCCGGCGTCCACCGTGCCGCCGACCATCGTCTCGAAGAAGGTGGCGGTCCCATTGACGCTGATCGGCCCCTCCTCCATCGTGCCGTCGCGGGCTACCGAAATTTTCAGGTCCCCCACCAGGCAGCGGTACGGGCTGTTCGTGAGCTGCTTGATCACGCGCTGCACCGTCTTATAGCTGTCCGCGGTAAATCTCAGACTGAAATTGCGGCGGATCTGGTCCCCGTCGCGCGTCACGTTCGCAAAGGTGATGGAATACTCCGGCGTGTCGCGCAGGATATCGTTGAGCAGCGCGATCTCCGGCTTGCTGTTGTTGTAGCTCTTCATCTCGCTGACCGTGCCGCCCCCGGTGACATCCTCCATCTCGTCACGCATGCGGCGCATGTCCTTCAGCTTGGCCTGCACGGCGACCAGCTCCGTGTTCAGAGAGTCCCGCTCCGCGTGCGCGTTGGTCAGCGCCGTGCGGACCGGCTGATCCACGAACTGATAGTAGGCCAGGCCGACCAGGATCAGGCACAGCAGCAGGATCAGCAGCTTCTCTCTGGTCGTGAACTCACGATTGAGCTTTTTCATCCCGCTTCCACCTCCGACACCGATTTCAGGTAGACGATCACCCGGGCGGTGACGACCGTATTCTCATCATAGGCAACCAGAGCGCTGGCGCCCTCTTTGCTGACCGCCGTGGTAACGGTGCAGAAGTCCACCACCGGGTCCGCTTCCAGGGTCTGCACCAGCAGGTTGATCTCCTGCAGGGTGTTCCCGCTGATGTTCAGCGTCATCTGATTGCCGCTGACCGTCAGATCGTCCACCCCGGCCTGGGGAAGGATCAGGCGATCGACCAGGGAGAGCACCTCCACCCTGCTGATCCGGTCCCGCTCCTCCTGGGTCATGCCCGAGAAGGTGTAGTGCGCGTAGAGGTCCGCCAGCTCCTCAAAACCGGCCAGCTCCTCATACCCCTCGTCCAGCGTCCTCTGGAGCTGCGCCACCTCTGTCCTCGCGGCCTCGACCTCCATCAGTCTGTCATAGACCAGGAACTTGCTGAATACCGCGGCCACCAGAACGATCAAGAGGATGGCCGGGAGCGCAACCAGAGCATTGATATGCTCTTCCCCGATCTCGGCAAGGTTGATCTCCCGCTTCGTCGGCATGCGGCCGTGGGGACGCTTCCCGCGCGGCACCGCGCCTTTCTTTTTCTTTTTCTCTGCCATAACTCCACCTCCGCTTCAGTCGGCGCCGGATTCATTCCAGCGCGATCCCGATCGCCTGCAGCAGCGCATGGTCATGCTCCACCGCCTGCCCTCCGGGAATCAGCTCCGCCGCGGAATGGATCTTCATATCCATCGTCTCGGCAATCACGTCCAGCAGCGGCCGGATCATCGCACCGCCGCCGCAGATCCAGATGTCCTCCAGGCGGCTGTCCGGGTTGCTGAAGCGATAGAAGTTCAGCGCGCGCATCAGCTCCACCGTGATGTTGCCGTACGCGTTCCGGCAGCTCTCCT
>JAUNNC010000154.1 GCA_030531585.1 Eubacteriales bacterium | reverse complement strand
GTGACGCTGGATTCGAGCTATCTCTATCTGTCCATGTTCTTCTCGTTCGCCGTCCTGTTCCCGGACATGCAGGTGCTGTTCATGTTCTTCATCCCGGTGAAGATGAAATACCTCGCCATCGTGGACGCGGCGTTCTTCCTGTACGCGATGGTGACGACGCCGTTCCCGGCCAATCTCGTGCCGCTGGTGGCGGTGCTCAACTTCCTGCTCTTCTGCGCGGGCGACCTGCGGGCCATGCTGCCGCGCCGTCCCGGAAAGACCACAATCAACTTCAAGAAGGAGTCCGCCCGCATCCGGCGCGAGCAGGCGGATAAGCGCTATACGCACAAGTGCGCCGTCTGCGGCAGGACGGATACGGACTACCCGGAGCTGGAGTTTCGCTACTGCTCCCGCTGCGCGGGTTATCACTGCTTTTGCAGCGACCACATCAACAACCACATCCACTTTACCGAGTGATGGACGAACGGGAAATCGACGCCGCCTGGGAGAACGGGCGGTCTTTTTCCGAGCCGGGCGGAGAAAAGAAAAAGCCCGGAGCACGCATAAAACGGATACTCCTGGCGATCCTGGGAACCGCGCTTCTGGCGGGCGGGGCGTTCACCGGCCTGTCCTGGCGGGAAGACCGGCTCAATCTGCGCGCGGCCGACACCCTGTTCGACGAGGGCTGGTATCTGGCGGCGCGGGAGTATTATCTGCTCACGGGCAGGAATGAGAGAGCCTCTCTCTGCCTGGACTACGACTTGGAGCGGCAGTACCTCAACGCCCGCCGGAGCCTGGAGCTGGGCGCCTATGATACGGCGCGGGAGCAGCTGATGCGGATCCGCGGCTACAAGGACACGGAGAACCTGCTGCTCTCCTGCGACTATCTGGAGACCTCCCAGGCGATGACGGACGGCGAGCTCGAGCAGGCATGGGATCGGTTCAAGGCGATGGGTTACTATCCGGGCGTGGAAGAAAAGCTCAAAGCGCTCGAGCCGATGCTCTACGAGAGAGCCTGTGATCTGGCGCTGGATTTCGAGCTGGAGCACGCCTGCGCGATCTGGGAGAGACTGGGCGATTACCGCGACTGCGGGATGCTGCTTAAGCGCGCGCAGCGGATGACGAAGTGGCTGCAGTCGGACGAGACGCGGCTGACGGATCCCTCACGGCGCTTTTCCAGCAGCGACAACGCGCGGGTTTACCGCTGCGATGCGGCGTATCTCGTGACGCCGCTCAAGCCGGACCGGGACACGCGCTTCTTTCTGTACTACCCGGGCGGCCGGAATGAGGAGCTCTATGTCGACTACTTCCTCACCTATCTGGACAATCCCGAGCCGAACACGGTCGCGGTCTTCCTGCGCCGCAACGGGGTGGACGACATTGAGGCGAAAAATACCGAGGCGATCGAACTGCTCGAATGTCTGGCCGCCGAATGCGGGGTGTTCCTGCATGATCCGGTGGTCGCAGGCTCCAGCCTTGGGGCCTACCCGGCCCTGTACAGCGCGATCTACAATCTGCTGGACTTCGGACTGAGGACGCGCTGCGTGCTGTGCCTGGACGCGGGCAACGACTGGATCGAGGCCGACCTCACGCTCAATGAGTCGCAGTGCTACGAGCTGGCGGCGACGGGAGCAGAGCTCTATCTGTTCGACAGCCCCTGGATCGGGATGGACCGGCCGGCCATCCGCATGATGGTAAACGCCGGATGCCCGGTGACGGTGGTCGGCTGCTACAATGACGACCACGCCTGGATCACCTTCGACGCGATGGGCATGGGGGTGCTGCACTGGGCGCTCGGGGACAGGACCGAGCCCTGCGAACTGCCGATCTACACGTTCCGCCGTCTGCACAAGGGCGACGCGTGGTGAACCGATGATGAAAAAAGAGGACTGTGGTTTTGAACACAGTCCTCTTTTTTCGTTATGCAGGTCAGAAATTGCCGGTATGATGACGGTCGGTCAGCTTTACGTCGCCAGTGCGGGCGCGAAAGCGCAGCTCGTCGAGCCCGCCGGGCGCGGAGCGCACAGGCTCCGCCGGGGCTTCCGGCTTCGCCGCAGGCGCGCGGTCGACAAGCTCGAGCGCTTTTTTGCGCTTTCCACGAAACAGTCTGGAAAAAAACGACATGGGGCAATCCTCCTTCTGTCTTTTTCATAAACCCCAAACGGAGCCCGGCGGAGCGGGTCCGATAGAAAAAGGGCATCGGTCGGGGAAGCGCCGCCTGCGGCACTTGATGAGCTTATGGCCTCGTCAGTCGCCCATGCAGATGCCGATATCCCGGGCCATCTGAATCATGGGGTGATCGACGGGCAGGAACTTGGTCTTGCTCGCGGCGTCGGCCAGCGGGATGGCGACGATCTCCCCGTGCTGGATGGCGACCATGGTCCCGTACTGCTTCTTGATGATCAGATCCGCCGCGTAGGCGCCGAAGCGCGTAGCGAGCACGCGGTCGTAGGGGCAGGGGGGACCGCCGCGCTGATAGTGGCCGGGGACGGTCACGCGGGTGTCCTGGCCGGTCAGGCGCTCGAGCTCCTCGGCGATGGCGTAGGAGACGGTGGAGTGCTTGCTCTGCTCCTTTTTGCGGCGGCTGGCCTCCTCGTCGAGCTTCGTCTCGTCGACGGAGACGGCGCCCTCGGCGCAGGCGATGATGGAGAAGCCGCTGCCTCTTTTACGGCGGAGCTTGAGCATCTCGGCCACCTTCTCGAGATCGTAGGGGATCTCGGGGATGAGGATCACGTCCGCGCCGCTGCCGATGCCGGCGTGCAGCGTCAGCCATCCGGCGTCGCGGCCCATCAGCTCCACCACGAAGATGCGCCCGTGAGAGCAGGCCGTGGTGTGCAGATAGTCGATGACGTTGGTGGCAATGTTCACGGCACTCTGAAAGCCGAAGGTCGTGTCGGTGCCCCAGATGTCATTGTCGATGGTCTTGGGCAGGGTGACGACGTTCATCCCGGCGTCCATCAGGAGCTTGGCGCTCTTCTGGGTGCCGTTGCCGCCCATGATCACCAGACAGTCCAGACCCAGACGGTTATAGGTGTCGAGCATCCTGGGGATGACGCTCTCACCGTTCTCGTCGACGATGTCCTTGCCGGGGATGTAGCGCTGGCGCGAGGTGCCGAGAATGGTGCCGCCCTCGGTCAGAATGCCGGAGAAGTCCTTCCTCTCCATGAACTTGTAGTCGCGCTCGATCAGGCCGCGGTAGCCGTCGTACATGCCGTAGATCTCAAGGTTGTCGACGCGCTGGAACAGCGCCTTGCCGACGCCGCGGATGGCGGCGTTCAGACCCTGGCAGTCGCCGCCGCTGGTGATGAGGCCGACGCGGGTTGCTCTTTTCATAGGTTCCCTCCTGGATGGTTGTTCTGTTGTTCTGGCGCTATTATCCGTCAAGCCGCCGCAAAATGCAACGGCGAATTTGTGCTTTACCGTCTCATGGCCGCACGACAAGCCCGCCGGGCATTTTGTCAGAAACAAAATGCCTTTACCGGAAAAACCTGTGCGATCAGGTTTTTCCGACGGCGGCCGATCCGACTCGAGGCGGGCCTTTGCCCCCTCGAGCTCCCCTGCTGCTCAATAGGCGGAGCTCTGTTATCTCCTCATGGCGGCGCGGCAATAATAGTTGAACGCTCTCTCGCGCTCGAGCGTGGAGGGGTCCATGTGGCCGGGATAGACCTCGTAGTCGCCCGGGAGCTCACAGATGCGGCGCAGGGAATTCAGCTCCTGCTCCATGTCGCCGCCGGGCAGATCGGTCCTGCCGCAGCTGCCCTTGAAGAGCGTGTCGCCGGTGAAGAGCGCGTCCTCGCAGCGCAGCGTGACGCCGCCGGGGGTGTGGCCGGGCGTGGCCATCACATGGAAAACCAGCCCCGCGGCCTCCACCGTGTCGCCCTCGTCATAGGCCTTGTCGCCGGGCTGCATGCGGTAGGTCATGTGGGCGTCCACGGCGCGGGAAGCGTCGTCGCGCGGGTTCATGTACACCGGCGCGCCGGTCTCCTCCCGCAGCGCCGCGACCGCGCCGACGTGGTCGTAGTGCCCGTGCGTGAGGAAGATCGCCGCACAGCGGAGGCGGTTCGACTCCAGATAGTCCAGAATGGTGTTGGCCTCGTCGCCGGGGTCGATGACCACGGATTCGAGCGCGTTCTCGTTGGTGACCACATAGCAGTTGGTCTCCAGCTGGCCGACGGGCAGGGTCTTGATCAGCATGCTCACAGCTCCTTTGTTTCGAGAAGAATCGTAACGGGCCCGTCGTTGACGGACTTCACCTGCATGTACGCGGCGAAGACGCCGGTCTCCACCTTGAAGCCGCGCCTGCGGCACTCGGCGATGACCAGCTCGTAGAGCGGGACGGCGGTCTCGGGCCGCGCGGCTTTGGAGAAGCCGGGGCGGCGGGAGCGGCAGTCGGCAAAGAGCGTGAACTGACTGATGATCAGCAGCTCCGCCCCCGCGTCGGCGGGGTTCACGTTCATCTTGCCGTTTTCGTCCTCAAAGATGCGCAGACCGCAGATCTTGTCCGCGATCTTCAGCGCCTCCTGCTCCGTGTCGTCCTGATGGACGCCGAGCAGGATCAGGAGCCCCGGCCCGATGGCACCGTGTACGGCGCCGTCGATCTCGACCGAGGCGGAGGTGACGCGGGTAACAACAGCTCTCATAATCGACTATCCTTATACTATCGTGTTTTACATCCCGTTTCTCGTCACGGAGCTGACGCCGTTGACGTGGGTCAGGCGGGAGATGATATGGCGCAGCTCGGCAGCGTCCTTGACCTCGAGCGTCACGGTGACGA
>JAUNNC010000153.1 GCA_030531585.1 Eubacteriales bacterium | reverse complement strand
TGGACCGGTGCGTCCCTGACGAACATCACAAACGACCGCACCCTGACCGCCCGGTATGCGACGAGGCCTGCCTATACGGTGACCTTCAAGAACTACGACGGTACCGTGCTTTGTGTGTACTACATCGCCACCGGCGAGGACTGCCCGAATCCCATCGAGGACGGTACGATCCATACGCCAGAGCGACCGGAGGACACGACCAACCAGCGCACCTACACCTTCACTGGCTGGAGCGGAACGCTTACGAACATCACCAGCAACCGGACGATCACGGCGAGCTATTCCACCTTCAACTATGTGTACGCCATCTTCGTCAACTGGGATGGCACCGAGCTCTACCGGGAGCGCATCCAAAAGAATGGCACGGCAACCGATCCTGTGGCCGGTGGTCGTATGGCAGTGCCGGAAAAGCCTGCTGCGGAGTACAACTATTTCTTCCGCAAGTGGGATAAGACCCTGCCGACCACGCTGTCGTCCAACACGACCTTCACAGCGCTGTTCAAGACGGACCAGACCTTTATCGTCACCTTCATCGACTACGACAATACCGTGCTGGATACCCAGTATGTCAGCCAGTACAATGACGCGGTCGATCCGGTGGCGGCAAACCGCATCCTGACGCCGGTCCGGCTCTCTACCGCACAGTACGATTACGTGTACAACGGCTGGCAGCAGTCCCTGAAGGAGATCACGGCGGACAGGACGATTGCCGTCCGGTACACCTCTATCCTCCG
The DNA here is from genome assembly GCA_030531585.1 of Eubacteriales bacterium. Lineage (GTDB taxonomy): Bacteria > Bacillota > Clostridia > Oscillospirales > Oscillospiraceae > Limivicinus. Next base: position 4,042 of record JAUNNC010000153.1, on the reverse strand, counting down.
GTATTACACCGTCCGCTACTTCGATTCGGATGGTGAGACCCTAATGGCTTCTAAGGACTACGGTTACGGCTCCAACGCTGCCTATCCGGATGAACTGGTGAAGCCTGCTGTCGAAGATCCGGAGAACTACTACCTGTATCTCTGGGAACCGACGACTTTGCAGGTCACCGGTCCTGTGGACTATACAGCTGTCTGGCATCGCGCCATTACGGATACGTGGGAGCAGATCCTTGCCGCTGGCGAGGACGGCACCTATTCCGAGAAGTACAACATCGGCGATGTGGCCATGCTGGATCTGGGTGATGAAGGCGTCGTTCCCTTTGAACTGGTCGGGCTGAACGCTGATGAACTGGCAGACGGCACCGGGAATGCGCACATGACATGGCTGGCGCTGGCTCCGCTGGCAACACAGCGGGCAATGGGCACCAAAGGCACAAATGCCGTAACGGTTACCGGGCATTTCACGCTGGTGGAGCCAGAAGAAGGCGAAGACGGCGAAGTCACCGAGATCGAGGGCATCATGTATCGCACGGACAAGATCGTCCACAACCAGGCCTGTGCCAGTCTGTTTACGATCACGGCAAATGAGGCGCTCTCCCTGCGGATCGTCTATACCTGCTCCGCAGAGACGAACTTCGATATGATGAGTGTCCGTGTTGGCGATGAATGGATCGTGACCGGCTTTGCAAACCCGAATGGTGTGACCGGCGAGAGGACCTACGAACTGGCTGCGGGAGATACGCTGGAAGTCCTCGCCCAGTGGGTGAAGGACAGCTCTGTGGATAGCGGCCGGGACTGCGCGGAGATCTCATTCATCTCCGAGGGCGATTTCTCCATTGAGAAGACCGAGCCGACCAAAACCGTCGAAGCCGGTGGCAGCGCGGGCGGCTGGCCAAAGATGCCTCTTCGTGAGCAGCTGGCTCCTGCCGTATTGCCGTGCTTCCCGGAGAACGTGCGTGAAGCCATCAAGACGGTCAGGAAGGTCTCCGCTGTTACCTCCTCCGAGCAGGTGGAAACAGAAGAAGCCATCTGGATTCCGTCCAGACGCGAATATGCCAAATCCAATCCGATGGAAAAGAGCGGTGTGATTTACAGCGCTGCCTTCGACGGCACGCGCTTCCCGATTGCGCGACTCGGCCATTGGCCTGGTACCAACTGCTGGACCAGAAGCCGGAATGGAAGCAACTTCTATGTGATTTCCAATCCGTCCAGTGAAGCACAAGAGACTCCGCAGGCAGTAAGGGGAATCATTATCGGCTTCTGCATTTAACCATAGCAAACGTTAGGATGAGGGACGCCCTAAAATCAGGCGTCCTTTTTCCTGCACTGAACTAAAGAGGAGGAACGCTGATGATTATTCGAGGTACGACTCCTCCGATCCGCTTTTCTTTTTCCGATGTAAATCCACTGGAGATGACAGCTGCCTTTCTCACGATCCGCCAGAGCAGCGTGACGATTGAGAAGGAGCTGTCGTCGGCTTCTTCTGTGACGGACGCCATGATCGAATGGCAGCTGACTCAGGAAGAAACGCTGGCACTGGAGGCCGGGCGGCTTGCGCAGGTGCAATGCCGGTACAAGTTCCAGAGCGGCGCGGTCGGTGCCAGCCGGATCTACGACGAAAACGTGTATGCGGTTTTGAAGGAGGGTGAGATCTGATGGTGATCACAGGGAATCAAAAGCCACGTGCCGACAATCTGGGACCGCCCATCTTTTATGACGGCACACTCATGGATGTCGGAACCTATCAGGGTGAACTGGGTGTCTTCCTGACCTCCGGCCCCAGAAAGACCTACGACGGTGAAACGGTCATTGTGCCGAAGGCAGCTAAGGATGTCGTGCTTCCGACCAAGAACGCCTATATGCCGGACGACATCACCGTCCGGAAGGTGCCGTCCTACAGCACCGACAACCTCTCCGGAGGCAAGACCGTTTATATCGCATCTGAATAACGAAGGGAGAACTGAACATGGCAAACAGCAAGATTATCTTCGGCGGCGAGGTCCTGATCGACCTGACCGCCGATACCGTTACAGAGGACAAGGTGCTCTCCGGTGTGACCTTCCATGACAAGAAGGGCGATGCGCTGGAGGGCACCTGTTCGTATGACTCTGATACCTCTGATGATACCGCTGCGGTGGCAGAGATTCTGGCCGGAAAGACGGCGCACGCCAGAGGTACGGCCCTCACCGGCACGATGCCGAACAACGGCGCAGCCTCTGGGACCATCGAAACGAAGGCTGGCGAGTACACCATCGCGCAGGGCTATCACGACGGCTCCGGCAAGGTAGCGATCAGCCCGCAGGAGCAGGCCAAGATCATCGAAAGCAACATCCGGGAGGGTATCACAATCCTCGGTGTCACCGGGACCATGAGCGGTACAGAGGACGTGACAGCCCAGAGCGCCAGCGTCACGCCGGGAACCGCCCAGCAGGTGGTGACGCCGGGTGAAGGCTACAACTACCTCTCTCAGGTCACGGTGGCCGCGATCCCGTATACCGAGACTCCGAATGCGGCAGGAGGCACGACGGTGACGATTGGATAAGGAGGCAGCTATGGCAGTAAACCGAGTGGATTATGGCGGGAACACGCTCATTGATCTTTCCGCTGATACCGTGACTGCCGATGCGCTCCTTTCCGGATTCACGGCGCACGGTGCGGATGGAGAACTGATCACCGGAACAGCGGATGGCGTTCATGTGGCGGGCGCGACCAAGGCTCCCAGCAGCAACGCCACCAGCATCGCCTTTACGGGACTGGCTGCACAGCCGAAGGCCTTCATGCTGATCGCCACATCGCAGATCACGCTGGCGTCCACTTACTACGTGACGGCAGTGACCAGCAACGGCACCAACACCTATGGCACCTATGTCCGTAAGGGCTCCGGAGGCGGGTCATCCGCGTACAACTATGTTTCTTCCAGCTATTTCAGCTGGACCTATGATAACGGGACGCTGACGGTCAAGACCCAGTCCAGCACCTACGGAGGTTATTTCAAATCGTCGGTCACATACCGGCTCATCTATGTCTACTAAGAAAGCGAGGTATTCATCATGAAAGAATTCTGGAGCACCATTCAACTCATCTTTGCGGCGGTCGGCGGCTGGCTGGGCTGGTTCCTCGGCGGCTGCGACGGCCTGCTCTATGCGCTGGTCCTGTTTGTGGCGCTCGATTATATCACGGGTGTCATGTGCGCCGTGGTGGATCACAAGCTGTCCAGTGAGGTCGGCTTCAAGGGCCTGTTCCGCAAGGTGCTGATCTTCTCCCTTGTGGGCATCGGCCACGCGCTGGACTCTCAGGTCATCGGCACCGGCAGCGTACTAAGAACAGCCGTGATCTTCTTCTATCTATCCAACGAGGGTGTGTCCCTGACGGAAAACGCGGCTCATCTGGGATTGCCCATCCCGGAGAAGCTGAAGGCTGTACTGGAACAGCTGCATGACCGGGCGGAGAAATCCGACGACGAACACTGATCTGGGGCGGGAGCAATCCCGCCTCTCACTTTTTTACGAAAGGACGGAAATGACATGGCATATACAAACAGCCCACTGGTGGCTTATACAAAACTTAGCCCGAACCACTCCGGGCAGCGTACCCACAGCATCGACCGCATCACGCCGCACTGCGTGGTGGGCCAGTGCTCCGTTGAGACGCTCGGCAGCATTTTCGCGCCGTCCTCCAGACAGGCATCCAGCAACTACGGCATCGGTGTGGATGGCCGGGTCGGTATGTATGTGGAAGAGAAAAACCGCAGCTGGTGCTCTTCCAGTAATGCCAACGACCAGAGGGCCGTCACCATCGAGTGCGCCTCTGATACCACAGAACCCTACGCCTTTAAGGATATCGTCTACCAGACGCTGATCAAGCTCTGCGTCGATATCTGCCAGCGCAACGGAAAGAAAAAGCTCCTGTGGCTGGGCGATAAGGATAAGACCCTCGCATACACACCGGCTGCGGATGAGATGGTCCTGACGGTCCACCGCTGGTTTGCCAACAAGTCCTGTCCGGGAAACTGGATGTATGCGCGGATGGGCGATCTGGCCAG
>JAUNNC010000152.1 GCA_030531585.1 Eubacteriales bacterium | reverse complement strand
CAGACCGGTCTGCGCGCCATCCCGGCGCGGTATCTGGAGACCTTCTGCAGCATCGAGGGGGAGCGCTTCGAGTACGAGACCAACATGCTGCTGTACATGAAGCGCCTGGGGATCCCCTTTCTCGAGCAGCCCATCGCCACCGTCTACGATCCCGAGGACTACAGCTCCCACTACAACCCGGTCAAGGACTCCCTGCGGATCAGCCGGGTGATGCTCCGCTTCCTGATGACGGGCTCCGGCTTTCGCTACGTCGTCAGCGCCGTCTGCTCCTGGATCGTCGACAACGGACTGTATCTGCTGCTGATGACCCTGCTCGGCGCCCGCCTCGCCGCGGCCCCGGCCTCGACGGTCTCGCAGGTCACCGCCCGCGCGCTCTCCTCGCTGTTCAATTTCACGATGAACGACCGCTTCGTTTTCCGCCGCGGGGAAAACCACTGGAAGGCGTTTTTGAAGTACTACTGCCTCTGCATCCCGCAGACGCTGATCTCGGTCATGTGCCTGACGGCGCTCATCGCCGCGCTGAAGATCGCCCATCCGATCCTCGCCACCCTGGTCAAGATCGTCCTCGAGCTGATCCTGTTCATCGTCAGCTATTATATTCAGAAAAAATGGGTCTTTTCCGACAGGAAATGAGAAAAAGCTGTGCAAAAGCACAGCTTTTTCGTTTCGTTTTCGCAGCTTTCCGCGGCGCTTACGCGCCGATCCCGGCGAGCAGGAAGCAGAAATACGCGGTCGGGATCGAGAAGAGCAGGGCGTCGGCCCGGTCGAAAAGACCGCCGTGCCCGGGGATCAGATTGCTGAAATCCTTGACCCCGATCATCCTCTTGAGCAGCGACTCCGCCAGGTCGCCGATCTGCCCCATGCTCGAGCAGAGGAAGGCCGTCAGCAGGCAGAGCCAGAAGGGGATGGGGAAGAGCGCACGGTAAAGCAGCCAGCACAGCAGGGCCGACAGCACGGAGGAGGCCGCCCCGAACAGGGACCCTTCCACGGTCTTGTGCGGACTGACGAGCGGGGCGAGCTTGTGTCTGCCGAAGCGCGAGCCGCCGACGAGAGCGGCGGTGTCGCACAGCCAGCTCGACACGCAGCCCATCGCCAGCGTCTGCCACCAGATGGGGCTGAGGGAGATGTCCATCAAGATGGCGAAGAGCACGCAGGGATAGGTGAGCCCGGCCAGGGTAAAGAGCGCGCCGCGGCCGGAGACCCTGCTGTGCAGAACGCCCGAGAACAGCGCCAGATAGATGCAGAACACAAGGCACACGGAGTAGGAGAACAGGCCCGTATCCAGCCAGCACAGCAGCGCATGACCGCCGAGATAGACGAACATGACCCACAGAGTACAGCGGGCGTCGAGCTTCTCCACGCTCTTGCTGAACTCATAGGCGCAGAGCCCGCCCGCCACGGCAAAGAACAGCAGGCGCGTCAAGGCCAGCGGCATGCAGGCGGCCACAATTGCAAGCATCACAAGGGCGGAGATGATTCTGGTTTTCAAACGGCTGCCTCCTCTCTTTTTCCTAAAAACAGCGGCCTGCGCGTAGATACCGCGGTTTTTGTCAGTGTACCATAAACAAAGCGGAATGACAAGCTGTTAAAGCGTCCGGATTTCGTTTCCCGAGCGGAGTTTTTCTCCGGAGGGACACGGCTGCGGCGCGCCCTCCCACTTGACATCGGGGCGGCTTTTGAGTAAGGTGTAGGCAGCGGAGGACGGGAATACGGCGGCGGAGCGAAAACGGCTCCCCGGCCGCACGCCGGCGTCTTCGCCGATGAAAGGTGCTTCTTATGCAGTTCAATTCCTACGAATTCATTTTGATATTTCTGCCTCTGCTCCTGGCGGGGTACTTTTTGCTGAACCGGCTGAGCCATAGGCTGGGGAAGGTCTTTCTCGCCGGCATGGGGGCGGCGTTCTATCTGTACTACGGCGTGCCGTCGGCCGTGCTGCTGCTGTTCAGCCTGCTGTTCAACTACGCCGCCGCGGCCCGCATCGTCCGCAGGGACGGTGCGTCGAGGATGATCCTGATCCTTGACGTGGCGGCCAACCTCGCCCTGCTGTTCTTTTTTAAATACGCGGACTTCTTTCTCGGGACGCTCGGGCCGCTGCTGCGTTCCGACTATCGGCTGAACCTCTTCCTGCCGCTGGGTATCAGCTTCTTCACCTTCCAGCAGATCTCCTATGTCCTGAGCGTCCGGGACAGCGGCAGAAACGAGACAGTGCTGAACTATCTGCTCTACATCCTGTTTTTCCCCAAGCTGATCATGGGCCCGCTCGCCGAGCCGGACGAGCTGATCCCACAGTTTGACGACGCGTCGCGCAAAAAGCCCGTCTGGGAGAACATGGCCTGCGGCGTCAAGCTGTTCAGCTTCGGCCTGTTCAAGAAAATGATCCTGGCCGACACCTTTTTCGCCGCCGTGGAGTGGGGCTTTGCCGATCTCTCCGCCGCGACCTCCGGCGATCTGTTCCTCACGATGCTCGCCTATACGTTCGAGATCTACTTTGATTTTTCCGGCTACAGCGACATGGCCGTCGGCATCGCGCAGATGCTGAACATCGACCTGCCGATCAACTTCGACTCCCCCTATCGGGCGCTGTCGATCCGCGACTTCTGGAAGCGCTGGCACATCTCGCTCACCGCCTTCCTGACGAGGCACGTCTATTATCCGCTCGGCGGGAACCGGCGGGGGACGGCCAGACAGTACCTGAACATCATGATCGTCTTTCTCCTCAGCGGGATCTGGCACGGGGCCAACTGGACCTTCTTCCTCTGGGGGCTTCTGCACGGCGCGCTCAGCGTCTTCGAGCGGATGCGCGAGCGGGCGGGAAAACGTCTCAACGACGTCGCCGGATGGCTGTACACCTTCCTGAGCGTGAACGTCCTGTGGCTGCTGTTCCGGGCGCAATCGGTCTCCCAGTGGCTGTGGATGCTCAAGGGCATGCTCCGCTTCGGGAGCACGGCGATTTCCGAGGGGTTGCTCAAGTGCTTCGAGATCCCGGAGGCCGGTATCCTGCTCCCGGCGTTCCGCCTGACGCCGATCCGCGGCGCGTCGGCGCTGCTGTTCTATCTCTCGGCGCTGCTGCTCTGCCTGATCCCCGAGAACAATTACCGCAGAAAGGACAGCCTCACGCCCGCCGGCGCGGTGCTGGCGGCCCTGGCGTTCTTCTTCGGATTTCTCCATCTGGGCGGCGAGTCCGTCTTCGTCTACTTCAACTTCTAACGGGAGGCTGTCATGAAAGCGAAACGCTGGCTGGCTGTTTTCCTGATCCTGTCGTTTGCCGCCTTTCTCTGCGCCGCGGCGCTGACGGCCTGGGTCGACCCCTTCTTTCACTATCACGCGCCGCATACCGACCGCTTCTTCTATCCCATCGACAACCAGCGGAGCCAGAACGACGGGATCCTCCGCCACTTCGATTACGACGCGGTGATCACGGGCTCCTCCATGATCGTGAACTTCAAAACGAGCGAGCTGGACGCGCTGTTCGGCACGCACGCCGTCAAGGTCCCGGCCGAGGGCGCCACCTACTATGAGATCGGCGGCCTGATCGACACGGCGCTCGAAAACCAGCCCAAGGTCAAAACCGTCTTCCGGAGCATCGACCGGCACATGCTCCTCTACGGGACGAACGGGCTGCGCAGCGATCTGGGCGAATATCCGAGCTACCTGTATGACCGCAGCATCTGGAACGACTACAAGTATCTTCTGAATGCGGACATCCTGTTCGGCAGGACCGCCCGGATGCTCACGCAGGCAGCCGGGACCGGCTTCGTCCCGGGCATCACCTCCTTTGACGCCTACGCCAACACGATGAAGGAGTACGAGGGGAGCTTCGGCCTGCCCGCGATCGAGACCCTGTGCTGGTTCGAGCCGGGGACCGTCGGCGAGCCCGTGCATCTGTCGGATTTCCTGCGGGAAAACCTTGTCCGGAACATCGAGGACAATGTCGTCGCCGCGGCGAGGGCGCACCCGGATGTGACGTTCTACTGCTTCTTTCCGCCCTATTCCCTGGGATACTGGTCCGACCAGGTCGCCTCCGGCGAGATCTACGCCCTGTTCGAAGGCATGCAGACCGCCGCCGGGCTCATGCTGGAATGCGACAACATCCGGCTCTACGACTTTGACGGACGGCGCGACATCATCGGCGACGTCAACAACTACCGCGACCTGATGCATTACGGGGAGTGGATCAACAGCCTGATGCTCAAGTGGATGCACGACGGCGACGGCAGGCTCACCCGCGAAAACTACCGGGAGCGACTGGAAGAAGATCTGGAGTATTTCCTGCAGGCGGATTTCCCCGGCCTTTCGGCGCAGGAGCGCTACCACTGCGACTATTACGCCGCCGCGCTGCTGAACGAAGAGCTCACGGGCGCGGTCCCGCGCAAGCTCGGCAGGGAGGAGCTGCTCGAAGGGGAGCTTCGCAGCGCACGCCTGGAGCCGGACGGCGAGGACGGCGCGCTGGTCCTTCACTGCACCGGCGCGCTCGGCCGGGAGCCGGAAACGGATCTGGCCGCGTATCTGCGCGACTGCGATTATATCGGCCTGAAGCTCCGCATCCCGGACGCGGGGACCTGGTCCTACCTCTGCTTTGAGGGCCGCAACACCGCGCTGAACGGACAGCCGGCCGTGTTTGTATACGACGCGGACGGGAAGCTGCTCTCGTCCATGGAGAAGCAGTACCAGGATCTCCTGGGCGGCTGGCAGCGCTTTGCGGTCGATCTGCGCGGAGCCGCGGGGCCCGTGGAGGTGATCTTCCAGGGCGGCTATCCGGATTCGACCGGGCACGACGCCTCCGCTTTTGCCTTCCGGGGCTTTGCCCTGTATTGATACTATCCTCTAATAGAAATCTTGAATTCTTTGCGGCTGGATTTGCGCCATGCT
>JAUNNC010000151.1 GCA_030531585.1 Eubacteriales bacterium | reverse complement strand
CTCCGGTTCTCTCATTGCTGCTCCTTTCTCCCAGACGCCGGGTCCGCTCAATCGTCCCGGCACGCTGCAGTTTTCCTGCGTTTTTGACATTGTATAAAAAAACCGGCGCTTTTGCAAGCACCGGTTTGGCGGAGCGGGGTGTCTGACCCGCACTGTGCAGGATTCGTTCGATCCCCAACGACTGTCGCTTTCTGTGAGATTCACGCGATGAATCCCTTCATCGCAGGCACGCAGAGGAACAGCCCTTTTTGGGGACCTGACCGGCAATCGTCCTTTACCACAAATCGACGGACCCGGTTTCGTCGCCCTTGACCCAGTACGCTTTGTTCTGGTCAACGCGGATATATACGGTATCGGCCTGGCCTATCTTTTTGAGGATCTCATCCGCCGAGATCTCCCCACCCATGGGAGACTGGATCACGACCTTCGCTTTCTTTGCCCTTCCCGCTTTCTTTTCTGTCTTGTTCCCGACCTCCGCGACAGGCTCGGCAGAAGGCTTTTCCGCCTGGAGCTTCGCTTTCGCCTTCCTGGTCTTTTTCTCGATCTTTTTCCCGTCATCCGGAACAGCCTCCGCAGCGGCGGTCTCTGCCGCAGCCTCGGCCTTTTTCTTTGCGGTTCTGGTTTTCTTTGCAGCAGCTTTCCCTGCTGCTTTCCCTCTCCTGGCTTCCGGCTCGATCAACTCGCCGTAGACCTCTTGAATCTTGGCAGAAAGATTCCTGCTGACTTTTGTGCGTCCGGTTTCGACAGCGGAAATGGTAATGCTGCTCACGCCGAGCGACTTTGCAAGCGCAGCCTGCGTCAGCTTGTACTTTTCCCGGAGTTCCTTGATCTTCAAAAAAACATCTCCTTAATCCGATTTGGTTGTATTTTACCACAGGTTTATGCTTTCGTCCATATATTATTTCAGGACGTGAACCCCGATTTTCGTGTGTCCCCGGGCCGTACCGGGTTTTCACAGGGAGCGCCTGTGCCGATAGCAGCGCCGTCAAGTACCTCCTCCGACTCGCTGCGGGGTAGCCGGGCTTCGGCCCTGAAGCATTCTTCCGTCTCTGCCGCCGGCATCCGGTGTAAGATCCCGCCCGGGGACCGCGCGTCGGTCTGGTAATTCCCGGCTGCAGATGCTATAATGCGATCAGGATTCTGTAACGGTGCGCGATTATCAAAGGAGGTAGGAACGCAATGACGGAGAAGAAGCTGTTTCTGATCCTGCAGTCGGCGCTTTGCGTTCTGCTGGTGATCGTGCTGGCGGCCTCGGCCGTCTCGATCTACCGAGAGGGCAAGGCGCTCCGGGCGGAGGACCCGACGGCCTCGATCTATACCCCCGAAAAGACGGCGGCGAAGCTCAGCGCCATCGCCCCGCTGTTCTTCGGCGCGATCGGCATGACCGCCGCGGGCCGGGTCCTGGCGGAGGGAGAGCTGCCGAACTGGAACAGGCGGGAGCGAGAGGCTTTAGCGGAGCTGTTTGCCAAAATTCGTGAGCAGCTCGCCGCGAAAGCTTTCCCCGCGGTTGCGGAATTGGATGAAATCCTATGGTTGATCCTCAATCATTAACCTGGCGTTGACTCTGGGCGTTTGTTCCGCAAACGATGAATGGGCACACCGCAGGGGAGGTAAAATTGAAAAAATATACGGCGATTTCGCGGGAATGCTGCGAAATCGCCGCGTTTTTTTACGCGCTGCCGGGAGGGGCAAGCCTCTCCCCTGCGGTGAGAAAGCTGTGTCAAACAGGAGGCACGGAACCCCTCAGTCCCCCGGTTTGCGCACCGGGGACTGTTCCCCAGAGGGGGAGCCGGGCTTTCACGTCTGCGAATGAAAGCCGCTATCCAAACGCTTACCGATTGTGTGCGGATTGAAGAACCTTGCCGACCTCTTCTGTAAACTTCTCGGGATAATCGGTAACGAGCATATGTGTGCATTCCGGGAACCGGACAGGCCTGTACGCTGTTGTGACGTGTTCTCCGTACCAGTCCGCCAGCTTTGGCGAGAAAAGAGAACCCGGGTCGGCATAAAAATAGGTGAGCGGCACGGTGATCTGTCCGACGATCGGCCGGTTGTCCTGCAGCTTCATGGATGCCGCCAGACTTTTCAACACCGATTCATCACAGTTGTCCAGCTTTTCTTTCAGCGGCTTTTTCAGAAGAAATCCCGGGATCCTTTTCAGCTTCGGAACAGCCGCGACTGCGAATTCTTTGTAGAGGGAATAAAAGTCTTTCCCGGCGTCCCGCGCCATGTCTTCCTTTGTATACTTTCCCTGATAGAGTCCCAGCTTCCACTCATCGTCGTTGAGCTGCTTCGGTGTCATATCGCAGAGGATGATCTGCTTGAGAGCGCCGCAGCCAAACAGGCGGACGTAGTTGAATACCACACCGGCGCCCATGGACCAGCCGAGAAGCGTGATATCGGAAAGCGAAAGACCGGTGATGATCTCATTGAGATCACGCGCGAGCGTCTCCATGGTGGGCGCGCCCTTGTTCGCGGCCTTGCTCCCGCCGTGTCCGCGGTGATCGTAGATAATACATCTGGCCTGCTCCTGCAGCGTCTCCGCCGGTTTCAGATAGATTTCGTGAGAGCTTGTCCAGCCGTGCATCATGATGACGGTATCCGGGCCGCGGCCCTTGTCCTCATAATAAAGTCGCTGCCCGTCCTTCAGGGTAAAATAGCTCATGTCATTGTCCTCCGTTTGTCAGATCCGGTACCAGGCGCATGATCTCCGCTTCAAGAACCTTGCCGCGGACCGGCTTTTCGAGATAGCCGTCAAAGCCCTCCTGCATGTACAGTCTCTCCATGTCCGCGCCAACATTTGCCGTGAGGCAGACGATTTTGCTGTCGCGGTTCAGACCGTCCGTCTGCTCCCTGATCCGGTGCAGGCACTCGATCCCGTCCATCTCGGGCATCTGGTGATCCATGAGGATCAGGTCATAGCGCTTTTCCGAAGTGCGCTTGAGCGCCTCCGCGCCGCTTGCCGCGGTGTCAAGGCTCACCCCGGTATCCTTCAGGAGCTTTGTCAGCACCTTGAGGTTCATGGGCGTGTCGTCAACCGCGAGGATGCTCAGCTTCGGAGCGGCGAAGACGCTGTCCCGGCGGACGGTTTCATCCCTCGCCGTTCGGCGCAGATTCACTTCGCCCACCGGCGTGGAATCTGCCACCTGCTGGGGAATCTCAATGTGGAAGTTGGAGCCCTTGCCGTATTCGCTCGTCACCGTCACGCTGCCGCCCATCATGTCGAGAAGCTGCTTGACGATGGACAGGCCGAGACCCGTCCCCTCGATGGCGTGGGTGCTCTGCTCGTCCACGCGCTGGAAGGCGGAGAAAAGCTGCGGGATGTTCTCCTCGCGGATACCGATACCGGTGTCCGTCACGTCGTACACCGCGTAAAAGACACCCTGTTCGTCCGTCCTTCCGGAGATGGCGAGCGTGACCGAGCCCTCCCGGGTGTATTTCACCGCGTTTGAGACCACATTCAGCAGCAGCTGCTTGATGCGCACCTCGTCCCCGTGCAGGGACGTGGGCATGGCGGGATCGACGCGGATCACAAACTCCAGCCCTTTCTCCTGTGCCCGCAGCCAGACCAGACTCACAATGTCGGACAGCATGGCCGTCGTGCGGTAATCCGTGCAGACGATCTCCATGCCGCCCGTCTCGAGCCTGGACATGTCCAGAATCTCGTTGATGGTGTGCAGAAGGAGCTTGCTTGCGACCTCGATGTTATGCGCGTTTTCACGGACTTCTTCGCTGATGTTCTCGCGCAGGGTGCTCTCGTTGAAGCCGATGATCGCGTTGACGGGCGTGCGGATCTCGTGGCTCATACTGGAGAAGAAGCGTTTCTGCGCGCGGTTCAGATCCTCGATCTGCTTCTTTTGCCGCTGGACGATGCGGTTTTCCTCCGCGTATACCTCCGTGACGAAGGCAAAGAGCGTGCAGATGAGAGCCGTCACCAGCAGCACCGCGAGGAAGGACTCTGCATGCTCCATGGCGACGGTGCGCTTGGTCAGAAGCTCCGGGTGCAGATACGCGGCAAGCCAGCAGCAGCCGTCAACCAGGACACACAGGGCAAGCGAGGCAATCCGCTCCCAATTCTGCGTGACAAGGAACAAATAGATCAGCGCAAACGCGGCGACCGGCGGCCCGCCGCCGTAAATGCCGCCGGAGGAGAAGAAGGTCAGCGGATAGATGGAGAAGTAGAGCAGCCCCGAAATCGTCGCGCCGAGGCGCATCCGACCGGACTTAAACGTGAGAGAGACGGTTATCGCAAATAAAAACGTCCCGAAAAGCATCACGGCGACGCTCAGCGGGCTGGTATTCAGGATAGCCGTGTAGAGCGTGACGATGATGAATTCCGCAAGCGCGATCGTGGACAGAAGCTGAAACAGACGACGGCGCAGATGGATGTTCGGGTCAAGGGCATGCTGAAAAAAATCCCGCATGGTCGTGCCCTCACAGCGCCGCGCGGAGCGTGTCGAGCAGCGCCGCGTATTCCGCGAGAAATGCCGCGTGTGCGCCCTCGATCGCTGCCGCGTCCTCCGCTTTTCCGGCAAGCTCCAGCTCCCGCGCGCGCTCCGACAGCGCCTTCGCCCCGATCATCCGCGAAGTGCTCTTGACCGAGTGGGCGCAAATGGTATAGCTTTTCCAGTTGCGCGCCACGAAGAAGGCCCGCAGCTCCGCAAGCCTTTCTTCCCCCTCCGACAGGAACTCTCCGAGCATCTCCTCATAGAACGCCGGGTCGTCCGCACAGCAGGCCAGACCCTCGTCCGTGTCGATGCCGTATTCCCGCAGGGCCTCCAAATTCGCCATGCTCAAACCTCCCTCATGGTATAATCGCTGTCCTCATCGATCATGTCCAGCATGATATCCGCAAAGCGGGGATCAAACTGGCTGCCGCTGCAGCGCGCGATCTCTGCGCGGACACGATCCTGCGGCATCAGCGCGCGATAGCTTC
>JAUNNC010000150.1:2006-4951 GCA_030531585.1 Eubacteriales bacterium | reverse complement strand
CAAAAAGCAGCACATCCGCTTTCGGATGTGCTGCTTTTTCTGCTTGTCGATCGTTTATTCTTCCTCTTCCCGGTCGATGCGCTGGACCTTGGAGGAGATGGGGTCGGGCCGCCCCTGCGGCGCCTGACGCTGCGCGGCGCTCTTGGGCTGCGCCTGCCGCTGCGGCTGGCTCTGTCTGGCGGGCTGAGGCTGTCTGGTCGCCTGCTGCTGGGACTGGGGCTGCTGCACGATCCCGCCGCCGAGCGACTGGAACGAGCTCTGGGCCCTGCGGATGGTCTCGAGGGCCTCGCTCATGCTCTGCTCGCTCTGGCGCATCAGCTCGTCCACATACTCGCTGGCGACGCGCTTGAGTTCCTTGGACTTGGCCTCGGCGGAGGCGATCATCTCGCTGCTGCGGGCGCGCGCCACGCGCACGACCTCCTGCTCCTCGATCATGGCGTGGGCCTGTTCCTCGGCGTTTTTGCGCAGGGCCTCGGCTTCGCGCTTGGCGTTTCCGATGAACTCGTCGCGCGCCGAGACGAGGCGCTGGGCCTCGGCGATGGCGGTCGGCAGGTTGGCCTTGATCTCATTGATGATCTCGACGGCTTTTTCCCGTTCGATGATGCACTTGTCGTTGCCGAGCGGGACGCTCCACGCCTCCGTGACCATGCCGTACAGGACGTCCAGCAGTTCGATGATATCGTTGTTAGGCATAGGATCAGGTCCTCCGCATTCTTGCTTTTTCTTCGATGAAGCCGATCAGCTCGTCCGGCACGAGGCCCTTGAGATCGGCGCCGTAGCGGGCCAACTCGCGGACGATGGAGGAGCTGAGGAAGGTGTACTTCCGGTCGGCGGTGAGGAACATGGTCTCCAGGCAGGGATTGATGCGCTTGTTGACCAGGTCCATCTGAAACTCGTAGTCGAAATCCGAGGCGGCGCGCAGTCCCTTGATAAGGACGGGGTTTTCAAACTTCCGGACGAAATCCGCCAGCAGCATGCCGCAGGAATCGACGCTGACGTTCGGGTATTTGGCGACCGCCCGGCGGACCATTTCGATCTTCTCCTCATTGGTGAACATCGGGGAGGTCTTCTCGGAGTTGATGGTCACGCACACGACGACCCGATCGAAGATCGCCGCGGCCCTGCGGATGATGTTCAGATGACCGAGCGTGATCGGATCGAAGCTGCCCGGGCAGATGGCTGTCCTCATTCCTGCGTCTCCTTCACGTAAAGGCAGAGCTTTACCTTTCCGTATCGGTACTCCTTTTTCTTCCGGTACGGGGCCCGCATTTCCGGAAGCGGCGTATCCCGCCGCGATTCGCATAATATTATACCACCATCCGACAAGTTGTCAACCGAATTGATCTGCTCGAGCACGGGCGCGTACAACCCCGCGTCGTAGGGCGGATCCACGAAAATCAGGTCGAACTGTCCGCCCTGCCGCAGGTAGTCCAGGGCGTCCTGCTGCAGCACGGGTGCTGAAAAGCCGCAGGCTTTGAGGTTTTCCCGGATGATTTTCACGGCCTCGCGGCTTTGGTCGATGAAGACGGCCTCGCACGCGCCGCGGCTGAGACACTCGATGCCGAGCTGGCCGGTGCCCGCGAAGAGGTCGAGCACGCGCCGCCCCTCGATATCGAACTGGAGGATGTTGAAAACGGACTCCTTGACGTTGTCGGTCGTAGGCCGGATATCCATGCCCTCGGGCGTTTTCAGTCTTCTGCCCCGGGCAGAGCCGGTGATGACGCGCATGCGCTGTTCTCCCCCTCCGGATGAAAATGATCGTACACGGCGCGGGCGGTGTTCCTCGGCACAACCAGCGCGAGCTGTTCGATGCTCGCCTCGCGTACGGCCTTGACGGATTTGAACGCCTTGATGAGTTCGGCCCTGCGCTTGGCGCCGACGCCCGGGATCTCGTCGAGCTTCGAGGCAAAGCTCTCGCTGCGCAGGGAGCGCTGGTATTCGATCGCGAAGCGGTGCGTCTCCTCCTGGATGCGCCCCACGAGGGCGAAGACCGCCTGATTGCCCTGAATGCCTATCTCGTGCCCGGCGGCGTCGACCAGCGCCCGGGTGCGGTGGCGGTCGTCCTTGACCATGCCGAACACGGGGACCGAAAGACCCAGCTCCCGCAGCGCCCGCCCGGCGGAGGCGGCGTGAGTGTCGCCGCCGTCGATCAGCAGCAGGTCGGGCAGGGACGTGAACTTCTCGTCGCCGTCCTTTGCGCGCGCAAAGCGGCGGAGCACCGCCTGATGCATGCTGGCGTAGTCGTCGGGCCCGTCGAGATCGCGGATGCGGAACTTCCGGTAGTCGCGCTTGAGCGGCTTGCCGTCGACGTGCACGGTCATCGCCGCGACGATGCCGTCCGCGCCGAGGTTGGAGATGTCGAAGGCCTCGATGCGCTGCGGGAAGGCGTCGAGCTCCAGCGCCTTCTGGAGCCATTCCAGCGTCTTGCTCCGCCGCTGGGCGGCGGTGGTGCGGCGCAGGATCTCCTCGCGCGCGTTGAGCTGCGCGCTCTCGATCAGGCGCAGGCGCTCGCCGCGCTTCGGCGTCTCGATATAGACGCGCCTCCCTGCGTATTCGCTCAGCAGGGCTTCGAGCTCCTGCGCGTCCTCGGGCTCGGTCGGCAGCAGGATGGACCTCGGCCAGCCGCCGCGGTGGGCGCCGTAGTACTGGCGCACGAGCCCGGACAGGGCCTCGCCGTCGTCCTCGAGCGGCTCGTCCATCATCTCCGCGTCCTTGCCGACCAGATTCCCGTCGACGAAGTGCAGCACCGCAAAACAGCTCTTTGCGCCGCGCGCGAAGCCGACGGCGTCGGTATCGGAGAAGGCCGTGGCGATGACGCGCTGCCGGTTCTCCAAGCTCTCGATGGCCCGCATCCGGTCGCGCAGCTCGGCGGCCCGCTCGAATCTCAGCTCCCCGGCGGCCTGCTCCATGCTCTCCTTGAGCTGTCCGATCAGCTCGCGGCTCCT
>JAUNNC010000150.1:0-1996 GCA_030531585.1 Eubacteriales bacterium | reverse complement strand
GAGGATGAGCGCGGCCTGCTCCATACGGCGGCGGTAGTCTTTGGCGTCGCTGTCCTTGAGGCACCAGCCCGCGCAGGCGCCCATGTGATAGTTGAGGCAGGGCCGCTCCTTCCCGATGTCGCGCGGGAAGCGGCGGCTGCAGTCCGGCAGCAGCAGGGCTTTGGCGACGGTGGTGATGATCTCCCGCGTCTGGCTTCTGCCGCCGAAGGGTCCGAAGTATTTGGCGCCGTCCTGTCCGGCGCGGCTGACCAGGCGCATGGCCGGGTACTCCTCGCGCAGGTCGAGGCGGATGAAGGGATAGCCCTTGTCGTCCTTGAGCAGGATGTTGTAATGCGGCTTGTGCTGCTTGATCAGGGAGTTTTCGAGCACCAAAGCCTCGAACTCGCTGGCGGCGACGATGACGTTGAAGTCGCGCACCTTGTCGACCATGGCGGCGACCTTGGGCAGGTGCTCGCCGTGGAAGTAGCTGCTGACGCGGTTTTTGAGCTTCTTGGCCTTGCCCACATAGATGACCTGCCCCTGCTCGTCGAGCATGATGTACACGCCCGGCAGCAGCGGCAGTCGGTTGGCCTTGTCTCTGAGATTGTCGAGTACGGGATTTGCCATTTCTCAGCTCTCCTGCAGGTTCTTCTCCTGTCCGAAGATGCTCCACGCGGTGATGGAGGCGATGACGATGACCGCGCCGATGAGCGCGAAGATGCCGGGCTTTTCCCCGTCGAAGATCGCCACCCACACGGGGTTCAGCAGCGGCTCGACCGCGCCGAGCAGGCAGCAGGCCAGCGGCGGGCAGTACTCGCTCGCCTTGACGTAGAGCACATAGGACAGGCCGAGCTGGAACACGCCGAGGATCAGGATCGAGAGCACGGCCGTGGTCGTGATCTCGGGCTTCGTGATCAGAAAGACGGGCAGACCGACGAGGAAGGTGAGGATCTGGCCGTTGAGGATGCCGGAGAAGCGCTCCTCCGCCTTGAGCTCCCCGACGGCGACGAACATGCCCGCCATGAACATGCCGGCGGCGATCGCTACGAAGTTGCCGAGGATGTAGCCGGGCTTGAGCTGGTCGAGGAAGAACAGGGCGATGCCCGCCAGCGTCAGCACCACGACCGCGAGATCCCACTTGCGCACGGGCTTTTTGAACAGCAGCGCCGAATAGATCACGATAAAGACCGGCGACGTAAACTGCAGCACGATGGCGTTGGCGGAGGTCGTCAGCTTGTTGGCCGTGACGAAGCACAGGTAGGTGCAGCCGGAAAAGAAGCCGGCGATCAGCGTTTTGCGGTTGAGGACGTAGCGGTAGCCCATCACGCGCATGCTGATGTAGATCGTGATGCCGGCAACCAGGCTTCGCATCCCCGCCACGGCAAAGCCGTTCCAGGGGATGAGCTTGATGAAGATGCCGGCGATGCTCCACAGCGCGGCGCACAGCAGCATTTGAAGGGTTGCGGTTCTTTCTTTTGTCATGTTGATCTTCACCTGAATCAGTCTTGATTGCCCGCGGCTTTTGCCAGTGGCTTGAAAGAATGGACGTACTGCTCCCAGTTTCCCAGTCTCCCGGGAAAATGAGGCGCTGTCTTCTGCAGCGTCTGGCTGTTGTCGTCAAGCCGTATTCCCGCAAGCTCCTGCAGCGCGGCCACAGTCTCTTCATCCGGTGTTTCCGCGTCGAGCAGGATCGTTCGTACCTTGTTGTTTTCGCAATAGCAGAGAAGGTTCGGCTCCGGGAAGCGCGGTGCGAACACCTGATCTGTGCCGTAGCGCAACCTGTTTCCGAGATCGGCGAGGCAGCGGTTTTCTTTCCAGTTCCAGATCTCCACCGCCCAGAAGGATTTCTTTCCCTCCTCCAGATTGGACACGGTCTGGGAGAAGGAGACGGCGCACAGCCAGCCCTCCGGGCTCACCGCGAGGCCGTTTGCGACATTGTCGCCGTGTTCGAGCTCAACAACCGCGGCAGGCTCCGTCTGCCCGTCGAGATAGATCAGTACGACGTTCCCGGGTACGA
>JAUNNC010000013.1 GCA_030531585.1 Eubacteriales bacterium | reverse complement strand
CACAGGGCGAAGATGATGCCGAGCACGCGCCCCGCCGGGGTGACCGGCGACAGATCGCCGTAGCCCACGGTCGTCATGGTGATCAGGGAAAACCAGAGCGCATCGCCGAAGCTCCGGATGGTCGCATTCGGATTCCCCGCCTCCGCCCCCAGCAGCAGGAGCAGCAGCACCAGATAGACGGCCAGCGCCGTCAGCAGCAGTTTTACCGATCGTTTCATTTTTTCCTGCTCCTTTCCTCCGTCTGCAGGAGCTTCGGGAGCGTCAGCACATTGTTGATGTCCATCTGCTTGTAGTCGACGCTGCGGCCCGTCAGGCGGTTTTCGCGCTCGGAGAGCTCGTCCAGATCGTCCCACGGGATCAGGCAGGCATGGAGACGCTTTTCGCTGTTCTTGGCGATCCTGATGCTGCAGGGCACGCCCTCCGCTTTGCAGCGGGCCCAGGTCTCGGCGTTGGCGTCGAATTCCTCGCGGCTCATCGGCTTAAAGCCGCTGCAGAAATGGAAGGCGTTCCAACGCAGATGCTCCGTCTCGCCGAGATTCCGCAGCATTTCCTCCGAAGGCCTCCATTCGCCGGCAAGCATCTCCTCCCGGCTGCTGCCGGACGCGCGGATGAACGCCGGCGTGAAGTCCGCCGAGGCCCGCGAGGACATCTTGCTGAAGCTGTCGCAGGCGACCCACTTCTCCCAGTCCGTGCGGTCGGAGCCGTCGTAGCTCGCGTTGAGCAGGATGGCGCTGCGGTCGGCGTCCTCCGCCGACAGGAACTCGCGGGTGTAGATGCAGGAGGTGAGGATCGGACTGCCCACGCTCTGCTGATAGCGCACGCCCATCGGGCCGCAGCGGACCACGCAGATGTTCTCCGCCCTGCGGCGCTTGAGATAGAGCATCAGGTTGTCGGAGATCTCGCGGTTTGTGTCCTCCCGCCCGGTGCAGAGGGCGATGAGCTTGACCGTGGCGAGATGTTCCCCGATATAGTCGTAAAAAACGCTGCTGCGCGCGTCGGCCTCGAAGCTCTGAATGTCGTAATGCTGCAGCAGTTCGGGGCTGTCCGCCTGCAGATATCCGGCCTCCCGTTGAAAGCTGCTCGAAAAGACCGCCGCGTGGAACTCCCCTCCGGCAAACTGGCCGTTCATCACCAGCTGCTTGAGCGCCGCCTGGCCGAGAGAGCCGAAGCCCACGATCACGCAGGAATAATCCTCCTCCGCCCGGCCGTCCGGCCCGAAGCGGACGGATTCCCATGGGGGACACATCCGGATCATGGCGCGCGCGACGAGCATGGCCGGGTCAAAGACGTTGACATAGCCGAAGCCGTAGGCGGTCTCGGAAACCTGGAGCATGGAGGCGATGATGTCCTCCGCCCCCGGCAGGGTGATGCGGGTTTTTTCGGGCGGGATTATCCGCTTCTCCAGCGCCTCCTTGAGCCGCAGCGCAAAGAACAGATCCTTGTCCTCCGCGGCGTCCAGCGCATAGACCGTCAGCTTGCGGGAGCGGAGATTCAGCCGGCGTATCGTCCTGTCGTCACAGGAGACCGCGCCCAAGCCCACCATCACGGACATGCCCGCGTAGTTCAGATCGTTCACCAGAGACGGGGCGGCGCTCTCCGCAAAGAAAACCACCGCGCCCTCGCCCGCCTTCAGGCACTCCTTGCCCAGAGCGATGCTCTGCTCGTTGATGCCGTAGATCAGCGTCAGGTCGCCGCGGTGCGAGAGCACAAAGCGGAGCTGGCGCACGGCCTCCGCGCCGATGGAGTTCATGGCGGCGCTCGCCACCGAAAAGAATGCGAACAGATGCACCAGCCAGAAGCCGAACTCGCCCAGGCGCGTCGAGAGCAGACGGCTGCCCGCAATGGCGGACATTTCGTTGATGCCGAGGAACATGCGAAGCACAAAAACCGGCGTACGGACCGCCGTCAGCAGCAGATCGCCCGTCAGTTCCATATACCCGGCCCCGTAGTAGACGAGCCCGCCGAGCACCCCGATCACCAGAAAGACGGTCGTCAGTCTGCCGAGCCGCTCCGGCTTGAGCGTCATATTCAGAATCACGGCAAGCATGATCGCTGTGGAAAGTACGACCGCAGTTATGATCATCATTGCACCTCTCTCCGTTTTCCGGCGCGGTGTCCGAAGCGGGAGCGCGGACGCTCCGGGAAACCATCTGTGACCAATTATAATGGGCCCGGGTTCGTTTTGCAATTCCTTTTACCGACGTTTCACGGGATACGGTTGAAAAAGCGCGGAGATTGAGATAAAATGAGAATCACGCTGCGGCCGTGCCGCAGCAAATCAAGCAACCGGGTGGTTTTTCTATGCGGCATGTGATCCCCTATGAGGGGACGGAACCCTATCTGTTTATCAGCTACGCCCACGCCGACGCCGACGCGGTCATGGAGATCGCCGAGCGGCTGCAGCGGGAGGGCTTTCACATCTGGTACGACGCGGGGATCGTCGTCGGCAGCGAGTGGCCGGAGTATATCGCCTCGCACCTCGCCGGGGCCTCGGCGATGCTGGCCTTTGTCTCGGGCGCATACGACCGCTCCGAGAACTGCCGGAAGGAGATGCACTTCGCGCTGACGAAAAAGATCCCCACCGTCAACATCTTTCTGGAACGCACCGAGCTGAGCCCCGGACTCGAGATGCAGATCGGCAGTCTTTTCGCCCTGATGAAGTACGATATGCCGGAGGAGCGCTTCTATCAAAAGCTGCTGGCGGCGCCGCAGCTCGCCCGCCCGTCCGCGTCCGGCACTCCGATCCCCTCCGCCCCCGCGCCGCGTCCGGAGCGGAGAAGGCGCAAAGGGCTCCGGATCGCCCTGCTCTGCGTGGGACTGGCGCTTCTGGCGGCGGCGGTCACGCTCGGGATCGTGGGCTGGTCCACCGGGGTCATCCAGCGCTTTGTCATCCGGCGCAGTCAGACCGAGCCGGTCACCCTCTCCGGCGATACGCAGGCCTTCTTTCATGAGGCCGCCTTTGAGCGGGCGGCGCGGGACTACTGCGGGAAGGCGGACGGCGTGATCACCGTGTCCGAGCTGACAGACCTGACCGAGCTCACGCTCGAGGGAGAGATCACGGATTTGTCCGATCTGCGGTATTTCTCCGACTGCCGCGCGCTCACGGTTCGCTCGGGCGCGCTCGACTCGCTGAAGACGCTGCCGCCCTGCGAGCTGGAGTCCCTCACGCTGCTGGACTGCCCGCTCACGAGCCTGGACGGGATCGGCAGTCTCTCGGTGCTGCGCGAGCTGCGGACCGACGGCTGCCCGATCCGTCGGCTCGGCAATCTGTCGTACTGTCTGGAGCTGCGCACCCTCGCCCTCGAGGGCTCCGATGTCTCCGCCTTCGGCGCGCTGCGGCCGCTGATCCGGCTGTGCGAGGTCTCGCTCTCGAACTGCGGCCTCAATGAGCTGCGCCCGCTGCTCGGTCTGAGCAGCCTGACGGACGTGACGTTTACAAGCTGTGATCTGCGCGGGCGCTTCTTCCGCGCCTTTGACCGCGAGCGCGGGATCGTCACGCTGACGCTCGTCGACTGCGAGCTCAACGCCACGAACAATCTGGAGGATTTCACGGGCATGACCGCGCTGACGCTGATCCGCAGCGGCGCGCGGCTCGACTGGTCCGCGCTCGCGGAGCTGCCCGCACTGCGCAGCGTCACGGCGGATGAAAGCATGGAGGAGGCCCTGGCTCCGGTCCTCGCCGGAGGCGGCACGGAGCTGACGATACTGAAAAACGAGAGCAAAGGAGATGCAGCAGCATGAAGATCGTGATCCTCGACGGCTATACCGAAAACCCCGGTGATCTGAGCTGGGAGGCGCTGGAGGAATTCGGCGCGCTGACCGTCTACGACCGCACCCCGTACGAGACGACGGAGATCGTCCGCCGCATCGGGGACGCGGAGATCGTCATCACCAACAAGGTCCCGCTCGGGCGGGAGGTGCTCGAGGCCTGCCCCTCCGTCCGCTTCATCGCGGTGCTGGCGACCGGCTACAACGTGGTCGACGTCGCCTGCGCGCGAGAACGGGGCATCCCCGTCTCCAACGTCCCCGCCTACGGGACGCAGGCGGTCGCGCAGTTTGCCATCGCCCTGCTGCTGGAGATCTGCGCGCATGTGGCCCACCACTCCGACGCCGTGCACGCGGGACGCTGGGAGAGCGCGCCGGACTGGACCTTCTGGGATTATCCGCTGATCGAGCTGGCGGGCAAGACCATGGGCATCGTGGGCTTCGGCCGCATCGGTCAGGCCACCGGCCGCATCGCAAAGGCGCTGGGCATGACGGTGCTCGCCTCCGGCAGCCGCCCGACCGGGGCCGGACGTGCCATCGCGGAATACGTCGATCTCGACACGCTCTATGCGCGCTCGGACGTGATCGCCCTGCACTGTCCCCTCTTCCCCGAGAACGCGGGGAT
Organism: Eubacteriales bacterium; assembly: GCA_030531585.1. GTDB lineage: Bacteria > Bacillota > Clostridia > Oscillospirales > Oscillospiraceae > Limivicinus. The sequence continues at coordinate 24,509 of JAUNNC010000013.1, read as the reverse complement.
GATCAACCGTGAGAGCATCGAGAAGATGAAGCCCGGGGTCATCCTCATCAACAACGCCCGCGGCGGTCTGATCGTCGAGCAGGATCTGGCCGACGCGCTCAACGCCGGGCGCGTGCTGGCCGCCGGTCTGGACGTGGTCTCGACCGAGCCCATCCGGCCCGACAACCCCCTGCTGAAAGCGAAAAACTGCCTGATCACCCCGCACATCTCCTGGGCGCCGAAGGAGGCCCGCCAGCGCATCCTCGACACGACCTGCGAGAACCTGCGCGCCTTCCTCGCCGGCGCGCCCGTCAACGTCGTCAACGGAGCATCTTGACTTTGTGCGGCGGACTTGGTACACTTCAAAACATAAAAGGACCCCGGGGGTCCTTATCATACGGAAAAGAGTTGATTACGGATCATGATGGAACGCAGCAGCGGCGTGCTGATGCCGATGAGCTCTCTGCCCTCCCCCTACGGGATCGGTACGATGGGCAAAAGCGCTTTTGAATTTGTGGACTTTTTGAAGGCCGCAGGCCAGAAATACTGGCAGCTTCTCCCGCTCGGCCCCACGAGCATAGGCGACAGCCCCTACTCCTCGTTCTCCACCTTCGCGGGCAACCCCTATTACATCGATCTCGACCTGCTGGTAAAGGACAGGCTGCTCAAGCCGGAGGAGCCCCGGGCGTTCCGCTGGGGCGGAAGACGCAGCGCCGTCGATTACGGCTGTCTGGCCGAAAACCGTCTGACCCTGCTCTACATAGCATACGTACGCGGGCAGAAGCGCTTTCCCAATGCGGTCGAAGCGTTTCGGAAGGACAGGCCCTGGGTCGAGACCTACGCCCTGTATATGGCGCTCAAGGCGCACTTTGAAATGTTGCCCTGGACGGAGTGGCCGGACGAGGACATCCGCATGCACCGCCCCGAGGCCGTGAAACGCTGGAGCGAGACGCTGCGCGAGGAGATGGACTTCCACATCTTTGTGCAGTTCCTCTTCTTCCGCCAATGGGACGCGCTGCGCAAATACGCCCACCGCAAGGGCGTCTCCTTCATCGGCGACATCCCCATCTACGTGGCCCTGGATTCCGCCGACGTCTGGAGCGAGCCGCAGTATTTCCAGCTCGACAGTGAGAACATCCCCAAGGCGGTCGCCGGCGTCCCGCCCGATCCCTTTACGGACGACGGGCAGCTCTGGGGCAACCCGCTTTACGACTGGGACGCGATGGCGCGCGACGGCTACGGCTGGTGGATCCGCCGCATCGAGGGCGCGCACAGCCTCTATGACTGCATCCGCATCGACCACTTCCGCGGTCTGGAGAGCTACTGGTCCGTCCCCTATGGGGAGACGACCGCCAAAAACGGCGTCTGGAAGCCCGGCCCCGGCATGAAGCTCGTGGGCGTGCTCACCTCCTGGTTCCACGATCTGGACTTTATCGCCGAGGATCTCGGCTATGTGACCCCCGGCGTGCGCAAGCTTCTGGACGACTCCGGCCTGCCCGGGATGAAGGTCATGGAGTTTGCCTTCGACGCGCACGGGGATTCGGACTACCTGCCGCACTGCTGCCCGCCCAACAGCGTCTGCTATCTCGGCACGCATGACAACAACACCGTCCGCGGCTGGCTGCGCCATATCCGCAAGTGCGACCGGGAATTCGCCGCGCGCTATATGCACATCACCGACGACGAGGGCTGGTGCTGGGGCATGATCCGCGCGGGCATGGCCTCGGCCTCGAACCTCTTCGTCGTGCAGATGCAGGATCTGCTGGAGCTGCCCGAGTCGGCGCGCATGAACACCCCCGGCGTCCCCATGGGCAACTGGCGCTGGCGCATGCTCCCCGGCGCCGCGAGCCCGGAGCTGGCCGAAAAGCTGCGCCTGTACACCAAAACCTTCCGCAGACTGTGATCTTCTTTGACGAAACGCCCGGAAAAGGGCGTTTCGTTTTGCCCGGATTGTCAACCTGATCTGAGCTTTATGGTTGACAATTGTGTTCCGTCTCTGCTACAATCAAGTCTGAAAGAGAGGAAGTGCGCAGATGAAACAGGGCTTTTCGACGCGGGAGCTGGCTTTGGTCGCCATGGGCACGGCGCTGATCGCCGTCTGCTCCTGGCTCTCGATCCCGATGACCGTGCCGTTCACGATGCAGACCTTTGCGATCTGCTTTCTGGTCGGGCTGCTCGGCCTGCGCCTCGGGATGTGGACGGTGCTCTGCTATCTGCTGCTGGCCGCCGTCGGCGCGCCGGTGCTCGCGGGCTTCAAGGGCGGGCTCGGCGCGATGCTCGGTCCCACGGGCGGCTACCTTGTGGGCTTTCTGTTCACGGCCGCAGCGGTCGGGCTCGGCGTGCGGCGCTTCGGGCGTCGGCTTCCCGCGCTGCCGCTGTGCATGGCCCTTGGCATCCTGCTGTGCTACGCCTTCGGGACGGCCTGGTTCCTGCTCGTCTACACGAAAAACAGCGGGCCCGTCTCTCTGGGCACGGCCCTCGGCTGGTGCGTGCTGCCCTATCTGCTGCCCGACGCGGCCAAGATCGCCCTGGCGAGCATGCTGGTGAGGCGGCTGCACCCGATCCTGTTGAAAAACGGAGGCGCTCCATGACCAAAGACGACGTTCTGGCCCTGCTGCAGGAGCGGGAGGGCGACTATCTCTCCGGCGAGGAGCTTGCGCGCGGCCTCTCCCTGAGCCGCACCGCCGTCTGGAAGGCGATCGGACAGCTGCGCGCGGAGGGCTATCCGATCGAGTCCGTCACCCGGCGGGGCTACCGCCTCCTGCCCGGCGGCGACGTGCTGAGCGCCGACGGCGTCATGAAGCATCTGCGGCACCGGGAGCTGCGCATCGAGGTCTTCCCGAGCGTCGGCTCCACCAACACCGTGCTCAAGACCTTGGCCGAGCAGGGAGAGGCCGCGGGGTGCGTCGTGATCGCCGGAGAGCAGACCGCGGGCCGCGGACGCATGGGGCGCAGCTTCTACTCCCCCGCGGGCAGCGGCCTGTATATGAGCGTCCTGTACCGCCCGTCCTCCCCCGCCGCGGACGCCGTGCGCATCACGGCCTGCGCCGCCGTGGCCGTGGCCGGGACGATCGAGGAGCTCTCGGGAAGGCAGGCGCAGATCAAGTGGGTCAACGATGTGCTGGTCGACGGCAAAAAGGTCTGCGGCATTCTGACCGAGGCCTCGCTCGACTGCGAGAGCGGCATGTTCCGCCATCTGATCGTGGGCATCGGCGTCAACACCGCCGTGCCCGACGGGGATTTCCCCGAGGCGCTGCGCGGCGTCGCAGGCTCCGCCTTCGGTCCCGCCCCCGTCCCGCAGCTGCGCTGCCGCCTGGCGGCCGGGATCCTGGACCGGCTCACGGATTTCATGGAGGATCCCGGGAGCGAGCGCTGCTTCGAGGCCTATCGCGCGCGCTCGGTCGTGCTCGGAAAGCGCGTGACGCTGCTCTCCCCGGGCCGGGAACCGGCCGAGGCCGAGGTGCTCGGTCTCGAGCGCGACTACTCCCTGCGCGTCCGGCTCGGGGACGGGAGCGAGACGCGCGTCAGTTCCGGCGAGGTCAGCGTGCGCCCCGCAACAGATCCTTTGACTTTTTGAAATTTCCTCTTTCTTTTTGCGAAAACAGGTTTATAATGGAGTCACCAACAACATGTACGGAGGTGTTCCCCATGACTGTTATCAGCACCGATAAGGCGCCCGGCGCCATCGGTCCCTATTCCCAGGGCTTTGTCACCAACGGTTTCGTCTTCACGTCCGGCCAGATCGCCATCAATCCCGCCGACGGCACCATCCCCGAAGGGATCGCCGCCCAGGCCGAGCAGGCCTGCAAGAACGTGCTGGCCATCCTCGCAGCCGGCGGCGCGTCTGCCGAGAAGGTCGTCAAGACCACCTGCTTCCTCGCCGACATGGGCGACTTCGGCGCGTTCAACGAAGTCTACGGCCGCTATTTCACCGGCAAGCCCGCCCGCTCCTGCGTCGCGGTGCGCACGCTGCCCAAGGGCGTTCTCTGCGAGGTCGAGGCCATCGCGGAGCTCTGATCCCCGTCCGAGGGCAAAAACGGTCGCCCCGCCGGGCGGCTGCCCATAAGGGAGTTTTGGTTTAAAACCGCTCCGGGCAGCAGTCCAAGTGGGTTGACCGGCATAAAAAGCCGGGATGATCCGTACAGAAATGTGCGCTTCTTCCCGGTTTTTTCGTGCTTATAAGTTCTTTTTGTTTCTGGATATTCCTGCCGCGCCCGTTCTGCCGGACTTCGGGCGGCGCGGCGTTCCGGGCGTCCCGATCGCAGACACCGGCAATTTCCCGATTGCAATTTCCCGGCGTTCTGATACAATTTCAGACAGAAGTCCGTTTACGAAAGGAAGGTTCGCCATGCCCGAAGTACAGTTTCCCTACGGCAGGGAATTTCTGTCCCTGAACATCCCCGATGTGCGCTTTGCGGGCACGCTGGTCTCGCGGATGCACCGCTACGTCGCCCCGAAGAGCCCGGTCGAGCTGGTCAATGAGGCCATGGCCAACCCCATCGGCACGCCGCGACTCAGCGTCATGGCCGAGGGGAAGAAGAAAGTCGTCCTCATCGCGAGCGACCACACCCGCCCCGTGCCCAGCAAATGCATCGTACCCCAGATGCTCGCGGAGATCCGCGAGGGCAGCCCCGACGCGGAGATCACCATCCTCATCTCCACCGGCTGCCACCGCGAGACCACAAAGGAAGAGCTCATCGGCAAGTTCGGCCACGAGATCGTCGCCAACGAGAGGATCGTCATCCACGACTGCGACGATACCGAGAATCTGACCTGCCTCGGCAAGCTCCCCTCCGGCGGCGAGCTCATCATCAACCGTCTGGCCGCGGAGGCCGACCTGCTGGTCGCCGAGGGCTTCATCGAGCCGCACTTCTTCGCCGGCTTTTCCGGCGGACGCAAGAGCATCCTGCCCGGTATCGCCTCCCGCAAGACCGTCCTCTACAACCACAACGGCCAGTTCATCGACAGTCCGCGCGCCCGCACCGGTATCGTCGACGGCAACCCCATCCACAACGACATGCTCTATGCCGCGCGCGCGGCCCGGCTGGCCTATGTCGTCAACGTGGTCATCAACGCCGACAAGCAGGCCGTCTTTGCCGTCGCCGGCGACGTCGACCTCGCCCACCGCGTCGGGCGGGAGTTTCTGGCCTCCCAGTGTCAGGTCTCCGCAAAGCCCTCCGACATCGTCATCACCACCAACGGCGGCTATCCCCTGGACCAGAACATCTACCAGGCCGTCAAGGGCATGACCGCGGCCGAGGCCACCGTCAAAGAGGGCGGCGTGATCATCATGCTCGCCCGGTCCAACGACGGCCACGGCGGCAGGGTCTTCTACGAGACCTTCCGCGACGAGAAGAACCTGCAGCGCATGATGAAGAAATTCATCGAGACCCCGCCCGAGGAGACCATCATCGACCAGTGGGAGTCCCAGATCTTCGCCCGGATCCTGATGCGCGCGACCGTCATCTACGTCTCCGACGCCCCCGACGACATGGTGACGGACATGCACATGATCCCCGCCCACTCTCTGGAGGAGGCGCTTAAAAAGGCCGACGAGGTCCTCGCCGCCAAGGGCACCGTCAACGGCTCCGTCCTCGCTATTCCCGACGGCGTTTCCGTCATGGTGGTGTAAACGAGAATAACACCCGTCCGGTATGTTTTTCTGAGGATGAGGTATTGAAAAAGGCCTGATAACAAGGTATAATATTTTAATAAAGCATCCAGCTGCCGGACGGAGCGGAGAGGAGGCTGACCCGTGTCCAGCGACTATTTGTTCTTTTACAGCGAGGCGACGCTCGTCTGCATCCTGTTCTTTGTCATCATGCTCGTCAACGACTACCGAAACGGCAACCGGCATGAGAAGCAGATCCTGCTCGACCGGGTGATGGTCGCGCACATCATTTACTTCGCCAACGACTGGGTCTGGGCCGCCCTCCTCAGCGGTCTGATCCCCCGCACGCGGCTGCTGGTCGTGCTGGTGAACTTCATCAACGCCTTCTTTCTCGCGGGCATCACCTACAGCTGGTTCCTCTACGCGGCCGCGGCCGAGCAGCTGCCCTTCCGCAGGAACAAGCACTACTACACCCTTGTCGGCCTCCCCTATTATCTGTTGACCTGCGTCACGATCGTCTGGTATCTGATCGCGCCGACCTTCTGGGTCAACGAGAGCGCGGAGCTCAATCCGCTCTACTATCCGCTGATCCTGCTGCCCGCGCCGCTGACCTACCTTCTGGTCACCTTTGTCATCTCCATGGTTCAGGCCCGGAAGACCCGGATGTACGCGGAGCGCCGCCTCTATCTGCAGATCGGCATTTTCCCGCTGGTGATCGCTTTCTTCGGCCTGCTGCAGCTCACCATGCTCAACGCGCCGCTGTTCTGCTTCGGCTGCACGATCAACATGCTGCTGTTCTATCTGAACAACACCGCCGACCAGATCTCCGTCGATCCGCTGACGCGTTTGAACAACCGCAACCAGCTCCACCACTACCTGTCGCAGGACGCCGCGCACAGACGGGGCGGACTGCGGGAGTATGTCGTCATGATCGACGCAAACGATTTCAAGCAGATCAACGACAGCTACGGACATGCCGAGGGCGACCGCGCGCTGGTCCTGATCGCGGGAGCTCTGAAGGACGCCATCCGCGTTTTGAAGGCAGCGCCGTTCCTCGCCCGCTACGGCGGCGACGAGTTCATCCTCATCGTGCGCACTGCGGACGAAGCCGAGCTCTCCGTCCTGCGCGACGAGATCCGGCGCTGCCTGCGCGAGGCCTGTGAGAGGGAAGCGACACCCTACACGCTCTCCGTTGCGGTCGGCTTTGACGAGCTGGGCGCGGACGAGCCGTTCTCCGACTGTCAGCAGCGCGCCGACCAGATGCTTTACGCCGACAAGAGGCGGGAAAAGGCCCTTGCCGCGCGTGCAAACGGGTGACAGGCGCTTTCGCATCCATCGTATGCCCGCTCTCGAAGCGGTTTTACCCGGCCGTTTCGCTCCGGCGCGGCTTTCTGCCGTTGCTTTGACCTTTGCGGAGAGATAGTATGGAAGAGAAACACACGCTCGACAGAACGAGCAGGATACTCAAGGGGATCTACAGCTCGACATGGGGGACCTCCATGATCGCGCTGAGCATGGTCGCCGTTCTCGAGATCGTCATGCTGGTTTATTCGACCATCAATCAGGCTCTCTTCGGCGAATATATCTGGAAATAACGTATCTTTTATATCCTGCTTCTGAGCATGGCCGTGGTCTATATCTTCCTGTACATCTTTGTCAAGAAGGACCTCGGGCACCGGTATGTGCTCCTGAATGTGGCCAATCCCTTCTGCGCGGTGTTCTTTTTTGCCTGGTCTCTGGCGATCACCCTCTCCGACGCGGTGAAATACAACGTCGTCGATCCCGCCGTTTTCATGACCTTCTCGCTGACGGTCCCGCTGAGCTTTTTCCTCTTTCCCGCCGTCTACGCGGTGATCGTCATCGCGGCCGACCTCGTGATGCTCTACGCCACCGCGACGGTCTCCGGGGAGCTGGGTCCGATGATCAATCTGACCATCTTCTTCCTTTTCCAGCTCGTGCTCGGCATCAGCTACCTGCGCCTGAAAATGCGGCTGGCCGAACGGATCGTGCAGGAGGAGGAGAACGCGGGCATCGACGTTCTGACCGGCTTCCCCAACCGGCGTCTGTACGAGGAGGAGATGAAAAAGCTCCTCATGGAGCCGGCGCCGGAGGATCTGGTCTATATCGCCATCGATTTGAACGGCCTGAAGGAGGTCAACGATACCTACGGGCATGAGGTCGGAGACAATCTGATCATCGGCGCCGTAGCGTGCATCGATCACTGCTTCGGGAAAACGGGAAAGCGCTTCCGAATCGGCGGAGACGAGTTCGTGGTCCTGACCGCGGCAAAGCAGGAGAAATTGTCGTCCCTGCTGGATGCGTATGAGAAGCAGATGGCCGATTGGTTCGAAAAGAACATGATGACGCTCAGCGCCGCCGTCGGCTCCGTCTGCCGGGCCGAGTTTCCCGGCAAGAGCATCACTGAGCTCGCCCGCATGGCGGACCGGAGAATGTATGAGGCGAAGGCCCTCCATTATCAGAAGAACGGGAAGGACCGCCGGAGATTCTTCCATGATACGGCGGAGGCCGCCGGCAAGCGGGAGACCGTCTCGACCTGAGGCCCCGAACAGCGCGCAAAAAGCACCCTGCGAGAGAGGATTCTCGCAGGGTGCTTTTTCGTATCCCGGTTTACTCCCATTCCACCGTGGCGGGGGGCTTGCTGGTGATGTCGTAGACCACGCGGCTGACGGAGCGGACCTCGTTGGTGATGCGCGAGGAGGCCGCGGCCAGCAGCTCATAGGGCAGGCGCGTCCAGTCGGCGGTCATGAAGTCGTCGGTGGAGACCGCGCGCAGGGCCACCGTCCAGCCGTAGGTGCGCGCGTCACCCATGACGCCGACGCTGCGGCCGTCGGTCAGCACGGCAAAGTACTGGCTCGGCAGCTCGGCGAGCCCCGCCTTCGCCACCTCCTCGCGGAAGATGGCGTCGGCCTCGCGCAGCGTGTCGAGCTTTTCCTCCGTGATCTCCCCCAGCACGCGGATGGCGAGACCCGGGCCCGGGAAGGGCTGGCGCATCACCAGCTCCCGCGGGATGCCGAGCTCGAGGCCCACCGCGCGCACCTCGTCCTTGAACAGCTCGCGCAGCGGCTCGACAATACCCTCGAAGTCGATCACGTCCGGCAGGCCGCCGACGTTGTGGTGGCTCTTGATGACCGAGGCGTCCCCGGCCCCGGACTCGATCACGTCGGGGTAGATCGTCCCCTGTACCAGCACGTCGATCCTCCCGAGCTTCCCGGCCTCCTCCTCGAAGACGCGGATAAACTCTTCGCCGATGATGCGGCGCTTTTTCTCCGGCTCCCTCACGCCCGCGAGCTTCGTCAGAAAGCGCTCCTTCGCGTCCACGCGGATCAGGTTCATGTCGAACTGCTCGCGGAAGACGCGCTCGACCGTGTCGCCCTCGTCCTTCCGAAGCAGGCCGTGGTCCACGAACACGCAGGTGAGCCGGTCCCCGATCGCCCGGTGCAGCAGCACCGCCGCCACCGAGGAGTCCACGCCGCCGGAGAGTGCGCACAGGGCGTGCTTGCCCGCAAGCTCCCGGCGGTATCTGTCTACGGAGGCGGTCACAAAATCGTCCATCGTCCAGTCGCCTCTGCAGCCGCAGACGGTGAACAGGAAGTTGTGCAGCAGCTGCTTCCCGTACGCCGTATGCGTGACCTCCGGGTGAAACTGCACGCCGTAAAGCCGCCGCCCCTTGTCGGCCATAGCCGCGCAGGGGCAGTGCTCCGTGGAGGCAATCACCGAAAAGCCCGCGGGGACGGTCTTCACATAGTCCGTATGGCTCATCCAGCAGACGCTCTGCTCCGGGATCCCGGCGAAGAGCGGGCTGTCGTCATGCCGCAGCGTGACCTTGCCGTATTCGCTGATGCTGCCGGCCGAGGCGATCTCGCCCCCGGCCATCCAGGCCATGAGCTGGTGGCCGTAGCAGATGCCGAGGATCGGGACGCCGAGCTCGAGCACCGCCGGGTCGAAGTGCGGCGAGGCCGGGTCGTAGACGCTGTTGGGGCCGCCGGTGAAGATGACGCCCCGATAGCCCGCCGAGCGGATGTCGGCGGGCGTGATCTTGCTGTAGGGGCGGATCTCGGCAAAGACGTGCTGCTCGCGCACGCGGCGTGCGATGAGCATGTTGTACTGTCCGCCGAAATCGAGTACAAGGATCTTTTCCTGCATGGCGTTTCTCCTGTCAAAGCAAGCTTTGTCAGTATCTTACACCAGGGCGCCGGTTTTTTCCAGCGTTTTTATCATCCGAACAGGATCTCGCCGTAGGTCGGGAAGGGCCAGTACTCCTTCGCGGTCAGGCACTCGGCCGCATCCGCCGCCGCGCGCAGCTCCGCCATCTTCGGCAGCAGCAGGTCGCGGATGCTCTCGGCCAGCTCCGGGACGTCGCCGATGGTCGCGAGCGAGGCGAGCGTCGACTCCACCTCGATCGTCCCGGCCTCGATCTGATCGGTCAGGGCGGAGAGCTTCTCGACCAGGTGCTTTTCATAGCCGCAGCCGAGCACCGGGATCAGCGCCCGCTTTTTCTCCGCGGTCTCCGCGACCGCGCAGGCGTAGCGCTCCACGGCGGGCAGGATCTCCTTGCGTGCCATCTCGCACATGGTGTTGGCCTCGATGACGATGGTCTTGCAGTAGTTCTCCAGCATGATCTCATAGCGGGAGACGAGTTCGGCCTCGGTGTAGACCTTCTGGCGGATCAGCATCTCCATGCTCTTCTTCTCGAGCAGCGCCTTCATGGCGTCGGGCGTGGTGCGCAGGTTGTGCAGGCCGCGCTGCTCGACCGCCTCCTTGATCCAGGCGTCGTCGTAGCCGTTGCCGTTGAAGAGGATGCGCTTGTGCGCCCTGAGGCTCTCGAGCAGCAGCGCGTGCAGGGCGCTGTCGAAATCCGACACGCCCTCGAGGCGGTCGGCAAACCTGCCCAGCGTGTCCGCAACCGCCGCGTTGAGCATGATGTTCGCGCAGGCGATGGAGTTGGACGAGCCGACCATGCGGAACTCGAACTTGTTGCCGGTGAAGGCGAAGGGCGAGGTGCGGTTGCGGTCGGTGGTGTCGCGCAGGAAGCGCGGCAGCGTCAGCACGCCGAGCATCATCTCGGGCTTCTCCGAGCCGATGTAGGGCTCCTCGCGCTCGAGCGCCTCGAGGACCGCGGTCAGCTCGTCGCCGAGGAAGACCGAGACCACGGCGGGCGGCGCCTCGTTCGCACCGAGACGGTGGTCGTTGCCGGCGGTGGCGACGCTGGCCCGCAGGAGATCGGCGTACTCGTCCACGGCCTCGAGCACCGCGACGAGGAAGAGCAGGAACTGCGCATTCTCGTACGGCGACTCGCCCGGGGAGAGGAGGTTCACGCCGGTGTCGGTGGAGATCGACCAGTTGTTGTGCTTGCCCGAGCCGTTGACCCCTGCGAAGGGCTTCTCGTGCAGCAGACAGACAAGGCCGTGCTTCTCGGCCACCTTCTGCATGATCTCCATGGTGAGCTGGTTGTGGTCGGTGGCGATGTTGGTGGTCGTGTAGATCGGCGCGAGCTCATGCTGGCAGGGCGCGACCTCGTTGTGCTCGGTCTTGGCGAGGATGCCGAGCTTCCACAGCTCCTCGTTCAGATCCTCCATATAGGCCTGCACGCGCGGCTTGATGACGCCGAAGTAGTGGTCGTCGAGCTCCTGGCCCTTCGGGGGCTTGGCGCCGAAGAGCGTGCGGCCGGTGTAGACCAGGTCGCGGCGCTTCTTCCAGAGCTCGCGGTCGATGAGGAAGTACTCCTGCTCGGGACCGACCGAGGAGCTGACGCGGCGCACGTCCTTGTTGCCGAACAGGCGCAGGATGCGCAGGGCCTGGGTGTTCAGCGCCTCCATCGAGCGCAGCAGCGGGGTCTTCTTGTCCAGCGCCTCGCCGCCGTAGGAGCAGAAGGCCGTCGGGATGCAGAGGACCTTGCCCTTCAAGAAGGCGTAAGAGGTCGGGTCCCAGGCGGTGTAGCCGCGGGCCTCAAAGGTCGCGCGCAGGCCGCCGGAGGGGAAGGAGCTCGCGTCCGGCTCGCCCTGGATCAGCTCCTTGCCGGAGAACTCCATGATCACGCCGCCGTCCGGCGCGGGAGAGAGAAAGCCGTCGTGCTTCTCCGCCGTCACGCCCGTGAGCGGCTGGAACCAGTGGGTGAAGTGCGTCGCCCCGCGCTCGACCGCCCAGTCGCGCATGGCGGCGGCGACCGCGTTTGCGATGGCGGGATTGAGCGGCTGGCCTTGCTTGATGGTCTGCTTCAGGGCGCGGTAGACCTCGCCCGAGAGCCGTGCCTTCATCGCTCTGTCGTCAAACACCAGACTGCCGAATTCCTCCGATAATGTCGCTGTTTTCATGTTCTTCACCCTTTCGAGAATAAAAAAGTGAGACACCGGCGCAGGGGGCAAAAGCCCTCCGGGACGTCGATGTCTCAACATGCGGCGAGTATAATCCGTTTTTCCCCGCTTGTCAAGTCCCTGACAAAATGTTTTTACTCCGCATTGACAAGCGCCGCCGCTTGGGTGTACTCTCTGTGCATATTGAACAGGCTTCTGCGGAAAGGACGGTCACCATGAACTTTACCGAACAGGATGTGCTGGAGTATGTGGAGCAGGAGGACGTGCGCTTCATCCGTCTCGCCTTCTGCGATGTGTTTGGAAAACAGAAGAACATTGCGATCCTGCCGGGAGAGCTCCCGCGCGCCTTCCGCCACGGCATCGCCATCGACGCCTCGGCCATCGCGGGCTTCGGCGGCGAGGTGCGCTCCGATCTGTTCCTGTTCCCGGACCCCGCCACGCTCTCGTCCCTGCCCTGGCGCGGGGAAAACGGCAAGGTCGTGCGCATGTTCTGCGGGGTCAGGCATCCCGACGGCACGACGCTGGTCACCGACTCGCGCGCGCTGCTCAAGAGCGCGGTGGAGCGCGCGGCAGAGCGCGGGATCTTCTTCGCCTTCGGGACGGAGATGGAGTTTTATCTGTTCAAAACCGACGACAACGGCGAGCCCACGACGGTCCCCTACGATCAGGCCAGCTACATGGACATCGCCCCCGCCGACCGGGGCGAGAACATCCGCCGCGAGATCTGCATCACGCTCGAGCAGATGGGCATCCAGCCCGAGTGCTCCCACCACGAGGAGGGGCCGGGCCAGAACGAGATCGACTTCCGCTACTCCGACCCGCTGACCGCCGCCGACAACGCCGTGACCTTCCGCGCGGTGGTGGAGACCATCGTCTCGCGCAACGGCCTCGCCGCGGACTTCTCCCCCAAGCCCCTGCCCGATCAGGCGGGTAACGGCATGCACATCAATCTCTCCGTCAAAAGCGCCGACGGGCGGGATCTCCTGCCGCAGGTGATCGCCGGGATCATGGCCCGCATCTACGAGATCACGGCCTTCCTCAACCCGACCGACGCCTCCTATCTGCGTCTCGGCAGCCGCAAGGCCCCGGGCTACATCAGCTGGTCGAGCGAGAACCGCTCGCAGCTGATCCGCATCCCCGCCGCCCCGGAGGAGCTGCACCGCGCGGAGCTGCGCTCCGCCGATCCGGGCGTCAACCCCTATCTGGCCTTTGCCCTGCTGATCCACGCCGGACTGGACGGCATCGAGGAGGGGCTGCCCCTGCCGCCGAGTGCGGATCTCAACCTCTTCACCGCGCCGGAGGAGGTTTTGAAGACGTTCCGCCATCTGCCGGTCTCTCTCGGGGAGGCCAATGCGGCGGCGCGCGCGAGCGCGTTTGTCTCTCGCGTTCTCCCGCCGGAGATCATCAGCGCCTACTGCGAGCGCTGAGGGACAAACGGGATAAATCGGCTGAAAGAGGGTGCGGCACGTGATCTTTCAGGAACGGACCTACGCCGTTCTGATCGTCTCCGCGTCGGAAAAACTGGATACGCAGATGCGCGCGCTGCTCCCCGCCACGGACTACTATCCGGTCCAGAGCGCAAGGAGCGTCGGCCAGGCCCGGCGGATGCTGCTGGAGGAGCCCTTCGATCTGGTGCTGATCCAGACGCCGCTGAAGGACGATTTCGGCGTGCAGCTCGCCATCGACGTCTGCGCCGACAGCAGCGCGGGCGCGCTGCTGTTCGTCAGGGCCGAGCTCTTTGACAGCGTGAGCGCGAAGGTGATGGAGTACGGCGTGGTCACGCTCTCCATGCCGACCAGCTCCGCGCTCGTCACCCAGAGCCTGCGGATGCTCTGCGCTCAGCGCGAGCGCATCCGTCGCATGGAGGCAAAGCAGCAGAGCGTGGAGGAGAAGATCGCCGAGATCCGCCTTGTCAACCACGCCAAGTGGCTGCTGATCGAGTGTCTGAGCATGACGGAAAGCGACGCGCAGCACTATATCGAGAAGCAGAGCATGGACCAGCGCATCACCAAACGGCAGGCCGCGGAGGCCGTCATCCGCACCTACGGATAAACCGGAAAAAACCGGGTTGACAAACACAGCCGGTACGGTGTATCCTCATCCTGTTGAACAAAGGCGTTCATCCGGGACAAGTGCCCCCGGATGGGCGCCCTTCTCTTTTGGGGAGGAATGGATCATGACCAGGTATATCTTTGTGACCGGCGGCGTGGTCTCCGGTCTCGGCAAGGGCATCACCGCCGCGTCGCTGGGGCGGCTTCTCAAGGCGCGCGGGCTCAAGGTCGCCGCGCAGAAGCTCGACCCCTACATCAACGTCGACCCCGGCACCATGAGCCCCTATCAGCACGGCGAGGTCTTTGTGACCGAGGACGGGGCCGAGACCGATCTCGACCTCGGCCACTACGAGCGCTTTATCGACGAGGACCTCAATCGCTTCTCCAACCTCACCACCGGCAAGGTCTACTGGAGCGTGCTCAACAAGGAGCGGCGCGGCGAGTACCTCGGCTCCACGGTGCAGGTCATCCCGCACATCACCGACGAGATCAAGGACTTTGTCTACCGCGTCGGACGCGAGACGGCGGCGGATGTGGTCATCACCGAGATCGGCGGCACCATCGGCGACATCGAGGGCCAGCCCTTTCTGGAGGCCGCGCGGCAGATCTCGCTCGAGGTCGGGCGGGAGAACAGTCTGTTCATCCACGTCACGCTGGTGCCCTTCCTCTCCGGCTCCAACGAGCACAAGTCCAAGCCGACGCAGCACTCGGTCAAGGAGCTGCAGGGCATGGGCATCCACCCGGACATCATCGTGCTGCGCTGCGACGAGCCGCTCGAGCCGGAGATCTTCCGCAAGATCGCCCTGTTCTGCAACGTGTCCGAGGACTGCGTGATCGAAAACCGCACGCTCTCCTGCCTGTACGAGGCGCCGCTGATGCTGGAGAAGGCGGGCTTCTCCGCCGTCGTCTGCCGCAGGCTCGGGCTCGACTGCCCGGAGCCGGACATGGCCGAGTGGGAGAGGATGGTCGAGAAGGTCAAGCACCCCAAGCGCGAGGTCGTGATCGGCCTTGTGGGAAAATACACCCAGCTGCAGGACGCCTACCTCTCGGTCGCGGAGGCGCTGCGCCACGCGGGCTACCTGAACGACGCGCACGTCACGATACGCTGGATCGACTCGGAGACGCTGACGGAGGCGAACGTCGCCGACACGCTCTCGGAGGTGTCCGGCGTCCTGGTGCCCGGCGGCTTCGGCGACCGCGGCGTGGAGGGCATGATCCTCGCCGCCCGCTATGCCCGCGAGCACGGTCTCCCCTATCTCGGCATCTGCCTCGGGATGCAGATCGCGGTCATCGAGTTTGCCCGCCATGTCGCGGGGATCGAGGGCGCCAACTCCGGCGAGTTCGACGAGCGCTGTCGGGACAAGGTCATCAACTTCATGCCCGGCCAGAGCGACACGATCGACAAGGGCGGCACGCTGCGGCTCGGGAGCTGTCCCTGCCGCATCGTACCCGGCACAACGATGGCGCGCTGCTACGGGAAGGCGGAGATCGCGGAGCGGCACCGCCACCGCTACGAGTTCAACAACGACTACCGCGAGGCGCTCACCGCGGCGGGGCTGACGCTCTCCGGCTTCTCCCCGGACGGGCGGCTGGTGGAGACCGTGGAGCTGACGGAGCTGCCCTTCTTCGTGGGCGTACAGTACCACCCCGAGTTCAAGAGCCGTCCGAACCGCCCGCACCCGCTCTTCTGCGGCCTGATCGAAGCCGCGCTCGAACGGGAACACGCATAACGAAACCGCACGGTCTGTCGGCCGTGCGGTTTCTTCATTTTTCTGATCAGGTCCCGCTCGCGCCGTAGTTGGCAAGCACGCGGGCCGAGGGGTCGTTGACGTCGCAGCCGGCCCAGCTCTTGTTGGGCATCCAGAAGTCTGCGATCATCGCCGCCTGACCGGGGTAGTACTTCTCGAAGAGCTCCCGGTACAGCAGGCTCTCCTTGGTGAAGGGCCGCGCGTAGTCGTACTTCGCCCGCCGCCGCTCGTACTCCTCGTCGGTGTACAGGCTCTCGGCGTAGGCCTTGAGGTCGTCCACCATCGAGTGGCCGACCGCGTCGGAGAAGGCCGCCTTCTGCCGCCACAGGATCTCGTCCGGCAGCAGGTGGTCCTTCTCGAAGGCGTGCCGCAGCAGATACTTGCCCATGTTGTAGGTGTTCAGCTTGCGCTCCGGGTTGATGGCCATGACGTATTTGACGAACTCCAGGTCCCCGAAGGGTACGCGCGCCTCGAGGGAGTTGACCGAGATGCAGCGGTCCGCCCGCAGCACGTCGTACATGTACAGCTCGTCCACGCGCTTTTTGGCCTCACGCTGGAACTCCTCCGCCGAGGGGGCGAAGTCCGTGTACTTGTAGCCGAAGAGCTCGTCGCTGATCTCGCCGGTCAGCAGCACGCGGATGTCGGTGCGCTCATGGATGGCCTTGCAGCAGAGGTACATGCCCATGCTGGCGCGGATCGTGGTGATGTCCCAGGTCCCCAGCATGGCGACGACCTCCTCGAGCGAGTCGAGCACCTGCTGCCGGGTCATGTAGACCTCGGTGTGCTCCGCGCCGATGAAGTCCGCGACCTTGCGGGCGTATTTGAGGTCGATGGCGTCGGTGTCCATGCCGATGGCGAAGGTGCGCACATGCTTGCCCAGGAGCTTGGCGGAGACGGCGCAGACAAGGCTTGAGTCCAGGCCGCCCGAGAGCAGGAAGCCCAGCGGCGCGTCGGCGTCCAGACGCTTGTCGATGCCGAGGATCAGCTTCTCGCGGATGTTGGCGCAGATCGTGTCCAGATCGCCGGAGACGTACGAGTCGACGCTCGTGACGTCGGCGTAGCGGACGAACGCGCCGTCCTTCCAGTAGTGTCCCGGCGGGAAAGGGCGGATCGGGTCGCAGAAACCGACAAGGTTCTTGGCCTCGCTGGCAAAGACCGTGCCGCCGTCGGGCAGGGTCCCGTAAAACAGCGGGCGGATGCCGATGGGGTCGCGCGCCGCGATGAACTCGCCCGTCTCGCCGTCGTAGAGGATCATGGCGAATTCGGCGTCCAGCTTCTCGAACATGCCGACGCCGTATCTGCGGTACAGCGGCAGGATGATCTCGCAGTCCGACTCGCTTTTGAAAATATACCCCTCGTCCTCGAGCTCCTTCTTCAGAGGGCGGAACAGGTACAGCTCTCCGTTGCAGACGCACATGTCACCGTTCAAATGAAAGGGCTGCATCCCCTCCTCGTGCAGGCCCATGATCGCGAGGCGGTGGAAGCAGAGCCAGCCGTTCCCGGCCCGCTCCACGCGCGACATGTCCGGCCCGCGGGAGATCGTGCGGTCAAAAAACGGTCTGAATTCCTCCGGGGAATAATAGCCTGTCGTAAAGCCCATGATCGAACACATGTTCTGTTCCTCCCTGCGTGAAAAATAGAGAGAGACAGCGGCGGCGCAGAAAGCATTCTGCGAGACGTCGCTGTCTCTCAATGTGCGTAGTTTACGACAAAGCGCGCGGCTTGTCAACCGTCAGTTTGCCGAATTTGGGCTGCGCGGGGCGGGACCTTACTCCGCGGTTTCCTCCGCAGCATAGACCAGCTCGCCCAACACCCGGATGAGCTGCTCGGAATCGACCGGCTTCGACAGGTGGGCGTTCATGCCCGCCTGCAGCGAGCGCTGGACATCCTCATCAAAGGCGTTGGCCGTCAGGGCGATGATCGGGATGCGCTTTGCGTCCGCCCTGTTCAGCGCACGGATCGCCGCCGTCGCCTCCAGGCCGTCCATCTCAGGCATACGCACGTCCATCAGGATCGCCGCGTAGGTGCCCGGTGCGCTCTTTTGGAACATCTCCACCGCGATCCGGCCGTTTTCGGCGTGGTCGGCGCTGATGCTCTCCATCTCGAGCATGTCCATCATGATCTCGGCGTTGATCTCCATGTCCTCGGCCAGAAGGACGCGGCGTCTCGTCAGGTCCGCGCGCTGCTTCTCCCGGAACAGGGTCATCTTGCTCCTGCGCGCGATCCTCTCGAATTCCTCGATGACGTTTTCGGTGAGCAGCGGCTTGGAAAGGAAGCTGTCCACGCCGACGCGGTGCGCCTCCTCCTGAATATCGTCCCAGTTGTATGCCGTCAGCACGACGACAGTATTCTCCTCGCCGTACTGCTTCCGGATCTCGGCGGACGTCTCCAGACCGTTCATGCCGGGCATGCTCCAGTCCATGAGGACAAGATTGTAGGGCTTGTGCTTGGTGTGCTGCACCTCGATCATCCGCAGGGCCTCCTGCCCGCTCGTCGCGGTTTCGGCCCGGATGCCGACCTCCTCCAGCACCGTCCTGGCGTGCTCCGCCTCGTAGGGGTCGTCATCGACCACCAGGACCTTCAGCGCGGACGGGTCGATCGCCTTGTCCGGATCCCCCTTCTTCTGCTCGCAGTTTTTCAGCGTCACGGACACGTCAAATTCCGTCCCGACGCCCTTCTCGGATTCGACGCCGATCGAGCCGTTCATCATCTCGACGATGCTCTTCGTGATGGCCATGCCGAGACCCGTGCTGCCGTATTTGGTCTTGTGACTGCTGTTCTCCTGAGAGAAGGCCTCAAAGATCCTGGGGATGAACTCCTCGTCCATGCCGATGCCGGTGTCCCGGATGCGGAAGCGCATGGTGGACTGATCCTCAAACGTCGCCGTCCGCTCGACCGTCAGCGTGACGCTGCCGGGCGCGTCCGTGAACTTGATGGCGTTCGACAGGATGTTGATCAGCACCTCCTTGAGCTTCATATCGTCCCCGATATAGCTGTCGTCCACATCGTTGAGGATGCGGCACTCGTAGCTCAGTCCCTTGTCGGCACACTGGGACTGCACCATGGTGTTGATCTGATCCAGCATGCCGCTGAAGGAGAACACCTCCCGGCGCAGGACCATGCGGCCGGATTCGATGCGGCTCATGTCGAGGATGTCGTTGATCAGGCCGAGCAGGTGCTTGGCGCTGGCGCCGATCTTCTCCAGATACCTGCGCGTCTCCTCGTCCAGATTGGGTTTCTTCAGCGCGAGCGTGTCAAGCCCGATGATGGCGTTCATGGGCGTGCGGATCTCGTGGCTCATGCTGGAGAGGAAGGTCGTTTTGGCCTTGTTTGCCTGCTCCGCCGCGGCCAGAGCCGACGCCAGCGCCTCGCTCTTTCCCATGGCGTCGCGCATCTCGGCGTCGACGTTCGTGATGCCCACGATAATAAAGTGCTCGTCGTCCTCCATGCGGGACACCTTCATACGGACGTAGACCGGACCGCCTTCCCCGATCTGGCGGAAGGTCATCAGGAAGGTGTTTTTCCGGCCCAGGGCCTCCATCAGAGCCCGGCGGCTCATCGCCTGCAGGAACGCATCCCGGTCCTCGGGATAAACAGTTTCGCTCAGCTCGTTTTTGCCGTCGCTGAAGAAATGCCAGCCGCGCCGCGTCTCGGAGAGGGCACCGCCCGCATCGCCCCTGCGGTACTCGATGAACTCCTCCGTATCCGTGTTGACATAGAACATGTCCGTGTAGTCCCGGGAGAGGGTCTGGGCGATGTGGGTATACATGACGCCGGAGCTGACAGCCTTCTCGTAGGCCTCCTTCGTCATGGCGTTCTCATGCTGGATGCGCACCATGTCCGTGACGTCCTGGCACATGCCGAGGACGCAGAGCCTGCCCGCGGCGTCGGTGTATTTGAGCTTGGTCGTCTGCAGCTGCCGCCGGTTCCCGGTGGGGTCCGGCACGTCCTCGAAGAAGATGTACGGTCTGTCCATGGAGAGGGCCACGCGGTCGTCCCGGACAAAATGGGCCGCCGTCTCGCTGTCGAAGATCTGCGCGTCGGTGAGCCCCACCACGCCGTCCTGGCTCTCCTTGTGCGCGTACTCCGCGAAGGCCTGGTTGCAGGCGAGATACACGCCGGTCTTCGCATCCTTGGTGAAGGTCAGGCCGGGCATGTTGTCCAGCAGCGAGCTGAGGGATTCCTTCAGCTCCGCGATCTTCCTGGCGGCAATGGCCTCGTTTTCCGCCTCGGTCAGCCGTTTTCCGAGCTTCTGCGTCTCCCGGTAATTGTTCAGCATCATCGTGATGATGATCAGAAACAGTCCCAGCGAGACGACGGTATAGATCATGTTCGTGCTGCTGATCGCCTTCGCCTGCTCCCGGAGGTAGGCGACGCGCTCCTCCTTGACGGCCTCGTCGGTATCGAGCGTCGGATGGGTCTCATGGTATTCAAAGATGCGGTCCACCGCCTCGTTGGCCGCGCTCTCCGTCGCCCGGGAGACCCACATCATCGACGCGAACAGCACCAGCACCAGGAGGATGATCCACACGATGATCCGCTGCCCGTATTCCCGGTTTCGGTCATGATGGATCAGCAGCCGGAAATAGATCAGCCCCAGGACCGACCATACGATAAACAGGAAATAGGATTCCGTCTCCATCGCGTGGAACGGAAGCAGGCCCGGGATCAGAAGGAGCAGGGCAAAAACGACCATCAGCACGATACCGGCGATCCCGGTACAGCGCTCCGGACGACTGCCCTCCTGCCGGGCATGACAATAGACACCGTGGGAAATCAATCCGTAGATGATCGTCGCGCCGAGGGTGGTGACATCCACGATCCAGCCGATCGCCGTCCTGCCCAGGAAGGGGATGAACACGGAAACAACGACGATGGCGGCGATTGCCCTGCCGGGGATGCCGTGCCGGTTCAGCCGCGCAAGCGTCCGCGGGGCCTCTCCGTCCCGCCCGGCCGCGTACAGCAGCCGGCTCAGGGCCAGCAGATTCCCGATCAGACTCGTCAGGATCACGCCGAAGAGCGAGAGCATCAGCACCGTCACGCCCGTCTGCCCGAGATAGTGATCGGCGGCGTAAAACGCCGGGACCGCCTTGATCCCGTCCAGATTCCCCATGTCCCGGATATAGGCCAGCCAGCTTGCGTACTCCGACGGATAGGCGGAGACGGACAGCAGGGAGACAAAGAGATACAGCGCCGTCGTCATCACCACGGAGCAGATCAGGATGCGGCGCACCTTTTTGACCGGGAAGCTGTACTCCTCGGAGAAATGCGAGACGTTCTCAAAGCCGATGAAGGCCCAGGGCGAGATGGCCGCGATGCGGACGATCTGCGCGAAGGCGCTCGAGCCCTCCGTATACAGCGGGGCATAGCTGTAGGCGCTGTCATGCCGCGCCACGGCGATCACAGCGCACACCGTGAAGCCGACGGCGAACGTCAGAGCGGCCAGGATCATGATGCGGTTGGAGGCCCGGGAGCTGCACGTGCACAGCAGGCCGATGAGCACCGCGGCGCACATGGACAGAAGCGCCTCGCCGAGCCATACCTCATAGCCGAAGATCCGGTAGCGGAAGCCGAAGCGGAAGGTGTTCCCGAGAAAGAAACGGGCAAACAGCGGGAGAGACGTCATGTTGGCCCACAGGATGGCCAGATAGGTCAGCAGTACAAACCAGAGGGCGAGGAAACCGAAGTCCTTCCCCCCTACCCGTTTTTCAAACGCATAGATGCCGCCCGCGTTCGGCGCTTTTCGGATCATGTACTGCAGGTTCCAGGTGATCACGAGGATGACCGCCATGCCGAGCAGCATGCCGAAGACGGTGCCCAGCACGCCGGATTTCTGCAGGTAGGTGTTGCAGGTGACGATAAACGATCCCCAGCCGATGCTCGTACCGATCGAAAAAGCCCAGATCCCCAGCGGTGTGAAGCTGCTGCGCAGCCCGCCGGGAGAATCGCCGCTTCTCTTCCCGGTCGAGACGCCGGTTTTTCCATATTCCATACTCAAGCCTTCTCCTCTCCGCCCGGTCAAGTTCCGTTCTTCTCCCGCGCTTTCAAGTCGCTCTTGTTCTGATACATATTCTGATCCGCACGCTCAAACACCGGAGCCACGCATTCGTCCAGCTCCCACTTTGCCATCCCGCAGGCGATCACGATCCCGCCGCTTTGCAGCGCCTGATCGTTATGCTCCCGCATCCGTTCCAGCAATTCCGCCATGCTGTCATAATCGTCTCCCTGCGCGATGACCGCAAACTCGTCTCCCCCGATACGGAAGACGGGGCTGTGCTTGAAGGTGCTGCAGACGATCCCGCAGGCGCTGCGGAGGTACAGGTCCCCCGCCTCGTGTCCGGCGGTATCGTTGACCTTCTTCAGATCGTTCACGTCCAGGACCACGACGGCAAACGCCGGCGCGCGCTTTTCCGCGATCTGATTGTTCAGCCTCTCCTCCGCCATCAGATAGGCATGCCGGTTCTTCACGCCCGTCAGGGCGTCTACGCTGGCCTCGATCTTCGCCTGCGCCAGGCTCTTGACATAGGCCTCCTCCTGACGGACCTGCTTGTCGATGTCACTGATCCCGACAATCAGCCGGGGACCGTTCTTTTCCTCCACCATGACCGCCTTGAGCTGCACATAGCGGGGTCTGCCCGCTATCGTGAGGCGGCAGCTCAGCGTGAAGGCCCCGCGGCTCTCGACGTCCGCCAGGACATTCTCCCGGGTGAAGGCCGAGAGGAAGCGGCTCAGGTCGTCCGGCTCGACCACGACGCGGCCCCGTTCACGGGATTCCGTGAAGAAATCCGGGCCCTCCGTCGGCAGCGTGAAGGTCTCAAAGCCGCCGCCGGCACTGAACGCCCGATAGCGATCGGTCGCCGGGTCCACGACATAGATGCACAGATAGTCGCCGGCAAGCGCCCTGAGCCGGGCGTAGGCGATCTGCTCCTCCTCCATCCGCGCGGCCGCGTTGCGCTGCTTTGCCTCATCGTCGACGTCCGTGATGCCCATGATGATATAGCGGTCATCGTCCTGCATGCGGGTGACCTTCATCCTGACATAGGTCGGGCCGTGCTCGCCGATCACGCGGTAGGTCATGGCAAAGGTATTGTTCTGATCCAGCGCTTTTACGAGCGTCTTCCGGTCCAGCGCGCGGAGCACCGCATCCCGGTCTTCGGGATACACGAGCTGCTCCGCCACCACCTGACACTGCTCAAAGTAGTGCCAGCCGCGCCGCAGCTCGGCAAGGCGGCCGCTCGCCTCGTCCGTGCGGTATTCAATGTACTGCTCGGTATTCAGGTTGATGTAATACAGATCGGTGTAGCTGCGGGCCAGCGCCTGGGCGATGTGGGTATAGACGATGCCGGTGCTCCGCGCCTTCTCGTAGGCCTCCTTTGTCGTGGCCTCCTCACGCCGGATGCGCACATTGTCCGTCACATCCTGGCGGATGCCCAGCACGCACAGACGCCCGGCGTCGTCGGTGTATTTCAGCTTGGTGATCTTGATCTGCCGCAGGCTGCCGGTTTCGTCAGGCATGTCCTCATAGAGGACAAGCGGCTCGTCCATGGACAGGGCCAGCCTGTCGTCCTCCGCGTAATGCGCCGCCGTTTTGGCGTCGAAGAGCTGCTCGGCCGTAAGCCCGATGACCTCCTCCGGGCTCTGTCTCTTCGCAAAGACCGCAAAGGCCTGATTGCAGGCCAGATACTCGCCGGTCTCCGCGTCCTTGGTGAAGTTCATGCCGGGCATGTTGTCCAGCAGGGAGCCGATCGTCTGCTTCAGCTCCGCGATCTCGGCGGCCTCCTCCAGCAGCCTCTGCTGCTCGCTCACCCTGCGCTCCGCCTTCAGGTTGCGGTACAGCAGGAAGAGGATGACGAGAAGCACCGCGAAGAGGACGGCGACCGCGCCGAGCCAGTTGTCCTTCAGAAAGTCGAGGAAGGAGACCTTCTGGTTGGCGTACATGTAGGCCGTCAGCGCGTACTCGATCTCCTCGCCGGAGCTGAGATTCGTGATCTTGTTCAGAATGGAATACAGCTCCGGGCTGTCCGCGTTCAGCGCAACGGAGAGGCCCATGGTTTCGCCGATGGGGATGGCGACCAGTTTGTACTTCTCCCGCAGGGGCTCGTAGTTGGCCATGCGGTAATTGCAGGCGAGGACCCCGTCCGCTTCGTTTTCCGCGACAGCGCGGAAGCACGCCTCCAAGCCGGGGCAGGAGAGGATTGTCCAATCCGGGAGATCGTCCCGGATCAGCGTCATATAATTCGTGTTTCCCGCATCGACGGCGACCGTCAGCTTCTTCCCCGGCGTGATCTCCGGGCGCCCTTCCGTGCGCATCAGGATACTCATCTCGGTCTTCATGACCGGGTTGGTCGTCAGGATCCCCATCGTCTCGCCGCTGTAGGTGCTGAGATTGATCGGGAACACACAGTCGATCTCCCCGCGCTTCATGGCCGCGAGCGCCGCATTCGTGGTGGGATAGGGCACCGTCTCGAAAGAAACCGCAGCGTTCTTCAGGCAGCCGGACGCGTGGGCCAGCCAGCCCTTCAGCGCGCCCGTGAGCTCTCCCGTCTGCTTGTCCGAGGCGCAGAAGGGCAGGTAGTCCTCCCTGTACCCGATCCGGATCGCCCCGTGATTCTCCAGCCAGCCCTCCAGACGCGGCGTGAGAAAGGCGTTCGTCCTGGTCAGATTGACGTACTGGTCAAGCATGCGCTGATTGAAATACGGGTCCTCATCCTGAATGGCCGTCAGGGCGGTGTTCAGTTCGGTCAGCAGATCGGGACGCTTCTTGTTGACCGCAAAATAGTAGTCCGAC
>JAUNNC010000012.1:19769-28984 GCA_030531585.1 Eubacteriales bacterium | reverse complement strand
GGAGGGCGGCTTCTTCTGCGGGCAGGACGCGGACAGCGGCGGCACGGAGGGCGCCTACTACCTCTTCACGCCGGATGAGGTGAGCTCCGTCCTCGGCGCGGAGGCGGGCAAGCCCTTCTGCGAGTGCTACGATATCACCCCGGAGGGCAACTTCGAGGCCGAGAGCATCCCGAACCTCCTGCTCAACACCCGCTGGAGCCTGCTGCCCGAGGGCTACGACAGCCTGCGCGAGCGGCTGCGCCTGTACCGCGAGGGGAGGATGGAGCTCTTCACCGACCGCAAGCAGCTCTCGGGCTGGAACGGCCTGATGCTCATGGCCCTCGCCCGCGCGGCGTGGGTCTTCTCCGACCGGCGCTACCTGATTTGCGCCCAGGAACTCGCTGCCTTCCTCACCGGGACGATGTGCCCCGGCGGCCGTCTGGCCCACAGCCTCTGCGGGGGGAGGCTCCGCTTCGACGCCTTCCTCGACGATCACGCCTTCTGCGCCCTGGGCCTGCTGGAACTGTACGCGGCGGACTTTGACCCGGAGCATATCAAAGAGGCCGCGCGTCTCACCGCTGCCCTGCCGGAGCGCTTTGCGGACACGCGCGGCGGGTATTTCTCCACCGCGGAGGACAGCGAGAAGCTGCTGTTTCGCCCGAAGGAGACCGAGGACGGCGCTCTGCCGAGCGGCAACAGCGCGGCGGGCGTGCTGTTTGCGCGGCTTTTCGCCCTGACCGGGGAGGAGAGCTGGCGCGCGCTCGCGGAGCGTCAGGCGGACTTTCTCGCCGCCTCGGCGGGAGCCTACCCCGCTGGGCGCTGCTTCGGGATGCTGCCGCTGCTGCTGCGCCGGCACGGCACGAAAGAGATCGTCTGCGTTCTGCCGGACGGGCGGCTCCCCGCAAGCTTCGAGACCGTGCGCAGCCGCTGGGCCCCGGAGGCGAGCCTGCTGCTCAAAACGCCGGCCAACGCCGCGGCGCTGGCCTCTGTCGCCCCGTTCACCGCGGCGATGGAGGCGAAGGACGGAAAAGCGACCTGGTATGTCTGCGAGGGCGGCGTCTGCGGCCTGCCCGTGACGGAGGGGGAAGAAGCATGAAGAGAGCGATCGCGCTCCTGCTGGCGCTGTGTATGGTCTTTTCGCTGGCCGCCTGCGGGAAGAAAAAGAGCAAAAAGGACGGATCGGAGCAGGCGCCCGCGGCGCCGACTCCGACCCCGAACGAGGTCTTCGAGGTCAAGATCACCCTCGACAACCTCTACCAGTATTTCGACTACAAGGAGTTCCGCGCCGACGTGCGCGACGAGAACACCAGCGAGATCGACTCCTCGACCGTGGCCTACGGGCTGCAGCTCAAGGACGTGTTCACCGCCGCCAACGACCCCAGGCACAAGGACACCATGGTCCTCACCTTCGAGGCCGACGGCGTGGTCCTCAGCGGGGACTTCGATGTCAACTTCGACGATCTGACCTTCACCGGCACGCCGGACAAGACCGAACATACGCATGTGAAGGAGCAGCTGCACTTCTGGGCCAGGGGTGACCGCACGACGACCTGGGCCTTCGGCAACTACTCAAGCTCCAACATCATGTACTTCGAGCGCTTCGTCGTGACCGCAGCCTCGGGCAGCGTCTGGCTCAAGCGCGCCGAGCACCACGACCCGACCCCGACCCCCATCCCCACGCCGAGGGGATAAGAGAACGAAGATCACCGCCCCGGGGAAACCCGGGGCGGTGAACGTTTACTTGATTTTCAGCGGGGGGCGGTAGAACTCGAAGATCACCGCGTCGCGGCGCCGCTCGTGCCGCTCGTTGCGGACCGTCCAGCCGAAGCGCATCGCGCCGAGGGCCTCGCTCAGGTGGACCGGCAGCGGCCGGTATCCGACCCGGTAGGCGATGAACTGCGGCCGCGACAGGAAGTTCAGCAGGCAGCGGCTGAGCAGGAAGGCAGTGAGCTTCGAGGTGCTGTCGCCGTAATCCTTCACCGTCGTGGCGAGCTGGCCGCGCACCAGATCCCGCGCGTGGAAGCGGAACCAGCGCACGATCATGGGGTTGAAGCTCTCGATGCAGACCTGGCCCTCGTACTCCGAGAGGATGGCGTAGGTCTTTTCGCACAGCTCGCGGTTGCGTTTGCCGTTTTTGAGCTCCACGATCAGCGGGCCCTTGCCGCGGATGACGGCCAGCGCCTCGGTCAGCAGGGGGATGCGCTGTTCCGTGCCGCACAGGCGCAGCAGCCGCAGCTCATTCCAGGTCTTTTCGTCCACGCGCGCATGGACGCCGCAGACGCGGTCCAGCGTGTCGTCGTGGAAGACGACCACCTGCCCGTCCTTCGTCAGCTGCACGTCCAGCTCCGCGCCGTAGCCCGCGGCGGCGGCGAGGCGGAAGGCCTCCAGCGAGTTCTCGGGCACGCTTTTGTCCTCGCTGTGCAGGCCGCGGTGGGCGAAGCTCCGCCCGTAGAAGGGGGCCTTCTGCCGTTTGGTGGCTCTGCCGGGCGCGATCAGGAAAAGCTGCAGACCCACGGCGGCGGCGCAGGCCGCCCCGATCTCCGCGCCCTTCTTCAGTTTTTGGGAAAAGGAAGCATTCACAGAATATGTACCTCGATGATCAGTCTCCGTCCAGGGCCTCAAGACCGACGACGTTCTCGACCTTGTGCGCCTTGATGTTCTTGACGAGCGCCGTGAAGACGCAGAAGCTCAGCACCGTGAGGATCATGGAGTAGACCGGCAGCGTGCGCCAGGCGCCCGTCACGTTGAACACAAAGCCCAGCAGAATGGGCGTGACGGTCTGCGCGGACATGCTGGCCGCGTAGTAGTAGCCGGTGAACTTGCCGATCTTCTTCGAGGAGCACAGCTCCACCACCATCGGGAAGGAGCAGTTGTGCACCAGCGCCATACCGAAGCCCTTGATGGCCCAGACGACGTAGAGAATGGAGGGGAAGGTGTACTCCCCGTGCGCGGCCTTGGCGGCAACAACGCCGGTGGGGGAGACCGTGCACATGATGATCAGCGCGAGGAAGGTGATGCCGAGGCCGCAGGAGATCGTCCACTTGCGGCCGATTTTGTCCGCGATGCCGCCCGCGATGGCAAAGCCGATCACCGACGCAAGCCCGCCCGCGATGGTCAGCACCATTGTCGCGCTGGACACGGAGTTGAGGTAGTAGATGACGTAGTTGCCGATGTAGGTGCCGATGGCGTTGTCGGACATGAACCACAGAAATTCCGCGCCGAGGATGGCCAGCAGCATGGTCCGGTTTTCCTTCGACATGGGCTTGTCGTCGTCGACCGGGGTCGCGATGGCGGCCAGGCGCTCGCCCTCCTCCATCTGCTCCTTCATCTCCCCGGCGATCTCGTTCTCCTTGACGGTGAAGAACAGCACCAGCGCGGAGATGACCATCAGCACCGAGGCGATCAGGAAGGGCAGCTCGATGGTCCAGACCTTGCGCGCCTCATCGGCGGCGTTGATGTAATCGGAGAGCTTGAGGAAGATGCCCAGCACCGTGGCGAAGGCGCCGCCGAGGTAGCCCATGATGTTGATGATGCCGTTGGCCTTGGCCCGCAGGGGCTTGGGCGTGATGTCGGGCATGAGCGCGACGGCGGGGTTGCGGTACATCATCATGAACATCAGCACGATCCCCATGAGGATCACCATGCCCACAATGTTGTTGTTGTGGAAAAAGACCGGGATGAAGGGGAAGGCGATCGCCGACACGAAGGTGCCGGTCAGGATGTAGGGCATGCGCTTGCCGATCGGCGTCACGGTCCTGTCGGAGAGGTTGCCGAAGATCGGCAGCAGGATCAGCGCGGCCAGGTTGTCGCAGGCCATGATGATGCCGACCAGCCACTGCACGTTCAGGATCTTGGCGGGATCTCCGGCCTTGAGCTGGGCGGAGGAGAGCCCGTACATGCGCCGTGCGAAGATGTCGGTCAGAAAGGTGGGGCACCAGGAGTCGTACACCTGCCAGAGCAGGAGGATGCCGAAGAAGGCGAAGCCGATCAGAAAGGTGCGCTTGTAATTGAGGCGCAGGGCGGGCGCGGCGGTCTTGTCGTTCATGGTCAGGTTCCTTTCCTCAGTATATGCGGCACGGCCTACTTTGTGCACTCGGGCATCAGCTCGGCGGACATGATCTGGAGGATGCGGTCAAAGCATTCCACATCCTCATGCGGCAGGCGCTGCTCCACCCGGCTCATGACCGTTTTTTCGTAGTTGGCGAAGAGGTCGCGGTAGGCGTAGAACTTGTCGGTGAGGATCAGGTGGTACTCTCTGCGGTCGCTGGTCGAATTCTGGCGGTCCAGATAGCCCTTCTTGATGAGGTTGTTGACCTTGTAGGTGGCGTTGGACTGGGAGATCTTGAGAAAATCCGCAAACTGCCCGACTGTGGGCTGTCCGAGCATGTTGATGACTTCGAGTGAAAAGCACTCCATGGCCGAGAGAGAGCCGTCCTGTTCCCGGACGAGATCAAATACCCTGCGGTAAAACTGGAGCTTGAACTTGTCATAGACGTCGCAGAAGCTGATATCCAACATCGGTGAATGCACCCCCTTAAAGTCCGTTATGAAAATCGAGTGATATTTGGTCTATGCTATCATTAGCACCATTTTACCCCATCCCGACCCGCTTGTAAAGCAAATTGGGCACATTTTTTAAAATTATTTTTTAAAGTATAATACGAAAACGATAGAATAAGATACGATGGAAAACGCTTTTGTACAAACTGTGAATTTTCTGTTTTGAGAGAGCGGGACCCTTGACAAGGGGGACGGAGGATGCTATATTAGCACTCGAAAGAAGAGAGTGCCAACAGTCGCAGAGGCCGAGTGCTAACCGGCGCGCTCCCGGGTCTTTTTGCGAGGCAACATGGAGCGTGTGAAGCGCTTTTCAAAAAACAAAAGCAAAGCCCAGCGTGAGCGGGTTTGCTTTTGAGAGGACGAGCAGCGGAGTGAGCGAGCTTTCGCCGCCCCGGCGGAAGCGAGACGATACGGAGCTTGCGAGGACGATGTTAAGTGAGAGAAAAAAGAAGATCCTGGCCGCCGTCGTGGACGAATACGTCCGCACGGCCGAGCCGGTCGGCAGCAAGGCCATCGCGCAGACCGCGGGGCTGGGCTGTTCCTCGGCC
Organism: Eubacteriales bacterium; assembly: GCA_030531585.1. Classification (GTDB taxonomy): domain Bacteria; phylum Bacillota; class Clostridia; order Oscillospirales; family Oscillospiraceae; genus Limivicinus. Next base: position 23,897 of record JAUNNC010000012.1, on the reverse strand, counting down.
ACCATCCGCAACGAGCTTGCGGAGCTGGTGAGTCTCGGCTACCTTGAGCAGCCGCACACCTCCGCCGGCCGCGTACCGACGCCGATGGGCTACCGCATGTACGTCAACGAGCTCATGCAGAAGCAGAAGCTCAGCCTGGAGGAGACAGAGGACATCAACCGCCGCATGAACCAGAGGCTGCGCGAGCTCGACGATACCATCGACAGCGTCAGCCGCCTGGCCTCCCAGCTCACCGATTATCCGGCCCTGGCGCTGACCAAGCGCAGCGCGGTGACGATCAAGCGCTTTGACATCATCTATGTCGACGCGAACACCTTCATCCTCGTCGTGATGCTCAGCGACAACACGGTCAAGAACAAGCTCGTGCGTCTGCCCATATCGGTGGACCAGCGGCTGGTGCAGCGGCTCTCCGCCCTCTTCAATTCCGGCTTCACCGGCATCACGGACGAGCAGATCACCCCGCTGCTGATCAACTCCACTGAGCGCGCCGCGGACGATACCATGGGCATCACCTCGGTCATCGCGGCCTTCGCCATCGAGGTGCTCTCCGCGGCCGAGACGCCGACAGCCTTCGTCAGCGGCGAGAACCGGCTGTTAAGCCAGCCGGAGTTTCGGGACCCCGACAAGGCGCACCGCCTGATGGGCTATCTCTCCGGCGGCGGCTACCTGCTGCCCCCGGACCAGACGCCCGCCGGCGCGGGGGAGATCCGGGTCCTGATCGGCCCGGAAAACGTGGCTGAGGAGCTGAAGGATTCCAGCGTCGTCATCGCGACCTATGACGCGGGCGACAATACAAAAGGGATGATCGGGGTCGTCGGGCCGACGCGGATGGACTACTCCACCGTCGCCGCCAAGCTCTCCATCCTGGCCGCCGGCCTCTCCAGGAGGCTGGGCAGCGGGGAGGCTCCGCCCGAGGGCCTGCACAACAAACTGATCGTCAAGGGAGACAGCAATGAGTAAGGATAAGAAACAGACAACGCCGGAGGCTGCGGAGGAGACGAAGGCCGAACAGCCCGAGACAAAGGACGAAGCACAGTCCGGGCCGGAGACCCCCGAAACCGAAGAGAAGCAGCCGGAGAACAAAGAGGAAGCCAAAGAGGAACAGAAGCCGGAGGAGCAGCCCGCTGAGGAGAAGAAGCCCGCCGACTACGCCGCGCTGAACGACCGCTACCTCAGGCTCTGCGCCGAGTACGACAACTTCCGCAAGCGCAGCCAGAAGGAAAAGGACGCTCTGTACGGCGACGTCAAGGCCAACGCCCTCAAGGTGTTTCTGCCGGTGTACGACAATCTGGTCCGTGCGCTGGCCCAGCCGACGGAGGACGAGGCGTACAAGAAGGGCGTCGAGATGATCATGGCCCAGTTCAAGGCCACGATGGAAAAGCTCGGCGTCACCGAGATGGACTGCCTCGGCAAGACCTTCGATCCCGCGTTCCACAACGCGGTCATGCATGTGGACGACCCCGAGAAGGGGGAGAACGAGATCGTCGAGGTGTTCCAGCAGGGCTTCGTCATGGGCGACAAGATCGTCCGCCACGCGATGGTCAAGGTCGCAAATTAAGGGAAAGCTTACCGGTTTCATACCGTTGAGTGATAAACAGGTAATAAAAATATGGTTATATACAGGAGGAAAAAACAATGAGCAAGATTATCGGAATAGATTTGGGCACCACCAACAGCTGCGTCGCCGTCATGGAGGGCGGCGAGCCCGTCGTCATCGCCAACGCCGAGGGCGCGCGCACCACGCCGTCCGTCGTGGCCTTCGCCAAGACCGGCGAGCGTATGGTCGGCCAGGTCGCCAAGCGCCAGGCCGTCACCAACCCCGACCGCACCGTCTCCTCCATCAAGCGTGAGATGGGCTCCAACTACAAGGTCAACATCGACGGCAAGGCCTACACCCCGCAGGAGATCTCTGCAATGGTCCTGCAGAAGCTGAAGGCCGACGCCGAGGCCTATCTCGGCGAGAAGGTCACCGAGGCCGTCATCACCGTCCCCGCCTACTTCACCGACGCGCAGCGTCAGGCCACCAAGGACGCCGGCCGCATCGCCGGTCTGGAGGTCAAGCGCATCATCAACGAGCCGACCGCGGCCGCGCTGGCCTACGGTGTGGACAAGGAGAGCGACCAGAAGATCATGGTCTACGACCTTGGCGGCGGCACCTTCGACGTGTCCGTGCTCGAGATCGGCGACGGCGTCATCGAGGTCCTGGCCACGGCGGGCAACAACCGTCTCGGCGGCGACGACTTCGACGCCTGCATCACCGACTACCTCGTCTCCGAGTTCAAGAAGAGCGACGGCATCGATCTCAGCACCGACAAGGTCGCCATGCAGCGTCTGCGCGAGGCGGCCGAGAAGGCGAAGATCGAGCTGAGCGGCGTGACCACCTCGAACATCAACCTGCCCTACATCACCGCCGACGCCACCGGCCCGAAGCACCTGGACGTCACCCTCACCAGGGCCAAGTTCAACGAGCTGACCCACCACCTGGTCGAGAAGACCGCGGGTCCCGTCAAGCAGGCCCTGTCCGACTCCGGCCTGAAGCCCTCCGACATCAGCAAGGTCCTGCTGGTCGGCGGCTCCACCCGTATCCCCGCCGTGCAGGACATGGTCAAGTCCCTGACCGGCAAGGAAGGCTTCAAGGGCATCAACCCCGACGAGTGCGTCGCCATCGGCGCGGCCATCCAGGGCAGCGTCCTCAGCGGCGACACCAAGGACATCGTTCTGCTGGACGTGACGCCGCTGTCCCTCGGCATCGAGACCTTGGGCGGCGTGTGCACCAGGCTGATCGAGCGCAACACCACCATCCCGACCCGCAAGAGCCAGGTGTTCTCCACTGCGGCCGACAACCAGACCTCCGTTGAGGTCAACGTCCTGCAGGGCGAGCGCGAGATGGCCGCTTACAACAAGAGCCTCGGCCGCTTCCACCTGGACGGCATCGCCCCGGCCCGCCGCGGCGTGCCGCAGATCGAGGTCACCTTCGACATCGACGCCAACGGCATCGTGAACGTCTCCGCCAAGGATCTCGGCACCGGCAAGGAGCAGCACATCACCATCACCGCCTCCTCCAACATGTCCAAGGAGGACATCGACAAGGCCGTCAAGGAGGCCGAGATGTACGCTGCCGAGGACAAGAAGCGCAAGGAAGAGGTCGACACCCGCAACCAGGGCGATCAGATGGCCTATCAGACCGAGAAGACCCTCGCCGAGATGGGCGACAAGCTCGATCCCGCCGACAAGGCCGAGGTCGAGAGCAAGCTCCAGAACCTGAAGACGGCGCTGACCGGCACCGACACCGCCGCCATCAAGGCCGCGACCGAGGAGCTGACCCAGGCCTTCTACAAGGTCTCCGAGAAGCTCTACCAGGCGCAGGGCGGCGCGCAGGGCGCGGGCTTTGATCCCAGCCAGGCGGGCGGACCGCAGCCCGGCGGCAGCCAGGGCGGCCAGGATTACTACGACGCCGACTACACCGTCGTGGACGACGACAACAAGTGATCCCGAAAACCAGCAAATGAAACCCTGCCTTGAGGCGGAGCCTGTACTCCGCCTCAAGTGTGCGTCTGTACAGACAAAGAAAAAATGTTTTTGAGGCAGCTTTGCCGCCTCAAAAAACACCCTGAGGCGAGCGCAGCGAGCCCTCGCGCCGACCAAAGCGGCGCAGCCGCTGCGATGAGCGCGAGTTCATTCTCGGACACGAAACAGCGTTTCGTGTTCGAGAAGTTAAAAGGAGGCCCTCATGGCCGAAAAAAGAGACTATTACGAGGTGCTGGGCGTCAAGAAGGACGCCACAGCGGATGAAATCAAAAAAGCATACAGAAAGCTGACCAAGGAAAACCACCCCGATCTGCATCCCGGCGACAAGGCCTGCGAGGAGCGCTTCAAGGAGGCCAACGAGGCCTACGAGGTGCTCTCCGACCCGGATAAGCGCGCAAAATACGACCAGTACGGCTTCGCGGCCTTTGACCCCTCCGGCTTCCAGAGCAGCAGCGCGGACTTCGGCGGCTTCGCCGATATCCTCAACGATCTGTTCGGCGGCGGCTTCGGCGGGGGCTTTGGCGACATTTTCGGCGGCGGCGGACGGCGGAACGGCCCCCAGCAGGGCTCCAGTGTCCGCAGCAATGTGACCGTCTCCTT
>JAUNNC010000012.1:5426-19759 GCA_030531585.1 Eubacteriales bacterium | reverse complement strand
CGGCGGCTTCGGCGGCGGAACGCGCACCAACCCGAACGCGCCGCGCAAGGGCGACAACCTGCGCGCCACGCTGAACATCAGCTTCGAGGAGGCGGCCTTCGGCTGCAAGAAGGAGGTCACCGTCGGGCGCATCGAGAGCTGCCCGGAATGCAAGGGCACGGGCTGCGCCCCCGGCACGACGCCGGAGATCTGCCCGGACTGCAAGGGCACGGGCCATGTCACGGTCAACCAGCGCACGCCCTTCGGCGTCATGCAGTCGAGCTCCCCCTGCTCCAAGTGCCGCGGCACCGGCAAGATCATCCACCAGCCCTGCAAGACCTGCCGGGGCATGGGCAGCATCCGCCGCCAGCATAAGGTGGAGGTCAACGTCCCCGCCGGCATCGACGACGGGCAGACCATCTCCAAGCCCGGCGGCGGCAACGCGGGGGCCAACGGCGGCCCTGCGGGCGACCTGCTGGTGTCCGTCATCGTGCGTCCGCACGCCCGCTTCGAGCGCGACGGCACCTCGGTGCTGCTCGAGCAGGAGATCAGCTACGCCCAGGCCGTCCTCGGCGCCGAGGTGGAGGTCCCCACGCTCGACGGCAAGGTCAAGCTCACCATCCCCGAGGGGACGCAGCCCGGCGCGGTCTTCCGCCTGCGCGGCAAGGGCATCCCCTATCTGCGCGGCTCCGGACGCGGCGACCAGTTTGTGTCCGTCACAGTGAAGGTCCCGAAAAACCTGACAGGCTCGCAGAAGGAGCTGCTGCGCCAGTTCGCCGCCTCCATGGGCGAGCTCGACGGCGACGCCGGACGCGGCGTTTTCGGACGAAAAAAGAAATAAAACGGAAAAACCTCTTGCGCAAACGGCACACTGTGATACAATATTCCCGTGTAAAAAACAGTATCGGTCCCGGCAGGGCGGGACGAGACGATCGGACATAGGAGGAGACGTATGAGCGAGCACGCAAAAGAGTTTCAGGCCATCATCGACAAGGCCAGAAGCCTCGACCATCCGATGCGCGTCGCCGTTGCGGGCGCGGATGCGGAGAATATCCTGACCGGCCTGTTCGAGGCCGAGAGCGAGGGCTGGGTCAAGCCCGTCCTCGTCGGCAACTATGAGAAGATCCGCGCCGTGCTGGAGAAGATCGGCTGCCAGGACCGCAAGTATGATATCCAGCCCGTGGCGGACGGCACCAGCCCGGTGCGCTTCGCCATCGAGATGATCAACGCTGGCAAGGCGGACGTGCTGATGCGCGGCAACACCCAGACCCGGGATTTTCTGATGCCCGTGCTGAACAAGGCCAACCACCTGCTCGTCAAGGACGCGCTGGTCACCGACATCGTCATGCTGAAGATCCCCGGCTATGACCGGATCCTTGCGATCTCCGACGTCACGCTGCTCATCGACCCGAGCGCCGACGCCCGCGTCGAGGTCGCCCGGAACATGGTGCAGGTGCTCAAATCCTTCGGGATCGAAAAGCCCAACATCGCCCTGCTCGCCATGGTGGAGACGCCGAGCTTCCACATGCGCGACACCGTCGAGGACCAGACCATCGTGCGCAAACATCAGAAGGAGCCCATTGCCGACTGCAATCTCGTCGGCCCGATCTCGTACGACCTCATCATCAGCAAGGAGGCCGCCCGCCTGAAGAACTTCGACTGCCCCTACTGCGGGGAGTTCGACGGCGTCGTGGTGCCGAATCTCATGTCCGGCAACCTCCTGGTCAAGGTGCTCGAGCACAACGCGGGCGCCATGGGCGGCGGCGTTCTGGCCGGTGCCCGCATCCCCATTGCCATCACCTCGCGCAGCGATCTGCCGGAGAAGGCCTATCTGTCCGTGGCCGCCTGCGCGGCGATGCTCAAGGACAAGGTCTACGACAAATTCGCCTGATATCGAAAAAACGACGCAGGGCGCCGCGGCTTTTGCCGCAGCGCCCTCGGCTTGTTCGCTTCCGAATGATCCTGATGGGTCAGCGCGATGCGCGGCTTCTTCGCCGGCTCTTTGATACGGAGAGCCGCTACTACCGGCTGGAGTTCGTGAAGCTGGATCTGGACGGCGGAAGGACAGGCATCGCCGTCGGCTTCCGGGACGTGGACGCCGTGGTGCGCAATGAGATGGTCGCCCAGAAGACGCTCCGGGAGGCGGTCGCAGCCGCCAACGCCGCCAACAGGGCCAAGAGCAACTTCCTCTCCAGCATGAGCCATGAGATGCGCACCCCGCTGAACGCGATCATCGGTCTGGATACCCTGCTCCTCAAAAACCCGGCGCTTCCGGAGGAGGTGCATGAACAGGCCGAAAAGATCGGTATCAGCGCGCGGCACCTGCTGGAGCTGATCAACAACATCCTCGACATGAACCGGATCGACGAGGGGACGCTTGCGCTGCATGAAGAGCCGTTTTCGCTCCGCGACACCATCGAGCTGGTCAATGCGATCATCCAGAACCACTGCGACGAAAAGGGTCTGGCATACCGGAGCAGCTTTGTCGGCAAGCTGGACGACTTTTATGTCGGCGATGAATTGAACGTCAAAAGGGTTTTGATCAACGTTCTCGGCAACGCGGCAAAGTACACGATCCCGCCGGGGACCGTGTCGTTTACCGCGGAGCAAACCGACATCCTCGAAGGCAGGCATATCCTGATCGTCGAGGATATGGAGCTGAACGCGGAGATCGTGGCCGATCTTCTGGAGATGGAGGGCATGACGTCCGACTGGGCGGAAAACGGCAGGATTGCGGTCGAGATGTTCTCCGAAAAGCCGGAGCACAGCTATGACGCGATCCTGATGGATCTGCGCATGCCTGTGATGGACGGGCTGGAATCCGCGCGGAGGATCCGCTCCCTGGACCGGCCGGACGCGAAAACCGTACACCCATCCTGGCCTTGACCGCGAACGCCTTTGAGGAGGACGTGCGCAATTCTCTGGAGGCGGGGATGAACGAGCACCTCTCCAAGCCGGTGGATTCGGATCTGCTCTTCAAGAGCCTGCGCTGGCATATCGCCAATCAGGACGAAAGCGGCTGACGGGGGAGGTCATCCGTCCGGGGGGACATGAGATCGACGGACGCCCCGAATGTTTTCCGGTAAACTGGCAATCAAAGGACTTGTTTCCGGGAGCATTGGCGTGTATAATAAAGCAGAAATGCCGTTCCGACGGACGGCAGCGCCCGGCGCGGGAGAGGGCGTGTCCCTGCCCGCCCGAAACCGTTGTGCCTTTCAAGGAATAAAGGAGAGTCGAACCATGAACATCGTAAAAACACAGAATAACCAGTCCCTGACCATCGCCCTCGAGGGCCGTCTGGATACCACCACCGCGCCCCAGCTGGAGACGGAGCTGAAGGCCAGCCTGAACGGCGTGGAGCAGCTCGTGATCGACATGGAGAAGCTGGATTACATCTCTTCGGCCGGTCTGCGCGTGCTGCTTGCGGCACAGAAGCAGATGTCCAGGCAGGGCTCGATGAAGGTCATCCATGTGAATGAGAGCATCATGGAGATCTTCGAGGTCACCGGCTTCTCGGACATTCTGACCATCGAGTAAGGCGCCGCCTCCGAACGAGGGCCCGCCGCCGACGGGGCGGGCTTCGGAGAGCCTGTTCAGGGCGGCGGAAATCGGCTTGACGGTCCGGTGTATCGGAGAAAGAACGGGTGAACACAGACAATGGGTGAAAAGGACAGCGGCATCCTTCCCCGGGAGCTGGTGCTGGAAGCCCTGCCGGAGAACCTGCCGAAGGTGCAGTCCTTCGTGGAGGAGCTGCTTGAAGAGGCGGCATGCCCCATGAAAACGCTGATGCAGATCGGCGTCGTCGTAGAGGAGATCTTTGTCAACATCGCGCACTATGCCTATGGCAAGGGGCGCGGCAAGGCCGCCGTGCGCGTGGAGATCTCCGGAAAGCCTCCCGCCGCGGTCATCACCTTTGCGGATCGCGGCGTGCCCTACAACCCGCTGGCCAGGGAAGACCCGGACGTGACGCTCCCGGTGGAGGCGCGCGAGATCGGCGGCCTCGGCATCTTCATGACGAAGAAGCTGATGGACGAGGTGAGCTACGAATACCGCGACGGCCGGAACATCCTGACGCTGAAAAAGAAGCTGTAAGGAGAATCCCGCGCCCTGTCGGAGGGCAGGGGCGGCAACACTTGACAGGAGGCGCTTCAAATGTACAAGCTTTGGAACATGCTGGACGAATTCAAGCAATACCGTCTGGTCGAGCTTTCCCACTCGATGAACAACGACAGCCCGTTCTGGGCCGGGATCCCGGAGGGCTCGGTCGAGCTCGGCCGGGTGGTCTTCGACTGGGGCAATCCCATGCTGGAATGCCTGATTCAGACCTTCAAATTCCCCGGGCAGTTCGGCACCCATATTGATTTTCCGGGCCACTTCGTGAAGGACGCGCCGCTTTCCGAGGCCTTCGGCGCGGAGAGCATGATGTTCCCGCTGTGCGTGATCGACATCACCGACAAGGTGGCGCAGGATGTGCACTATGCGGTCACGCCGGAGGATATCAAGGCCTACGAGGCGAAGTACGGCGCGATCCCGGACGGCGCCTTCGTGGCCCTGCGCACGGACTGGTCGAAGCACTGGCCCGACATGAACGCCCTGTCCGGCATTGCTGAGGACGGGAGCGAGAACTTCCCCGGCTGGTCGCTGGAGGCGCTGAAGTATATTTACGAGGTACGAAACGCCGCGGCCAACGGCCACGAGGCGCTGGATACGGACGCCTCCGCGGAGGCAGCGAAGGCCGGCGATCTCGCCTGCGAGCGCTATGTCCTCGAGCAGGGCAAGCTGCAGGTGGAGGTGCTGTGCAACCTGGATCAGGTTGCGCCCGCCGGCGCGATCCTGTTCGCCGCCTGGCCGCGCTTCGAGGGCGCGACAGGCCTGCCCTGCCGCGTCTGGGCCGTCACTGAATAAAAAAGGTTCAGAAATAAATGTCGGGCGCAGCTCAGCCTCTCGGCCTTGCTGCCCCGACATTTATAAAAGAGCCCCATAAAAGAACGCAAATCGACGGGAAGCCCGCAGGTTCATGCCGCCTGCGGGCTTCCCACTGACATTTTCGGTTTACATAACTTTAACGGCGCTACTTCCCGAAGACCTGCTCGCGCAGCCGCTGCCCGGTCGGTGTGGCGGCGAGGCCGCCCCCCGCCGTCTCGCGGAGAGCGGCCGGCAGGGCGGCGCCGACCTCGCGCATGGCGTCGAGGCACTCGTCGGCGGGGATCTTCGGCCCCACGCCCGCCAGCGCCAGATCCGCGCTGGAGAAGGCGATCATCAGCCCGGAGACGTTGCGCTTGATGCAGGGGATCTCCACCAGCCCCGCCACGGGATCGCAGACCAGACCGAGCTGGTTGGCGACGGCGATGGCGCAGGCGTCGGCACACTGGGAGGGCGTGCCCCCCATGAGCTCGACCAGCGCCGCCGCGGCCATGCCCGCGGCGCTGCCGCACTCGGCCTGACAGCCTCCCTCCGCCCCGGCGATGCTGGCTTTGGCGGCGATGACCATCCCGAAGGCCCCGGCCGTGAAGATGGACATGACGATGTCCCGCTCGGGAACGCCGCGCTCCTCGTACAGGGAGACCAGGCAGCCGGGCAGGATGCCGCAGCTGCCCGCGGTGGGGGCGGCGACGATGCGGCCCATGGAGGCGTTGCACCCGGCTACCGCCAGGGCCCGCGCGATCGCCCCCGACAGAAAGCTGCCGCAGAGGCCGCCGCTGCGGCTCTCGACATACTGCTTCATGAGAAAGCCCTCGCCGCCGGTGAGGCCGGACATGGAGCGCAGCTCCTTCTTCTGCCCCGCGGCGACGGAGTCGCGCATGACCTCGAAGCTTTTGCGCATGCGCTCATAGAGCGTCTCCTGCGTCTGATCCATGGCCTCGGCCTGGTCGCGCAGCACGAGCTCGCTGATCTTGAGCCCGCGTTCCTCCGCGGCGCTCACCAGCTCCTGAATGGATTGATATTTAAGCATCCTGTACCCTCTCTTCCGTCTTGCGTCACAGCCGCCGGATCAGCAGCGCGTTGGTGACGTGCTCCAGCTTGCGGATGTCTCCGATCAGCTCTGCGGGGGGCATGTTGTCGATCTCGATGGTCATGATGGCGTTGCCGCCCCGCTGCTCGCGCGACAGGTGGAAGTTGCAGATGTTCAGGTCGGCGTACTCCTCGCGCATCAGGTTCGTGACCGCGGCGATCACGCCGGGGCGGTCCAGATGCATGACCAGCAGGGTATTGCTGTCGCCGCTGAAATCCACGTGCATGTCGTTGATCAGATCGACGCGGATGTTGCCGCCGCCGACGCTGGCCGCCTGCACCGAGCCGGAGGAGCCGTCGGCCAGAGTGTAGAGGATGCGGGCGGTATTGGGATGCGCGCCGGGCAGGTCCCGCTTGATGAACTCATAGCGGATGCCTTTCCGGTCCGCGATCTTCAGCGCGTCGCGGATCTCCTCGGAATAGCTGTGAAAGCCCATCACCCCGGCCAGCAGGGCGCGGTCTGTCCCGTGCCCGCGGTAGGTCTGGGCAAAGGAGCCGGACAGGATGAGCTCCAGCTTCTCCGGCGTCTGGCCGTCCATCAGCTTGTTGACCACGCGGCCGATGCGCACGGCGCCCGCCGTGTGGGAGCTGGACGGGCCGATCATGACGGGCCCGATGATGTCAAATACGTTCATACGCGGTGCTGCCCTCCTCAGACAGTTATATCCGTTCCTGCCCGCCCTGCGGGGACGGGCATGTTCTATTATGAACATAGTACAAGCGGGGAGAATAATCAAGCCCGACCTTTGCGGGCGCAACCCGCCGGGGTGGAAATCCGAAACGTGCCCGCCTCGACGCGGCGTCCGGGATTATGCACAAACGGAATCGGTTTTCTCTGTTTCGGAACAGAATTGTTCGGCTATAATGACAATTGCAAAGTGTTGTCCAATATGTTAAATTCATGACGAACCGAAAGAAAACCACAGACGCTGAAGGGAGCGAAACATCTTGAGCAGAGAATATCCCGTTGTAGACACCCTTGACAGTCTGGGCGAAGAGATCGCGCGCGTCAAAGCGGCGCAGAAGCTCTACGCGCAGTACACTCAGGAGCAGGTGGACAGGATCTTCCTGGCCGCCGCCACCGCTGCGAACAAGGCCCGCGTCGAGCTGGCGAAGGCCGCCGTGGCGGAGACCGGCATGGGCATCGTGGAGGACAAGGTCATCAAGAACCACTTTGCCGCCGAGTATATTTACAACGCCTACCGCGACACGAAGACCTGCGGCGTGATCGAGGAGAACAAGGCCTACGGCATGCGGAAGATCGCCGAGCCTCTGGGCCTGATCTGTGCCATCATCCCGACCACGAACCCCACCTCCACCGCGATTTTCAAGACCCTGCTTGCCCTCAAGACCCGCAACGGCATCATCATCAGCCCGCACCACCGCGCCAAGAGCAGCACCGCGGCGGCGGCGAAGATCGTGCTGGAGGCCGCCGTGGCCGCCGGCGCGCCCGAGGACATCATCGGCTGGATCAGCGTCCCCTCGCGGGAAATGACCCGGTATCTGATGAAGGAGTCCGACATCATCCTCGCGACCGGCGGACCGAGCATGGTCAACGCGGCCTACTCCTCCGGCACGCCCGCGCTGGGCGTCGGCGCCGGCAACACCCCCGCCGTCATCGACGACACGGCGGACGTCCTGCTGGCGGTCAACTCGGTTATCCACTCCAAGACCTTCGACAACGGCATGATCTGCGCGTCCGAGCAGTCCGTCGTCGTGCTCGACGGCGTGTACGAGGCCGTGAAGAGAGAGTTTGCGGCCCGCGGCTGTTACTTCCTCAAGGGCGAAGAGCTGGACAAGGTCCGCAAGACCATCCTCATCAACGGCTCCCTGAACGCCGCCATCGTCGGCCAGCCGGCCGCGAAGATCGCCGCCCTTGCCGGGGTCGAGGTCCCCGCGGGGACCAAGATCCTCATCGGCGAGGTCGAGTCCGTGGATCTGAGCGAGGAGTTTGCGCACGAGAAGCTCTCGCCGGTGCTGGCGATGTACCGCGCCGCCGACTTTGCCGACGCGCTGGACAAGGCCGCGCAGCTCATCGAGGACGGCGGCCTCGGCCACACCTCGTCCATTTACCTCAACACCGCGACGGCGCAGGACAAGCTGGCCGCCTTCCAGGCGCGCATGAAGACCTGCCGCATCGTGGTCAACACCCCCTCCTCGCACGGCGGCCTCGGCGACCTGTACAACTTCGCCATGACGCCGTCCCTCACGCTGGGCTGCGGCTCCTGGGGCGGCAACTCCGTGTCGGAGAACGTCGGCGTCAAGCACCTGCTGAACATCAAGACCGTTGTGGAAAGAAGGGAGAACATGCTCTGGTTCCGCGCCCCGGAGAAGATCTATATCAAGAAGGGCTGCCTGCCCGTCGCGCTCGGGGATCTGGCCGAGATGGGCAAAAAGCGCGCCTTCCTCGTCACCGGCCCGCATCTGTACAAGACCGGCGCGGCCCAGCCCGTCATGGATCGGCTCACGCAGCTCGGCATCCAGTACACCTGCTTCTTCGACGTGCCCAACGACCCGACCCTGGCCTGCGCCAGAGCGGGCGCGGCGCAGATGAGCGTCTTCAAGCCCGACGTCATCATTGCCATCGGCGGCGGCTCGCCAATGGACGCGGCCAAGATCATGTGGGTGCTCTATGAGCATCCCGAGGCCGATTTCGCCGACATGGCCATGCGCTTCTGCGACATCCGCAAGCGCATCTACAAGTTCCCGAAGATGGGCGAAAAGGCCTACTTCATCGCCGTCCCCACCTCCGCCGGCACCGGCAGCGAGGCCACGCCCTTCGCCGTCATCACCGACGAGAGTACCGGCATCAAGTACCCCCTGGCCGACTACGAGCTGATGCCCAACATGGCCATCGTGGACGTGGATTACCACATGACCGCGCCCAGGGGCCTGACCGCCTCCTCCGGCATCGACGCGGTGTCCCACGCGCTCGAGGCTTACGCCGCCGTCATGGCGACCGAGTACACCGACGGCCTCGCGCTGCAGGCGCTCAAGAGCCTGTTCAAGTATCTGCCCCGCGCTTACGCCGACGGCGGCGACGTCGAGGCCCGCGAGAAGGTCGCCAACGCCGCCACAATGGCGGGCATGGCCTTCGCCAACGCCTTCCTCGGCGTGATGCACTCGATGGCCCACAAGCTCGGCGCCTTCCACCACATCGCCCACGGTCTCGCCAACGCCCTGATGATGGACGAGGTGATCCGCTTCAACGCCTGCGACGCGCCGACGAAGATGGGCACCTTCCCGCAGTACGACCACCCGCACACCATGGCCCGCTACGCCGAGGTCGCCGACGCGCTGGGCTGCGGCGGCACGACCGACGCCGAGAGGGTCGAGGCCCTGATCGCGAAGATCGACGAGCTCAAGGCCACGATCGGCATCAAGCCCACGATCCGCGACTACGTCCCGGACGAAGAGGCCTTCCTCGCGAGCCTCGACGCGATGACCGAGCAGGCCTTCGACGACCAGTGCACGGGCGCCAACCCGCGCTACCCGCTGATGAGCGAGATCAAGCAGATGTACCTCAACGCCTACTACGGCAGGCAGTTTACGGAGACCGCCAAGCCCGACGAGAGCCAGCTGAAGGGAGAGTAAGCCATGAATCTGGAAACCGTGATCGCTGAAAGAAAAAACAAGGTCATCTACCGCGACGGGGATCGCTGCGTCAAGGTCTTCAACCGCAGCTTCTCCAAGGCGGACATCCTCAACGAGTCTCTCAACCAGGCCCGCGTGGAGGATCTGGGCCTGAACGTGCCGAAGATCCTCGAGGTCACCACCGTCGACGGCAAATGGGCCATCGTCTCCGAGTACGTCGAGGGCGAGACCCTCTCCCACCTGATGCGCGACGACCCCGCCAACACCGAGGGCTATCTGGAAATGATGGTCGACACGCAAGTGCTGATCCACACCAAGCGCAGCCCGCTGCTCAGCCGCCTCAAGGACAAGATGAACCGCAAGATCCTCTCGGCGGACCTCGACCCCGTGACCCGCTACGAGCTGCTGATCCGTCTGGAGGGCCTGCCCACGCACGACAAGCTCTGCCACGGTGACCTGTGCCCCTCGAACATCATCCGCACCCCCTCGGGCGAGCTCTACGTCATCGACTGGGCGCACGCCACCCAGGGCAACGCCTCCGCCGACGCGGCCCGCAGCTTCCTGACCTTCCACCTGCGCGGCGAGGCCGACCTGGCCGAGCGCTATCTGGACATGTTCTGCCAGAGGAGCGATATCGACAAGCGCTACGTGCAGAAGTGGATGCCGATCGTGGCGGCCTCGCAGTCCGTCAAGGGCAACCTGGAGGAGCGCGACTTCCTCCTGCGCTGGGCCAACGTCGTCGATTTCGAGTAAGCCATACTCACAAGAGAAGCCGCCCGCCCGGGCGGCTTCTCATTTTGACACATCGGTTGCGAAAACGGGGAAAACTCGGTATAATAAGCAAAAACGTCGCGGGGCGAGCCCCGGACGAAGGGATGGATTCCATGGCGAAAACAGGCAGAAAAAACGGCTCCGGGCGCTTTGCGCTCGTGCTGTTTCTGGTATTCCTGCTTCTGCTCGGCCTGACGGCCTGCCTGATCCTGCAGCGTCTGCAGAGCCCGTCGCGCGCCGTCGTCGGCCGCTGGCGCATGGAGCTGGATTATACGGACTACGCCGCCGCCCGGGCCGAGCGCTGGCTCCGGGACGCGCAGCTGGGCGATCAGGTCGCCGCGGCTGAGTACTTCCCGGCGCTGCATGTCGACGTGCTTTTCACGCTGCGGCGCGACGGGAGCTGGGAGCGCAGTCTGGACGAGGCAAGCTATGAGGCCGCGCGTGCTGCCGCGGTCGACGGCATGGCCGCGTCGGCGAGGCAGCTTCTGCGCCTGCGCGTCGCCGCCACCGGCCGCGGGGGCGGCCCGGACGAGTACGCCGAGCAGCTGATGCGGGACGCGCTCGGCATGTCGTCGTCGGCGTACTTCGCGTCCTACGGCCCGCAGCTTCTTCCCTCGCCGGAGGATCTGCGCGGACGCTGGGCCGGGTCCGGAAAGTGGACGATCGCGGACGGACGGATCGATCTGGGCGGCGGCCCCGTGGATTTTCTGATCGGCGACAGGCTTCTCGTCCTGACGGGGAGCGACGGAACGGAGGTGTATGCGCGTGACGATGCGGCGTAAAATCAGACCGGCCGCGGCGCTGCTGCTCGTTTTGCTGCTGCTTCCGCTCTCGTTTCCCGCGGCGGCGGCCCAGCCGGCGACAAGCGCGGAGCACAGGCTGCTGGAAAACCTGCCCTTCTCCGTGGACGGCGGCGAGGCGCAGATCGTCAAGACCCTGCACTACACCTACGGCAACAACCGCTACGTCTCCCTGCGCGACGTCGCGTACGCGCTCAGCGGCACTTCGAAGAGCTTTTCGCTGGCGTTTCGGGACGGCGGCGTGTACATCGTCCCGGGCGCGCCGTACACGCCGGCCGGGGGCGAGGGGCAAGGCTTCCCCGCGCAGACGCAGGCGGGCGGAGCGTATGTCTTCTCAACGGCGGGCATTCTGGTCAATCCGATCTATTACGGCGACCGCGCCCTCCGTTATCCGAACTTCCTCGCCGTGAACCCCTCCGGGGTCACGGACTGCTACCTGAGCGTGACGGACCTCGCGCTGATCATGGACCTCGACCTGCGGGTCTCCGCCGACGGGATGCTGCTCGACACCGCCGGGCGGTTTACCATCGACCTCGATACCCTCGAGCAGGAGGGCTTTTACTGCGAGGTGCACAGCGCGCTGGTCGGCGACGCGGACACGGGCGAGATCTACGCCGCGTGGGAGCCGGATCTGAGCGTGCCGATCGCGAGCACGACCAAGCTGATGACCGTCCTCTGCATTCTGGACGCGGCCGCGGCGGGGGAGATGACGCTGGAGGACACCGTCACGATCCCGGCCGAAGCCGCCGCGCTCTCCCGCTCCCAGGACGGGGTGATCCCGATGACCGCTGGCCAGAGCGCGGGCGTACAGGACCTGATCCGCGGCATGCTCCTGCCCTCGAGCAACGAGTGCGCGCTGGCGCTGGCCGTCCACCTCGACGGCAGCGAGGCGGCCTTCGTCGAGCGGATGAACCGCAAGGCGCGGGAGATCGGCCTGTCGGACGCGGCGGTCTTCTACAACTGCCACGGCCTGCCGAAATTCACCGATGATCTCACGGCGACCAAGGTCCAGAACCGCATGACGGCGCGGGACATGTTCCTGCTCTGCTCGCATCTGCTGCACACCTGGCCCGAGGTGACGGACATCACCTCGCTGAAAACCGCGCACCTCGAGACGCTGAACGCCGATGTGGGCAACAGCAATCCGCTCCTGTACAACGTCCCGGGCGTCGTGGGCCTCAAGACCGGGACCACGAACATGTCCGGCCTCTGCCTCGTCACGGCGATGGAGGCGCAGGCGCAGGACGGGGAGACGCACACGCTGCTCGCCATGGAGTTCGGCGCGGAGGATTCCACGGTGCGCGCGACCTTCTCGGAGGAGCTGCTGCGCTACGGCCTGCAGCGGCTGCACGGCGAGACGCCTCCCGCGGAGGCGTCGGCCCCGGAGGAGGCGGAGACGGCCGGACCCGCCGGTCTCCCCGACAACGCCGAGGACCTGATGCAGTTGATCCTCAGACGACTGCGCGAGAGCGCATAATACACGAAAAACCCTGAAAGGAGACGGTCACGATGGAGATCCGACCTGCTTCCCCGGCGGACCTGGACGCGATCGCCGGGCTGTATCTGCACAACCATCTTTCGACCTACCGGGAGCTGCTGCCGGACTATGTCTCCGGCCTGAGCCTGCCGTACTGCCGGGAGAAATGGGCCGCGTTCCTGAACGGACCGGAAAACCGTGTCTGGGCGGCGTTCGAGGGCGGGGCCTTTCTGGGCTTCGCCGCCTGCGCGCCGGATGCGGAGCTGTCGGAGACCCTGTATCTCGAGGCCCTGCACGTGGCGGAGAGCGCCCGCGGCAAGGGCGTGGGCACCGCCCTGATCCGCTCTGCCGCCGGGTATGCGGCGGCGCACGGCTGCCGGAGCATGAGCGTGTGCATCATCCGCGGCAACGAGCGGGCGGGCAGGCTGTACCGGAAGCTCGGCGCGGCGCATTTCAAATACTTTGAAGACGACTTCCACGGGACAAGGACCCGCTCGGAGAAGCTGCTCTGGGAGACGCTGCCCGAGGGGAAGGAGAAAGGAGAAGAGATGCATGTTTGAACTCGTACAGCTCACCGACCGCTGCTATTACATCGAGAGCCCCGCCAAGATCGGACTTTATCGCCTCAGCGAGACCGAGGTCTGCCTGATCGACAGCGGCAACGACAAGGACGCCGGGCGCAAGGTGCGGCAGCTCCTGGACAAAAACGGCTGGAAGCTGCGGGCCATCTGCAACACCCACGCCAACGCCGACCACATCGGCGGCAACCGCTATCTGCAGGGGCAGACCGGCTGCAGGATCTACGCCCCGGGGATCGACTGTGCCGTCACGCGCCACCCGATCCTCGAGCCCGCCTTTCTCTACGGCGCCTATCCGCCGAAGGACCTGCGGCACAAGTTCCTGCTCGCGCAGGAGAGCGAGGCCGAGCTTCTGACGCCGGAGAACCTGCCGGAGGGCCTCGAGAGCATCCCCCTGCCCGGGCACTTCTTCGATATGGTGGGTTATCGGACAAGCGACGGGGTCGTCTTTCTGGCCGACTGCCTGTCGAGCCGCGAGACCCTCGAGAAGTACCAGATCGGCTTCATCTACGACGTCGCGGCCTACCTTGACACGCTGGAGAAGGTCAAGACCATGCAGGCGAAGCTCTTCGTCCCGTCCCACGCTGCCGTCACCGGGGACATCGCCCCGCTCGCCCAGATCAACATCGACAAGGTGCACGAGATCGCCGGGCGCATCCTCGGCGTCTGCGAAGAGCCGCTCTGCTTCGAGGCGATCCTGCAGCGGCTGTTCCGGGACTACGGCCTGACCATGAACTTCGAGCAGTATGTCCTGGTCGGCAGCACCGTGCGCAGCTATCTCGCCTGGCTCAAGGACGGCGGGAAGCTCGCGGTACGCTTTGAAGACGGCATGCTGCTCTGGCAGCGTGCGGAATAAAGCCACAGCATAACGAAATCCCGGGTCCTTTGACCCGGGATTTCTTCGTTATTCGTGTACGGCGCGCAGGAGCGAGCGCTTGCGAAGCCTCTCTTTTTTCTCCTCGATCTCCCGCATGAGCGCGCGCTGCTCCTCCGTGGCCGAGGCCTCGTCGTAGAGCGAGGCAATCAGCGCGTCCTGCGAAGTCAGCAGGGAGTTTTTGATCAGCAGGCTCGGCTCCACGCTCTGGGCGAGCTGTTCGGTCTCGGCCGAGAGCTTCGCCTGCA
>JAUNNC010000012.1:0-5416 GCA_030531585.1 Eubacteriales bacterium | reverse complement strand
TCGGTCTCGGCGCGGATCGCCTCCATGCGCGCGTTGATGCGCTCGGTGCGGTAGATGACCTCCGGATAGGCCTCGGCGAAGCGGCGATGGAAGACCGTCTTGTTGCTCAGCAGCACGCGGATCTCCCGGCTGATGGCCTCGGTGTTGTCTGCCACGCTCCGGTCGACCCCGTCCTTGACCATCTTCATCACGAAGTGGGACATGAGGTAGTCCGCGAAGAAGACGGTGACGAGGACGACGGCCGCCAGCGCGCGCACGCGCAGGGGGATGCGGCCGATGAGCGGCAGCAGCACGGGGTTGATGAGCTTGACGATCAGCACGCCGCCGAGGCCGAACAGCACCAGATTGCCGATCCAGACCCGCCCGTGCAGGTTCATGGGCTTTTTGCTGTAGTCCCACCAGCGCGCGTGAAAGCGCTTTTCGAGAAAATAGCTGGTCAGGTATTCGAGCGCACCGCACAGGACAAACGAGACGGCGAAGGTCGTGCCGTAGCCGGACTCAAAGCCGGACAGCAGCCCCACGGCCACGGTGATGAGCACGGCGCCGCTGCCGTAGATGGGCAGGATGGGGCCGGTCAGAAAGCCGCGGTTGATGAAGCGGTGAAACTCCTGATACTTGAGCGTCACCTCGATGCACCAGCCGAGGAAGGAATAAGCGAAAAACAGCAGCACGAGATCGACAAGCTGCTCCATGCAAAAACCACCTTTCAATTCAAACAAAGCAAACGGAAACGCCCCGTCAGGGGCGTTTCCATGTGTAAAAAGCCGACGGTTCAAATACCGCTCAGATCGCCTCCGCCGCGGCATAGAAGGTGAAGCGGCAGCGGCCCTTGCGCTTGCTCTCGTACAGGGCCTGATCCGCGTGCTCGAACAGCGCGCCCGCGTCCGCGGCGTCCCGGCCGAAGCCGATCATGGAGCGGTCGATCGGGGTCCGGGAGAAGATGTAGAAGGTCTGCCAGAGCCCGGTGAAAACCATCGCCGCGAGGATGACGGAGTAGCGCTCGGCGTTGATGCGGGGGGACCGGAGCGTCTTGAGAAAGAAGATGACCAGCGCGGCGGCGAAGATCCCGTAGTCCACGATGCGGTGGAAGCTCTGGCCGAGGAAGGGGAGCAGGCGGTAATAGGTCGCGCCGCCGACAAGGATGGCCTCGTTGTCGAAGGCGTGGTGGAAGACGGGGTTGAGCAGCAGCTGCACCACATCCACGATCAGCAGAAAGCCGACCAGCCAGCGCAGGAAGCGGTTCGGCCAGGAGATCGCGCAGTAGTCGAAGGTGAAGCGCAGCAGCGCAAACACGGCCAGGTCCATGCCCAGAAAATAGATGTAGGAGCCGATCACTGCGCCGAGCTTGTAGGTCGAGCAGATGATGATAAGATTGCCGATGACCGGCGGGATCAGGCCGATGAGCAGCAGCGCCACCGAGCGTCCGATCGCCTTGTGGGAGCGGAAGGCGATCTGCGCGCAGCTGCCCAGCGCCAGGATCAGGGCCACAAATATGATGGAAAAAAGAATTCTTATCATAGTATCACCATAATAATTATACTGCGCTTTTTCACAGATTCAAGAGCCAATCGCAAAAAACGGTCTTCACGAAACGGCGGGAGCGCAGGAATCCCCGCTCCTGTGCCCGGCCTGATTCCGGCTTGATGTTCCGCCGGAAATCTGCTATACTGAAGCCACGACAGGGCTGAGTGAGGAGGTCCGGGATGGCAGAACGAACAGAGAAAAAAACGGGGGGCAAGTATATCCCCTCCCTTCAGGCGCTGCGCGGGATCGCCTTCCTCGGCGTCTTTCTCCGCCATTCCGGCGTGCTGACGCGCGGGGCCATGACGATCTCCGTTTTCTTTATCCTCTCCGGCTTTCTGACCGCCTATCACAGCAGCGGAGGGCGGCCGCTTGACTGCTCTCTGAGCGGGTGCCTGCGCTTTTCCCTGCGCCGCATCCGAAAGCTCTACCCGCTGTATATGCTCACGCTGCTCTTCCTCCTGGCGCTGCTTCTCCGCTCGATGCGGCTGGACGCGCTTCCCGGAACAAGCATGCGGGACGTCGCCGTCACGTTCGGTCTGCACGCCGTGCTGCTGCAGGCGTGGGCCCCGTTCCGCTCGATCTACTTTGCCTTCAACACCTCGGCCTGGTTTCTGTCGGTCCTGATGTTTTTCTATGCGGTCAGTCCGCCTGCTCTGACTGCCCTGCGCCGCCTCTCCGTGCGCGGTCTGCTCAGGGCGATGCTGATCATCTGCGCGGTCTACTGCGCCTATTCGTTCGCCGCCGCGCTGACCGCGGACAGATGGATCCCCTCCTACGCGAGGGAGTGGTTTTTGTATATCGCTCCACCCTATCGTCTGGGGGACTATCTGATCGGCTGCTGCCTCGGCTTTCTCTTTCCTTCCTGTGCGTCTGTGCCCATCCCGCGGCGCAGAGCCGCCTTGGCCGAGGCTGCGGTCCTGGCCCTTGCCGTGATGACCTTCGTCATCTATACGCTGGACGTCGGCTTCCTCTGCAGACTCGGTCTGGAAAAGACCGTGCTGCCGCTGCCCGCGGCGGCGATGCTGGTTTTCCTCACGGCGCTCGACCGGGGCGGCGTGCTGTCCGTGCTGAACAACCGCCTGGCCCGTTTCTTCGGCGGGATCAGCGCTTCCGCTTTCTTGATCCACTGGCCCGTTCTGACGGCATGCAAACGCCTTTTCGCCCATGTGGGTCTGCCTGCGGACGGAAGCCCTGCCTTCATCGGGACCTGCTTTGCGCTCACGATCCTGCTGTCGCTGGCGTGGAACGCGCTGCAGGCGCGCATCCATACGACCGGAGCCAAAAAGACGACATAGAGGAGAGATCGGATATGAAAAAAAGAATGCTTGCGGCACTGGCGTTTGTGTTCCTGCTCGCGGGCTGCAGCGGCCCGACCCATCCGCAGACGCCGTCCGCGGCGGAGCCGGAGGGACCGGCGGCGCTTGAGACTCCCGCCGGGACGGAAGCGCCCGCGGCGGAGCTGCCCGCCGCGTCCGCACAGCCCGCCCCGGACTATGAGCCGGAGCCGGATTTTGTCCCCAACGCGGTAGACCTCTACTTCCCGTCCAATCCCACGACCGGCTACAACTGGACGGCGGAGGTCGAAACGCCCGGGATCGTGGAGCTGGACGAGATGTATTTCAGCGATGCCAAGCCCGGCATTGTCGGCGCGGGCGGCGTCCAGTGGTACCGCATCCGCGGCGCGTCGGAGGGGATTACGAGCGTGACCTTCCGCTATGCCCGCCCCTGGGAGGACAGCGCGCTGACCACCTACGTATACCGCCTGCAGGTGGACGCGAAGCGCAGCGTGCTGATCTGGGGCGTGGAGGTGGACGGCGCCTGAGCGCGGCGAGACGCGGCCGGCGCAGCCGCAGACTGCGCCGGCGCTGCGTCATTTTGTGCCTGAAAACGCGCGTTTGCCTATAGACGGCATCTCTGTTTTATGATATGTTAGAGATTGGAAGATTGTAATGCGGGACGATGTACCTGCCCGCCGCGGCAGATACGGAGTCATGATCCCGGAAGGACAGATGGCATGCTGCGCATATTGATCTACAGTATGATATTTCTCGGCGCCGCCCTGATGGTCCGGAACATCGTCCGCTATGCGCGTTTTGCCGGAAACGTGAGGAAGAAGGGCGACTGGGCCAGGGAGCGCACGATCCTCTACACGCCTCTCGTGCTCCTGATCGGCTTCTTCTTCGGCTATGTCGTGGTCGGCCTGCTCGGCAATCCGGACTGGGTCATTGCGGGGATCCTGTTTTTCGGCAGCGTTTTTGTCGCGATCGTTGTGGAGATGCTCCGGCGCGTCACCGACCGGATCCAGGCCAACGGCCAGCTTGAGGCCCGGCTTCTGGCCGCGGAGGAGAGCAACAAGGCCAAGATCAGCTTTCTGTCGAATATGAGCCACGAGATCCGCACGCCGCTGAATGCGATCATCGGCATCGACAGCGTCGCTCTGCGCGAGCCGGAGCTTCCGCCGCATGCGCGCGAGCAGTTTGAAAAGATCGATGCGAGCGCCCGGCACCTGCTGGGGCTGATCAACGACATCCTGGACATGAGCCGGATCGAATCCAGGCGGATGGAGCTCAAGACGGAGGCCTTCTCTCTCGCGGAGCTTCTGGACCAGGTCAATGAGATCATCCGCGCCCAATGCGACGAGAAGGGGCTGGACTATATCTTCCGCAGCGGCTTTGGCGCGCAGGAGCGCTTCATCGGCGATCCGCTGAAGCTCAAGCAGGTGCTGATCAACATTCTCGGCAACGCCGTCAAGTTCACCCCGGCCCCGGGCAGCGTCACCTTCACGGCGGAAAGGGGTGCCGTCTTCGGCGACCGGACCACCCTGCGCTTTACGATGAAGGACACGGGCATCGGCATGGAGCAGACGTTTCTCGCCCACATTTTCGAGCCCTTCTCGCAGGAGGACGGGACCCGGACCAGCCGCTACGGCGGCAGCGGTCTGGGCATGTCCATCACCAAGAGCATCGTCGACATGATGAACGGCGAGATCCTGGCCGAGAGCCGGAAGGGCGCCGGTACGACCTTTACGGTCATCGTCACGCTCAAACAGGCAGAGGGCGCCGCGCAGGCCGTACCGGTCCCGGAGGCTGCGGCGGAGGCTCCGTCATCGCTTGCGGGCAGGCGCGTGCTGATTGCGGAGGATATGGAGGTCAACGCGGAAATCCTGAAGGATCTTCTGGAGCTGGAGGATGTCGCGGCCGACTGGGCCGAGAACGGGCAGCTCGCCGTGGACCGTTTCTCCGGCAGCCCTCCGGGGAGTTATGACGCGATCCTGATGGACGTGCGCATGCCCGTGATGGACGGCCTGACCGCGGCGCGGACCATCCGCGCGCTGGACCGGCCGGACGCGAAAACGGTCCCGATCATCGCTCTGACGGCCAATGCCTTTGAGGAGGACGTGCAGAGCGTGCTGCAGGCGGGGATGAACGCCCACCTTGCCAAACCCGTGGATACGGATAAACTTTTTGAATTGATTCGCAGGCTGACATCGTCCGCGGGGGGACCCGCCGCGGACAGACAGGAGAGGGGAAGCGAATGCTAGCTTCAAAACAGCTGCGCCGGCGCCATCTGGTCCTGGTCGTGGAGGATCAGGAGATCAACCGCGACGTTCTGGGTATGATCCTGGAGGACGACTACGATGTGATCTACGCCGAAAACGGCGCGGAGGGGCTGGAGCAGATGTACGGCAACCTGGACAGGCTGTCGATCGTTCTGCTGGATCTGATGATGCCCGTGATGGACGGCTTCGAGGTGCTCCGGAGGATGCATGAGGACCCCGAGCTCGCATCCATGCCGGTCATTGTGCTGACGGCCGAAAAGAAAGCGGAGCTGCGCGCCCTGCAGCTGGGCGCGGCGGACTTCATCACCAAGCCCTTTGACGCGCATGAGGTCA
>JAUNNC010000149.1 GCA_030531585.1 Eubacteriales bacterium | reverse complement strand
ATCATCGCAAAGAGTCTGGCGAAGGTGCACATCCCCGTGCGGGTCACCGCCTTCCGCTCCATACGCGGCTATACGGTGCTCGAGATCCTCAAGGGCTGGACGCAGTCGGACTGCCGTGGCCTGTATCGCTACTACGCGGGCGGCTGGAACCGGGATTCCCTCGCCATCGAGACCCTGGGGCGTCTGGACGACGATGCCGTGATGCGCGGCAAGCAGCGCATTATCCTGGTCCTGACCGACGCCAGCCCGAACGACTCCACGCCCATCGCCGCCGCCGGGCTCAACCTCCCCCGCGAGTATGAGGGCGCGGCGGGCGTACAGGCCGCGCAGACCGCGGTCCGCGCGCTGAGGAGCCGCGGCGTGCGCATCGGGGCCGTCTTCCACGGCAGCACGACCCATCTGGAAAACGTGCACACGATCTACGGCCACGCCTATGTCCGCATCCGCAAGGCCAGCCAGCTCGCCCAGGGCGTGAGTGATCTGCTGCTGATGCTCATGCGCGAGATGCGCACCGATTAAAAAAGAATCGCCATCCGACGGATGGCGATCTTTTTTATGCCTGTTCGGAGACGTACAGACTCACCCGGCTCTGGATCAGCCGCGCGGTCTCCTCCGCGCTGCGCTGTCCGGCGAGGAAGGCCGCGGTCTCTTCCCGGATGATGCTCATCGCCTTTTCGTCGACCAGTGTCGTGTGCTCGACGGCGGCGATCAGCTCCCGCAGCTGCTGCGCCTCCTGTTCGGTGAGCGGCGGGTCCAGCCTCTGGGAAAACGGGTCGTTGTCCGCCGCGGCTCCGGCCTGCCCCGCTTCTCTGAGTTCCTCCTCAAAGAGGGGCCGATACGCCGGGATCTGATTCGGATGCAGCAGCCAGTCCTTCAGAAAGGCGAGGCATTCCGCCGGATGCGCGGAGCTTGTGAGCACGCCGACCGGATAGATGCTCATGTCGGTGCCGCAGCTGCCGTCCGGGGTCGGGAAGCCGATGATGCTGACCGGCTTTCCCACGGTCCGGACGCTGCGCGCCAGCGCCGAAACGTGGTTGAGCATCACAAGCTCCGTCGCCATATAGCCGCCCGCCATCAGGTTCGTCCCGAACACCATGTTGTTGGGGTCCTCCGGCGTCTCCACCACATCCCGCACCGCCTCCAGCAGCTTGATGAAATCCGGGTTATCCAGATCGCAGGTGCCGTTTTTCCAGTTGACGGCCCGGCGCAGGAAGCGCCCCGCGCTTTCGTTCAGGAAATACTCCCGCGTCAGATTGTACATCACCATGCGGTCGGAGGGGGTTGAGCGCGCGAGCGTCAGATACGCGTCAAAGCTCCAGCCCCTGACGTCGCCGAAGGTCTCCCGGAGGCCGAGGCGGGTCTCCATCGCAAAGCCCGAGGACAGCAGATACAGGCCGCCGCAGTCGCGCTTGACCGGCTCCGCGATCAGGAGGTCCTTCGGGTCGATCTCTCCGTCAGCCAGAAAATCCGCCTCCAGATCCCGCAGCAGCCCCTTGCGCAGGTACGGGAAGGGCGACAGGCCGCGGCCGCCGTCGAAGGCGATCATGTCCGGACCGTCCCCTGCGAGGATTTGGGTATTGAGGCGCGTCAGCGCGTCGTCCTCCGAGAGGCCGCCCTCCCTGAGATCGACGAGCTCGACGCAGCAAGCTGCGCTGCGGGCGTTGAAGGCCGCGACTGCGCGCGGCAGCTCTCCGAACTGTCCCATGACGGCAAGCCGCAGCCGTACCCGGGGCCTGAGCTCCGAGGGCTCCGAGGGGCTCATGCGCAGGGGCTCGAAGCTGTAGCCGCACAAAACATAACTGCCGTCGCTCTCCGCCTCGACCGTTTGCACGCCGCTGAGCGCAAGGCCGCATTCCTCCCAGATCACCAGCGGCGTACTCTCGCCGTTTTCCCGCAGATGATAGATCCCGTCGGAGAGGATCAGCAGCAGCGGGCTGTCGCCGTCTCCGGAACAAATCGTCCCCGTCGGGTAGTCGAGCAGCGGCTCCAGAGCCAGCGTCTGCAGATTCACCCGGCTGAGGCTGCCGCCGCCCGTCTTCTGCTCCTCCACGAAATAGACCGCGCCGTCGGCGCCCTTCACCAGCTTTCCGCTCCACTCTCCGTGGGGGATGTCCTGCAGAAGCGCGCCATTGCGATCCACGATCCGCAGCCGGTCGGAGCAGTTGAAGCAGAAGCCGTCCTCCGTCACGGCGAAGCCTCTGGGAAAGCAGTCCTTCGGGAAGCTAAGCTCCATGCGCTCCCGCTCCTCCCCCGCGTCGCCGAGCCGGATCATGGTCTCGGTCATGCTGCCGTCCTCCCCCCGGTTTTCAAGGCAGTACCAGATGCCGTCCTCCCCCGCGTCGGCGCCGCCGATCATGCCGTCCGGGCAGCACAGCTCCCGCTCGCCGAGCTGGATGCGGTTCTCCATCCAGTCCATGATGACATAGCAGCGCTCGCCCTTGTAGGGAAAGCTGAATTGGCAGCTTTTCGGGTAGTCGGCGCCTGACAGCTTCCAGCATCCGCCCTTTCCGATCCATGCCCCGGTCTTTGCGTCCACCCCGGCGACCGTCTCCTGCTCCGCCGTCTTCTCTTTCTCCGCCGTCTTTCCGCAGCCGCAGAGCAGCAGCGCCAGAACCAGCACCCACGCCAGCGCTTTTCTCATGTTCTTTCCCTTTCCCGACGCGAATGCGCCGAAAGCAGTTTCATGTATACAGACGGCGAAAAGCGTAAAACTGTTTCAATCGCACAAAAAGCGCGCGGTCTGCCTCCGCGCGCTTGAGTATAAACAGATGAATATCAGTCCAGCTTGAGGTCTCCGTCCTTCACCCAGCCGAGCCTGCGGCACGCTCCGTTGATGGCGGGGCACAGCAGCGCCGGAAGCACGAAGCAGATCAGCACGAGTCCCAGCCAGTCGAAGCCCGTCGGCGTGATGGCGGCGGCGCCCTTGGCGGCGGCCTCGGCGCTCGGCGAGACCCAGCCGGTCCAGATGCCGATCTGTCCGCAGAGCCCGCAGGTGCCCATACCGGAATTGATGGGCGCGCCGTTCATCTCCAGATGGAACAGGCAGGTCGCGATCGGCCCGGTAATCGCCGAGCAGACGATGGGCGCGGTCCAGACGCGCGGATTGCGGATGATGTTGGGCATCTGCAGCATCGAGGTGCCGAGTCCCTGCGACACAAGCCCGCCCCAGCGGTTTTCCCGGAAGCTCATGACGGCGAAGCCGACCATCTGTGCGCAGCAGCCCGCGACAGCAGCGCCGCCCGCGAGTCCGGTCAGCTGGAGCACGGCGCAGATCGCCGCCGAGGAGATCGGCAGCGTCAGCGCGATCCCGACGAGAACGGATACCGCAATGCCCATCCAGAAGGGCTGGAGCTTGGTCGCCCTGTCGATCACAAGCCCGAAAGCCGAGGCCGCGGTGCCGATCGGCGGGGCAATGAGCTTGGCGAGCGCGACGCCGATGATGATCGTCACGGCGGGCGTCACGAGCAGGTCGACCTTGGTCTCCTTGCTGACGGCCTTGCCGCACTCCGCGGCGACGATAGCGATCACCAGCACCGCGAGCGGGCCCCCCGCGCCGCCCTCGGCGTTGGCCGCCCAGCCGACCGCGG
Organism: Eubacteriales bacterium; assembly: GCA_030531585.1. Classification (GTDB taxonomy): domain Bacteria; phylum Bacillota; class Clostridia; order Oscillospirales; family Oscillospiraceae; genus Limivicinus. The sequence continues at coordinate 1,399 of JAUNNC010000149.1, read as the reverse complement.
CCAGCGAGAACAGCACCATGGGCGGCGCCTGCAGGGCGTAACCGATGGCGACGGCCATCGCCGGTCCCGAGACGGCCATGGCATAGGCACCGATATCGACCAGAAACGGCACACCGAGCTGCGCGCCGAGCGTTTTGATGATGGTCCCGATCAGCAGCGAGCAGAACAGGCCCTGCGCCATGGCGCCGAGCGCGTCGATCCCGTAGCGTCTGCCGGAAAACACGATGTTCTTTCGTTTGAGAAAGGCACGGAGCTTATCCATTTCCCTTTCATCCTCCCGCTTTACAGCATGCTCCCATCATACCCGCCGCTTGTCCGCTTGTCAAGGAAAGCCAAAGATGTGACAAAGAGGAGGACCCGCCGGGGTCCTCCTCTTATGCGCGTTTCGGTCTCAGATATACTGCTTGTGCTCCTGATGATCGTACCACTTTTCGAGCAGCGGCTCGAGCAGCGCGGTGGCCTTCATATCGAGATTGAACATATAGATCGTGAAGGTCACGACAAAGAACGCCAGGCCTGCCAGCAGGACCTTCAGCAGGATGCTCAGCAAGAACTTCTTCATATCGCTGTTCCCTCCTTAATACGCCTCGTTGTCGGGGATGATCTCAAGCGACGGATCGAGCGGCTCCTCGCGCATGACGGTGCGCATGTAGTTGTTTACCTGGTCGCGGATGGCCTGACGGGTGAACACGCGCGGATCGCACAGGTCATGGCTGACCCACATGATATGGATGCCGCGCTCGCGCGCCTGCTCCTCGAACATGCCGTGCATGCCTGTCAGGGCCTTGCAGGACATGTGCTCCCACATCATGACGATGTCTGCGTTCATCTTCTCGCACAGGTCCCACAGGTCGTCGAGCAGCACCTTGTAGCCGCCGTGGGTGTGGTTGCGCATGATCATCTCCATGTTGAGCATGGCCATGTCGCGGTAGGCCTGCTCACGGTTTTCGGGCGTGTCCTCATCGGCGATCATGTCGGTGTTGATGACGGAGAGCATATCGGTCAGCGGCACGACGCCCCAGCACTGGACCATCCAATAGAGCATGTCGATGACGTACTGCGGCTGCACGCCCCAGACGATGCAGCGGTGGCGGTACTCCTTGGCATACATGCGCTTGGCCTTATAGCCCTGCTCCGCCAGCTCCAGCAGCTTGTGGTCGATCTTCACGAACTGCGGATCACGGCCGGAGTTGCCCATGTAGTTGGTGTCGTTGTAGAGGCTGAACGCCGCGCCGAAGAACTGCGGGTAAGGCGTGGAGTTGATTTCCATCTGGGCGATGCGGCAGCGGGTGGCATCGTTGACGCGTTTGGCGGCGGCAAAATACATATCCCAGTCCCATTTCCCGCCGGTGTGCTCCTCGACGAAGGCGATGGCCTTCTTGATCTCCTCGGCGGCGTA
>JAUNNC010000148.1 GCA_030531585.1 Eubacteriales bacterium | reverse complement strand
GACGCGTCGACCGCGTGGGCCTGGATCACGTTCGGTTCGCTCCAATAGCCGTAAAGATCCAGCGCACCCGTCACCGGCTGCGAGAAATCGTATTCCGTATTGCTGTCGGAAGCCGTCGTCCAATACCGGAACAGGAGGGCGGCGCTGCCCGTATAATCCGGAATGCCGGAGGGTTCCTCAACGGGATTGTTTACGTAGACCGTGCGGGAATAGGTCCTGCTGCCCGCATCATAGTCGTAGCCATCCCATCCGGCGGCGCCCCACTCGGCCTCCGTCTGATTCAGATGATAGGTGACCTTGAGTCCCCAGACCGCGTAGAGCTTGGGGTCGTTCGTATCCACACCGTAGATCGCGTTGGTGTCGGATTTCGGGAAGAACACGGCTCCGGGGTCGTCGGGATCATAGGCCGCGCGATTGCTCCAGCCGAGAAACTCGCCGCCGTCCTTATGGAAGCCTCTGCCGTCGCTCAGTTTGAATCTGGAGTTGTTCGTCAGGCCCGAGACCGTCGCGGTGCCGGCCGACGTGTCGACCGTACCGACCGCGTCCTCCCAGGCTTCGCCGTTGTAACTCTTACCGAAGTCCACGCCGTTGTCGGCCACGGTGCCGCCGTTTGCGTCGTATACGACGCTTGCGGTGCCGAGCTTGGCATAGACGGCGTCCAGATAGACGATGTCCTTGCCGCTGATCCGCACGGCACAATCGGCCCGGAGCGTCAGGACCTGCCCGGGCCTGTATACGATCCCGCTGTCATCCCCGCGCACCTGCCAGCCGATGAAGGTATATCCGCTCGGCGGGTCGGCGGTACGGTCGAGCGTGATCACGGCATAGTCCTCGTAAGGCGCGTCGATCAGTTCCTCTGCCTGGCCGTTTACCGTGCCGCTGATCGTCGCGGAGCCGTCCTGCGAGACTGCAGCATTGTATGCCAGATAGTAGACGCCGTTCTTTTTCCAATGCAGCCTCAGTGTGGTATCGTGATTAACCTTCTGGCTGAAATCGTACGGCTCGCTCTCCTCAGCGCCGTTCTTCACCTCATACCAGCCCGCGTAGGTGTAGACGCCGGGCACGCGCTCGAAGGTCGTGTCCTCGGTCGCCTCGCCGGGGTCTGTTGTATAGTAGGTTTTTCTGTCGGCATTCTCGGGGGGATCGTCGTTGTAGTATGCAAGGTCGTGCTTAACATAGTAGTAGGAGCCGGAGCTGGACGGGACATAGTTGCGCGTGACATAGGTGTACTCGCCGATCGGCTCGTCCTCGATCGTCTGCCAAAACCAGGTGCTTCCGGTGCCGCCCGCAAGCTCGCCGTAGTTCGGGTCGATCTTGACCAGATACCAGATCAGTTTCCAGCCCGCATAGACCGTCAGATCGTGATCGGGCATGGTCATGGCGCTCAGGTTCGCCGAAACGGTGCAGGCGTTGTCCAGATACCAGTCGGAAAATTCATATCCCGGGCGGGTAGAGCTCGGATTGGCGGGCGTTTTCCCGGCAAGCGGCGTCCCGTACGCAAGCGCCGGGATCTCTTCCAAGGTATCGCCCGTATAGGAATCCACAAACTTCAGCGTATAGGAGCCGGTCGGGCTGTAGCCGCTGTCCTTATCATAATAGACGTTCAGGACCGTGCTTCCGTCGGCCAAAACCGTCTTGTCGTCGTCGCAGCGGGCATAGCTGTAGCCGGCATACACTCTCTGCCGGTATTCCTCCGGCACCGAGACCGTGCTTCCGACGCCGCCGGTGAGTGTAAAGCCCTCCAGATACTCGTAGTGCTTCTCCCCCTCCGGGAGCCCGTCCGCATCGGAGGCCAGCTGCTTCCAGATCGCGATCGTGTAGTCGGCCTGCTGATCGGCCTCCCATTTTGCGTAGATCGTGACGTCCTTGTGGATGTACATTTTCAGACCCGTCAGGACTTCCACGCCGCTCTCGTAGGACACCTCCTGGACGAGCTGCCCGTTCTCATCCGTGAGCTGGGTGCCGTACTTGACCGGCCCGACTGGTTCGACGTCGGCCGCCTCACTGGACAGGCTGCCGATGTACCAGCCGACGAAATGGTAGCCCGCAAGCGAGGTCGTCGGGAGAGGCGTTGTTACCTCATCGTCCACGTAATAGTATCTGGGGGCGTTATAGACCGCGCCCTTGCCGGATTTGGCGGCATAGAACCGCAGCCAGTGAATCGGTCTGAAGATCGGATAGAGCTTCGTTTGCCCGGAAATGGTGATGCTGTCGCCCTCGATCCTGGCGACCGGGTCCCCGTTATCGTCAAGCTCCGCGCCCGGCGTGGAGATCGGCGTATAGGACCAGCCGAAGAAGGCCATGTCCGTCTCGTCGTCCGATCTGGTATAGCTGGCGTGCACGTCGCTGATCTGTACCGTCGCAGTCCCTCCGCTCAGCTCCGCACGACGGGTATACGCCAGCGGGAACGTGCCGGACGCCTCGTCGTACTGACCGTAAAACAGGACGCCGGAGAATTCGTTGAAGACCGCATACAGATCGACCGCGCTGTTCTCGGTGATCTGGATGTTGTCGAAATCGTACGGCTCATCCTCCAGTACGACGGCACCGCTGACAATCGTGCCCTGATACCAGCCGGCGAAGCTCATGTTCTCTTCGGGCACCGGCTGCGGGACGATCAGCTCATCCCCGCTTTTGATCGTCTGCTTGAATACGGTATTTCCCTGATCGTCCCTGAACGGATACTCCGTATAGCCGCCCTCATCATTCGGGACGTGGAAGGTGAAGGTGCACTGCGGCGTGACAAGGCCGCCGTTCTCCGCAACGATCAGGTAGACGGAGAAGCCGGCCGCATCAAAGCTGAGGGTATTCCCCACGACCTCAAAGTCGGTGATCCGTTCCTTGCTGTCGTCATCATGGATATGCCAGAGCTGTAGATCCCGATCCTCGCGGATACCGGGATTCGTAATGCTGACCCGGATGGGGTGGTCCGCGTCCGGCTGAAACTCCTCATCGTCCAGCGTGAGGGTGATATCATAGGCGCCGATCAGCTCATAGGCCGGCTTGTCCGGGTTCTCGACGATCTGGACAGTCTGCGCGCCCTGAACCATCTGCAGCGCCCAGAACACGAAAATCGGCGCATGCTGCAGGAACGCCGAGTCCAGCTTCTCTTCCGGCTCAAGGAGCGAGGAGAGGTCAAAATCGGCATACATGTCCGAGACGTCCTCCGCAGTCACGACAATGCCGCGCGGCTCCTCGCCCGTCAGCATGACCGTGACGTCGCCGGAGAGCGGGGTCTCCGGTTCGAACGTGATCAGGGCAAAGCCGTCCGCACCTCTCAGGGGGATCAGCGCATCCTCGTTTTCGGAGATACGGAGACGCTTGAAGAGCTCGCCGCCTCTGAGGCTGTACAGCACATAGCCCTGCTCCGCATCATAGGTATCCTTCAGCCGGATCCTTGCCCAGAGGGCGGTCCCGCCATCAGGTGCGTCGGAGCTTGCGCGCAGGGACAATGCTTCCTCCGCATAACGGTTTTCTTCTTTCGGCGTAAACGCCAGAGGCTCGCTGCTGACCACAGCGCAGGTTGGGCCATAGACAGAAATCTCCCTGTCCTGCATCTGCAGCTCCAGCTGCTCCTTTACCCAGGAGCAAACGCCGAACAGCCCGAACGACTGTGTATCAAAACGCAGGATGCAGCCTTCCGCCGACCAGCCAGAAGCGCCGAGCGCCGTGGCATTCTCAGGCGCCCCGCCGAAACCGACAGCGGAAAAGGTTTCCGCCAGAGAGCCGTCCGCCCCGGGAAAGCGGATGCAAACCTCAACCGGGCAGGCCGGGTGCACCGGCTCGCCCTCCGCGTCGAGGATGTACAGTTCAAAAAGCTGCGCGGAAAAGACATGGTCGTTTTCACCGATGGAGAGCGCCTCTAGCATCCGCGCCTCGAAGGACGCAGCCTCGTCCTCCGAGTAATCGGGCACACGGATCTCAAGGGTTGCGTCTGCCGGGATCCCGGCGTCCGCCTCATAGATCACGGAGACGGCGAAGTCCCCGCCGAGCTCCGCCTCCAGCGTGCCGCCCTCCGCTTCAAACTCCGGCTCGTCCGGGTCAGGTTCCGGCTCGTCCTCTTCAAGCTCCGGCTCCTCCGGCAGCTCTTCGTATTGCGTATCGACAAGGGCATCCTGCGGTTCTTCCTCCGCATAGGCCACGGGCGCGCCGACAAAGGCCAGCGAGGCGCACTGAACCAGGACCAGCAGCATTGCCACCAGCCGTTTCAGCTCAAAGCCCGAACCCTTTCTATTATATTTTAAGATGCCTGTCTTCATAGCAATCCCTCATTCTTCACCGCGCCGCGCGCGGTCATGCGATGGTGTATGTTTCTGATTGATCTTATGGATCAGTTGTTGATCACAAGCGTCTCCGGCATCGGCCAGTCGCCGTAGTGGGCGGCGACATAATCGCCGGATTCCACCGAACCGTCCAGACCCTTGATGGAGAGCATCGGGTACTCGCCCTTATAGCTTGCGATCAGCTTCGCGTCGTAGGGCCGGGCAGGATCGGAGCCGATAAAGAAATCTTTATAGGCGTCCGTACTCGCCGTGACGTCAACAGCGCCCGCAAAGCCGGCAAACAGCAGCGCTTCGTCGCCGCCGGACTGTTTGAGCTGTTCAGCAGCCTTTTTGTGCCACTCCTGATCCTGGTTGATGATCCAAAGGTACTTGTTGCCGCCGTTGTCGGTAACCGTGCCCGAACCGACGAGAGCCCCGGCGCTGCCGTCCGGCGCGTCCACAAGCCCCGTCGCATAGCAGTGCGAGACCGTGCTGCCGCCGGAATTGCCGATCAGGCCGCCCGCGGCGCTTGTACCCTTGGCCGAGCAGGTGGAGTAGCATTTCGTGATCGTGGCGGAGGACGTTCCGATCAGGCCGCCCGCGGTCACGCCGGTCACATTGCAGTCTGTCGTGGAATACCGGCCGTTTCCGTCGGTATGGCCGCCGCTGTAGCTGCCCGTGACGCTGCCGCCGGTCATGCTGCCGATCAGGCCGCCCGCGCTGCCGCCGGTGCTT